>DASQSP010000230.1:0-2011 GCA_035642355.1 Occallatibacter sp.
GCGCTGGCCGGCGGCGCGGAGGTGATTGGCGTGCTGCCGGAGGTGCTTGCCGGCAGCGAGATTGCGCACGCCGGACTGACGCGGCTCGAAGTTGTGGCCACGATGCATGCGCGCAAGGCGCGGATGGTGAAGCTGGCCGATGCGTTCCTGATTTTGCCTGGCGGCTACGGCACGCTCGATGAGTTGATGGAGATTGTGACCTGGGCGCAGTTGAAGATTCACGCCAAGCCCTGCGTGCTGATCAACACAAACGGCTACTGGGATGGTTTGCTGGCGTTTCTGGATACGGCGGTGGCGGCGGGGTTCCTGAAGGAGGGGAACCGGGCGCTGTTGCAGGTGGCCGCGGATGCGGATGAGGCCGTGCGGATGATTCAGAGACCGCGGAACATGGACTAGGAACTAGTAGCTCATTCGTGGGTCGTTTATAACTTACCACTTGCTACTTGCGTCTCGCGCGTTCGCGCTGTAGCTCGCGGTATAACTCGCTCTTGGATTGACCTAGCTCGCGGGCCAGACGCTTGAGCGCTTCTTTCTCGTCGAGGCCTGCTTCGGATTGCAGGCGGGCGACGCGCGTAGAGATGGACTCGCGGGCACGCTGAGGTCCATCCCCGGTCTGCAAATGCTCCCCGGTCTCTAAGTGCGAGAGACCGGGGGCACCCACTTCGAAGAGCAGTACGAACTCGCCGCGGATGCGGTCGCGGTCGGCGAGGTCTTTGCGCAGGCCAGCGACGGGGCCGCGCAGGAACTCCTCATGCAGCTTGGTGAGTTCGCGTGCCAGAACGATGTGCTGTGCGGGGCCATAGACGGCTTCGAAGTCGGCGAGCGTGTCCGCGATGCGGTGGGGCGCTTCGTAGAAGATGAGCGTCTGCGCGCGGGTGCGGGGCTGCGCGGCCAGGTCTTCCAAGCGGGAGCGGCGTGCGCCGGCTTTCTCCGGCAAGAAGCCGAGAAAGGCAAACTCGCCGGTGGGCAGGCCGCTGGCAATGAGGGCGCTGAGCGCGGCGTTGGCGCCGGGGATAGGGATCACCGGCAGGCCGGCGGCGATGGCCGCGGCAGCGAGCACGGTGCCGGGGTCGCTGATGCCGGGCATGCCTGCATCGGATACCACTGCGATTTTTTTGCCGTTCTGGATGGCTTCAACGAACTCGACCGCGCGCTGGCGCTCGTTGTGCTCATGGCAACTGGTGGCCGGCGTGGAGATTTCAAAGTGGTTGAGCAGCTTTTGCGTCTGGCGGGTGTCTTCGCAGGCGATCAGGTCGGCGCGGCGGAGAATGTCGAGCGCGCGCAGGGTGATGTCGCCGAGATTGCCGATGGGCGTGGCGACAAGGTAGAGACCGGGCGCGAGGGGTGTGTCTTCAGAGGTCATTGCGGCTGCTTTCCACCATAATCCGTGCGCGGGATTGGAGTGTGGCTGCGTGGTCTTCGGCCACGGCCTCTACACCATATCCATGCACAGGAGCCGCATCAATGTGCGCGAAGGGGAGCGCGTCGCCATCGGCGATCTCCTCGGCCTAGTGCGCGGAGTGGCCGTCTTCCTTGCTGCTGGTGGCAAACAGTATGCAGGCGGCAAAGACCGCGACGATAACCGGAACAACGAAGAAGGGCGAAGTGATGTCCATGGGCCGGATCTCCTTACCTGACTAGAGTACCAAAACGGCGGGCTGGAGTTGCCGACGCCGCATTGAACGCTCAGTCGAGATGATTGATGAGCGAGGCGATGGAGGCCGCGCCGAATCCGTTGTCGATGTTGACGACCGAGACATTGGGCGCGCAGGAGTTGAGCATTCCCAGCAGCGCCGCGACGCCACCGAAGGCTGCGCCGTAACCCACGCTGGTGGGCACGGCGATGACGGGCGCTCCGACGAGGCCGGCGACCACCGTGGGCAGAGCGCCCTCCATGCCGGCGCAAACCACGAGCACGCGCGCGGACTCGAGTGCGCTTTTCTGAGCGAGCAGGCGATGGATGCCGGCAACGCCGACGTCGGCGATGAGTTCGACGGCGTTGCCCATGAGC
>DASQSP010000231.1:0-17958 GCA_035642355.1 Occallatibacter sp.
TCGCAAGCTACAGTCAAAGACGCAGATCAAAGGCCACACGCTCATCCCCACCCGGCTTTACTTCAAAAACGGCCGCGTCAAGTGCGAGCTGGCCCTGGCCAAGGGCAAACAGGACTGGGACAAGCGCGAGACCGAGCGCCGCCGCGAGGCCGACCGCGAGGCCCGCTCCGCCATCAACGCCAGCAAGCACCGTACCGGACGTTAGCGCCGATTTCATGCCACTCTGCGGCTGAAGCGATTCCGAACTTCTTCTTTCACAGCCGATCTCCGAATTCCTTGAGGCCGACGGCCAAGGAAGTATCAAGCCAGGTCGTAAATAAGGTTTGTATTTCAGACAAACTTGTTTTCCAGGTAAATGCAAACGGCTCAAACGAGCAAGGGATGAAAGCAGATTCTCCTCTGCCCTCATCGTTCTCTTCATTGGATTGAATAGTCGCAAAAGCTGTCGCTTCCATAATTCCACTGAGGATGGCTCCAACATGGTGAAAAGAAACTACAAATTTAAACAGATCGCCAGCGATTTTGATGCTCGATTGAGCAAAGTAATGATTCTGGCTAAAATTAGCGTACTGCTGGGACCTCTGCGCCATGCGGATAACTTCATTCCGATAATAGTGTGACTTTTCGTTCTCTGGGCCGCCATCAAGCCGAGCAACCATCGCGCGAAAAGAACCGGTTATTGCATGATTGTATTCATCTCGAAAACTTTCCAACTTTCCTCTGATGAATTTGGAGGCAACTCCCCTCAGGGAAGCGGCGAGGTTATTCACTCCTAGCAATTCAGCCTCGCGTACTTGTTTTCGCTTGTTAAATTTATTAGCGAGGCTAACAATTACAGCGTCCGTAAGAAGCCTCTGCTGCTCGATCTCCGTCTCTTGATTGACGCTCAGCGCCTGCAATATGGCATTTCGCTCGATACTCGTAAAAATTCGAATTAAGCTTGACAAGTCTCCGCGGTCAGCAGCCTCTAACGACGAGATATAATCGGTTCTAATATCTCGATCCAGGACGATTGGCAGCAAGTCTTTTTGCAACAAAATCATCGTAACGAGGACGCGCGCCAGCCGCCCATTTCCATCTTGATAGGGATGGATCTGAGTAAAGCGGTGATGCGCCCATGCGGCAACTAGAACCGGATCCCGATCCTGATAGGCCTCAAGCATCCCAAGTAGATGCTCAATCTCGGATTCGACATGAACAGGTGGACAATATTCATGAGTCGTTCCGTCCGGACGACGCGGGTTGTTCGGATGCTCTTTAAATTTCCCGCGCAACAAGGGAATCTCAAGTCGTTGACCGAATTGATCCACGGCGGATGTTGACTCTTGATGGCGCGTCAGTACCGTATGAAGTTCGTGCATCAATCCTTTTGTAAGTTGCCTACTTTTCCCGATAACATCCATCGCCAACTGAATTGCAGCCTCTTGGTCTCTAAGAATATCAATTAATCTAGCGGGTGGAATATCAGTCGTGTTGTGCGCAACGAGACTCTCCACAAAGCCTTTCTGTACCAAAGCCTCTGTCGTGCCTCGATCAAGGTCATATAACCGCTCCAATATTCCTGTCTCAATGCTTAGCCGCCGAACAAGCTTGCGTTTGAATTCATCGACCTGATTACCGCCATAGCGCTTCAAACTATCTTGCGCAGCGCGCCATGACTCGTAAAGCGAAAGGTTCCCTGCCAGTTCCTCTGCTCCATCAGCCACGGCAAGAGGCTCAATGGGTGTCCATTTATAATCTGGCATAGTCATCCTCTACCTTGTTGACAATTGCTACGATTGTATCCATCCAACAGGAATCGTCAGATTCAATCTGAAATCTTTTCAAGAAAACCTGCAACTTCGTGCCCATTGTTGCACTCGACTGTGATTCTGGTGAAAGAATAGGGGCATGCGAACTGAACTGACCTTCGCTCCTCTCGCCGCCATCGACACCGAACTGCTGGCCGTGGTGGCCGCCGACACCCAGACCGACAAAAGCCCCGACGCCAAACCCGCGCCCGGTCTGCTCACAACAGATGCCGCCGTCATCGCCGCCGCAGCCAGCGTGCTGGCCAGCGGCGAATACAAGGCCGGCGCCAATGAGACGCTGCTGCTGCACGCACCCGCCGGCCTCAAAGCCAAACGCCTGCTCATCGTGGGACTGGGCAAGCAGGCCAAAGCCACCGTGCACAGCGTGCGCAACGCCGCCGGAACGGCCACCCGCTTCGGCAAACCCCGCGGCATCCGCGCGCTCGCCTTCGCACTCCCCGTATCCGAAAATCTGCCCTCCGCAGGAGGTGCGCGTGCTGCTGTTGAGGGCGCATTCGTCGGCGACTACGACCCGGACACCTACCGCAGCGACCGCAAGGACTTGAGCATCCAGTCCTTCACCGTGGCCGCCCCGGCCGGCGCGGACCAAGCTAGCACGGATAAGACCGCCGTGAAAGCGGCCTTCGCCGAGGGCGTCATCATCGGCGAGAGCCAGAACTTTACGCGCGAACTGGTCAACGAGCCCGGCAACAAGCTCACGCCCACCATCATGGGCCAGCGCGCTGCCCAAATGGCCGCGGAAGTCGGCCTCAAGGCCGAGGTCTACTCCACCGACAAGCTCCACGAGCTCAAGATGGGCGCATTCTGGAGCGTCTCGCAGGGCTCCGAGGAGCCGCCCGCGCTCATCGTGCTGCGCTATGAGCCGACTGGCGTCACCAGCGGACCGGTGCTCGGCCTGGTCGGCAAGGGCATCACCTTCGACACCGGCGGCATCTCCATCAAGCCCGCCGACAGCATGGAAAAGATGAAGTACGACATGGCCGGCGGCGCGGCCATGCTCGGCGCCATGCGCGCCATCGCGCTGCTCAAGCCCCAGGTCCGCGTCATCGGCATCGTCTGCGCCTCAGAGAACATGCCCGACGGCAAGGCTCAGAAGCCCGGCGACGTGCAGACCGCGATGCCCCTGGCTCCGGGCAAGCCCGGCAAGACCATCGAGATCATCAACACCGATGCCGAAGGCCGCCTGGTGCTGGCCGACGGCATCACCTACGCGCGCCAGCTCGGCGCAACCCACCTGATCGACGCGGCCACGCTCACCGGCGCCTGCGTCGTCGCTCTCGGCATGGCCAACGCCGGCGTATTCTCCAACGACGACGCAACCTACGAAAAGTTCAACGCCGCCCTCGAAACCTCCGGCGAAAAATTCTGGCGGCTGCCCCTCGGCGACGAGTACGCCGAAATGATCAAGTCCGACATCGGCGACATAAAAAACACCGGCGGACGCTGGGGCGGCGCCAGCACCGCCGCCGAGTTCATTAAGACTTTCGCCGAGGACACGCCCTGGATACACCTCGACATCGCCGGCATGGCCTGGATCGAGGACTCACGCCCCTACATCGCCAAAGGCCCCAGCGGCATCGCCGTCCGCTCGATCCTGGAATGGGTACGCAGCTACTAAGGAACCTCTGAACAAGGCCGCTTTGTAAAGGCGGCACGATCCGCCGCGGCGATCTCCTGCGCGGCCTCGGCCACACTTTCCGGCTTGCCGAGGTCGCGCCAGCGATAGGCGTCCGCATGAAACGCGGCGATGGTCTCGCCCTTCGCGGCCAGGCGCAGATACGCGGGGATGATGGAGAAGACGCCGTCTTCCTCAAGCGCGGCGAAGATGCGCGGCGAGAGAATGTGGATGCCGCAGAAGGCGAGCGCCTGCGTGTTGGCGGCGGGGCGCACGAGCTCCGGCGCGGCATCGCCGGCGCGGCGTCCGCAGAGATGGTCCTGTGTATCGAAAAGCAGAGCGCGTGAAGTGGCGCGCTCCTGCACCGCCAGCGTCGCAAGCGCGTCGCGCTCGATGTGTGCGCGCAGCATCGCGGCCAGGTCAATGGTACTGAGCACATCGACATTGTGAAGCAGGAACGGTTCCTCTGCGCGGGCGCTGCCGTCGAGAAAGAAAGGCGCGGCTTTCTTGAGGCCGCCGCCGGTGTCGAGCAGCACCGGCTCGCGCGAAATCTCAATACGCATGCCGAAGTTGCTGTGCCTCTGCAAATAGTCGACGACCGCATCGGCGAAGTGATGCACATTGACGATGGCCTCGCGCACGCCGAAGCTGCGCAGGCGCATGAGTGTGAGCTCGAGCATGGTGCGGCCACCGGCTTCGACCAGCGCCTTGGGCCGGTCGTTGGTGAGCGGGCGCAGGCGCGTGCCCAGCCCCGCCGCCAGCACCATCGCTCTCATCGCGGCCAGCTCTCCTGCTCCAGATGCGAGAGCACGACGGCCACGCCAGCGGCACGCAGGTGCTGCGCGAGCCGCTCGGCAAGATACACGGAGCGATGCTGCCCGCCCGTGCAGCCGAAGGACGCCATGAGATGGTTGAAGCCGCGGCGCTGATACGCCGCTACGCTGGCATCCACCAGCGCGCGCGTGTGCTCATAGAACTCATCGACGCTCGGATGCTGCTCGAGATACTCGACGACCGGCGCGTCTTTCCCGGTGAGCTGCTTGTAGCGCGCTTCGCGGCCAGGATTGGGCAGGCTGCGCGCATCAAAGATGAAACCGCCGCCGTTGCCGGAGTCGTCCGCGGGCAACTGGTGATGAAACGAGAAGCTGCATACCCGCACCGTGAGCCCCTCTGCCGTGGGCGCAAGGCTCTTGAGCTTCTCTGAGGATTGCAGAGCCTGCAGTGCGTCAAGCAGCGCGGGCAGCGCGACGGGCAGCTTTACGTGGTGCGCCAGCCAGCGCAGATTCTTGAGCGCGTAGGGCACGCTTTGCAGAAAATGTGCCTTGCGCTCGTAGAAGCCGCGAAAGCCATAAGCGCCGAGCGCCTGCAGAATGCGCACGTAGACGAAAGCGTAGTAGTGATGCAGAAATACAGCGCGGTCGACCTCGATATGCTGCGCGAGGCAATCCAGATAGTACTCGAGCAGTTGCTGGCGCAGCGCCGGCGGCAGGTCGGCCTTGCCGTCGAAGAGCAGCGAAGCGATGTCGTATTGCAGCGCGCCCTTGCGCCCGCCCTGGTAGTCGACAAACCACGGTTCGCCATCACGCAGCATCACATTGCGCGACTGAAAGTCGCGATAAAGAAAGGAGCCGCGTTCCGCGGTGAGCAGAAACCTGGTCAGCCGTATGAAGTCGTCCTCAAGCGCCTGCTCGTTGAACGGCACTCCAGCCAACCGCAGAAAGTAGTACTTGAAGTAGTTCAGATCCCAGGCAATCGATTGCCGGTCAAAGCTCGCGCGCGGATAGCAGACTTTGTAGTTCAGGTCGCGGCCCGCCACCACCTGAAAGCGCGGCAGCACGGCCACCACCTTGCGGTAAGCCTCCACGGCCTCCAGCGCAAGGTCCTCGCCGCTGCGGTGCGCGCCCAGGAACTCGAACAGCGTGGTGTCGCCCAGGTCCTCTTCGAGATACGCGCCCTGATTCAGATCTTCGGCATAGACGGCGGGCACCGGCAGCCCGTGGCGTTTGAAATGCCGCGAAAATTCGAGGAAGGCGGCATTCTCTTCGCGTACCGGATAGAGGATGCCGATGGCGCTGTGGCCCCCGCCGCTGAGCCGCACAATGGCACGGCCGGAGCCGCCAAGCTGGCCCTGCAGCGGCTGCGCGCTCTCTGCCGGATGGTGAAAATGCCGCTCGAAGAGTTGTTGGAGAACGTTCATGGATACAGGCTGCGTTCCGCGCCGCGCCGCTCTCCCAAACGATACATGACCGGCGTCCGTCCGGGTTCGGCGGCACGGCCCCAGCGGAAATTCCGCCAGTCATGCCCTCGCGCTGATAGTATTTCTGCGTTGGCGGACAGCTCAATAGGGAACCGCTTGCAGGCCTTCACCGTATTCCGATGAATGCGGGGCACGATCCTGTTGCGCGTTGCAATGTCCTTGCGCCGTCCGGCCAGAGCAAGCCATCCCCACCGTACCCCGCTTCAGTCAGGCGTGCAGCCCGCGCAAGCGGACTGCGCAATTAATTTCCCTTTGGAGGCACCATGAAGTTTGTTTCTCTTCGCATTGCGCGTGTCCTGTTTGCCGTCGCGGCGCTGGCATGTGTTGTCGCCCTGGCTCCGGCCACGCACGCGCAGGCTCCGCTGCTGCTGCGCAACCCCTCGCTCTCGCAGGACAAGATCGCCTTCCTCTACGCTGACGATGTGTGGACGGTAAGCCGGCACGGCGGCGAGGCGGAGCGGCTGACCTCGAACGGCCATGTCTCCAGCGGCCCGTTCTACTCGCCTGACGGCTCGGAGATCGCCTATTCGGCGCATCTCGAGGGCAACACCGACGTTTACATTGTGCCCGCCGGCGGCGGCGTGCCGCGCCGCATTACATGGAACCCCGTCGGCAGCAGTGTGGTTGGCTGGTCGCACGACGGCAAGAGCGTGCTGATCATCAGCATGGAAATGAGCTATCGCCACTTCTTCAAGCTCTTCCTGGTGCATGTGGACGGCTCCGGCATGCCTGAGCCGCTGCCCCTGCCCACCGGCTTCCAGGGCTCATTCTCGCCCGACGGCTCCGAGATCGCTTATCAGCCCATAACCAAGTGGGAACAGGCATGGAAGCGCTACTATGGCGGGCAGACCACGCCCATCTGGATCGTGAATCTCAAGACCCTCGACCTGGTCAAGGTGCCGCGCGAGAACTCCAACGACTCAAACCCGGTGTGGGTGGGCAACGCCGTCTACTTCCTCTCCGACCGCAGCGGCCACGTCTCGCTCTTCAAATACGACGTGGACTCGAAGGCCGTCACCGAGGTGGTGCACAACTCCGGCCTCGATTTCAAAACCTTCCAGGCCGGCCCCGGCGGACTGGTTTACGAGCAGTTCGGCTCCATTCATTTACTCGACACGGCCACCAACGCCGACACGCCCGTCTCCATCACCATTCACGGCGAACTGCCCAACCTTCAGCCGCATCTGGCCACCGTGCGGGCCGACGAGATTCGTAACTCGGACCTCTCGCCCACCGGCGCGCGCGCTGCTTTCGAGGCTCACGGAGAAATCTTTACCGTACCCGGCGAAAAGGGCGACACGCGCAACCTGACCAACACGCCCGGCGCGGCCGAGCGCAACCCCTCCTGGTCGCCCGATGGCAAATCCATCGCCTACTTCTCCGATGCCTCCGGCGAGTACAAGCTCTACATCCACGACCAGACCGGCTTCAAGGCGCCCACCATCATCGACCTCGGGCCCGATCCGAGTTACTTCTACAACCCCACCTGGTCGCCCGATTCCAAACACATCGCTTACACCGATAAGCATCTGCACTTGTGGGTTGTCGATGTGCCTGCGGGCACCTCCGCGGCGGCCAGGCCGGTGCTCGTGGATCAAGGCATCTACGGCGGCTTCGGCAGCAGCTTCGGCGCGACGTGGTCGCCCGATTCGAAATGGATCGCCTACCAGCGCGACCTGAACAACCAGCTCAACGCCATCTTCCTCTACTCGATGGAGACGCACAAGTTCACGCAGGTCACCGATGGCCTGAGCGACGCCACCAACCCGGCCTTCGACCACAACGGCAAGTATCTCTACTTCCTCGCGTCCACCAATGACGGCCCTTCCAACGCCGGCATCGATCTTTCCTCGCTCGACCGCTCCGAGACCAATGCACCGTATGTGGTGGTGCTGGCCAAGGATGGCGCGTCGCCTATCCCGCCCGAGAGCGACGACGAGAAGATCAAAGATGAAAAGGCGGACGACAAGAAGGACGGCAAGGATAAGGACGCCGATAAGTCTTCGGATAAGGATAAGGACAAGAACGCCGCGAAGGACGATAAGGACAAAGACAAGGATAAGGACAAGACGGTGAAGGTCACCGTCGATCTCGACGGCATTGGCAACCGCATTCTCTCGCTGCCCCTGCCCGAGCACAACTACAGCAGCCTGCTCGCGGGCAAGGACGGCGTGCTCTATCTCACGGAGGGCTCGCCCGTAGGCCGCTCCTCCGATGAGGAGGGCGGCGGCTCACCCATCGAGGCTCTGTGGCGCTTTACGCTGGAGAAGCGCCAGCCCGAGCAGGTGCTGAGCGATCTCGACGGCTTCACCGTCTCCGCCGACGGTTCCAAGGTGATGTACGCGCGCCACGGCGGCTACACCATCGCCGCGGCCGACGATCTGAAGCCCGGCAACGACAACCCCGGCAAGCCGCTCAACCTGCATGGCATGGAAACCACCATCGACCTGCGCGCCGAGTGGCGGCAAATCTACCACGAGACCTGGCGCATCGAGCGCGACTTCCTCTACGACCCCAATACCCACGGCCTCAGCATTCCCAAAATAGAGGCCAAATATCAGCCCTATCTCGCCGGGCTCGGCTCGCGCGCGGAGTTCAGCTACCTCTCGACCGAGATGCTGGGCGAGATCAATGTGGGCCACATGTTCATCAGCGGCCCGGGCTCGCATGACAATGCACCCAGGACCGGCCTGCTGGGCGCCGACTACTCCATCGAGAACGGCCGTTACCGCATCGTCAAGATACTGGGCGGGCAGAACTGGACGCCCGGCCTCGCCTCGCCACTGACCCTGCCCGGCGTTTACGTCAAGCAGGGTGAGTATCTGCTCGCCGTCAACGGCCGCGACCTGAAGGGCTCCGACAACATCTACCAGGCCTTCAACGGCACCGCCGGCAAGCAGACGGTGATCCATGTGGGCCCCACGCCGGACGGGAAAGACGGGCGCGACGTTACCGTCGTACCCATCGCCGACGACGACGGCCTGCGCAACATCGATTGGGTCGAGGGCAATCGGCGCAAGGTCGACGAGCTCTCCGGCGGCAAGGTGGCTTATGTCTACATGCCGAACACCGGCGGCGCGGGCTACAGCAGCTTCAACCGCTACTTCTACGCGCAGCTCGACAAGCAGGCGCTGGTTCTCGACGAGCGCTGGAACGAGGGCGGCTTCATCGCCGACTACATCGTCGACGTACTCAAGCGCTTCCCGCTTTCGGGCGCCAAAGAGCGCGACGGCAAGCCCATCCACGACCCCGTGGGCGCCATCTTCGGGCCCAAGGTCATGCTCATCAACCAGAACTCCGGCTCCGGCGGCGACGCCATGCCCTGGTACTTCCGCAAGGCGGAGATCGGCAAGCTCATCGGCACTCGCACCTGGGGCGGCCTGATCGGCATCGGCGGCTACCCGCCGCTGCTCGACGGCGGTTCCGTCACCGCGCCGCGCTACGGCATCTATGGCCTGCACGGCGAGTGGGAAGTGGAGAACCACGGCATTGCGCCGGACCTGGAAGTGGAGCTGTTGCCAAAGGATGTTGCGGCAGGCCACGACGTGCAGCTAGAGACCGGCGTCAAGACCGTGCTCGAAGAGCTGAAGGCGAATCCGATTCCCGCGATTCCGATTCCGCCGTATCCGAACTACCACAAGAACGACGGGCTGGGGAAGAACTAGCCCGCGCAGCACAACGAAGACAATGGGTGCCCCACCTTCGCGACGTCTTTGTTTTTGTCGCTAAGGTGGGAAAGCACGAACTCAACCCGCATCAACAATGGGTGCCCCAGGTCTCGCTTTTGAGACCTGGGATGCCTCAATCCTCTAACTCCCCGAACTGCCGAATCCCTTCTCCGCCCGCTCCGACACTTCCAGTGTTTCCACTTCCTGGACGAGACCCGTCAGCACCGGTACGGGAATCATCTGCGCGATCTTCTCGCCGGCCTTGATTTCAACCGCCGCATCGCCCAGATTCGTCATCAGGATCAGAATCTCGCCGCGATAGCCGGCGTCAATCACGCCGCCAGTTGTAGCCAGGCCGCGCGCGGCCATCGAGGAGCGGTCGCGCACCAGCAGTCCCAGCGGCGCGCCGGTCTCCGGGTGCCGCGCCTCAACGGCGATGCCCGTCCGCAGCCGCACCGTGGCCCGCGGCGTCAGCGCAGCCGCCTCCAGCGCAAACACGTCGTAGCCCAGATCCTCGCCCGGATGCGCCACCACCGGCGTGCGCGCTCCCGCTTCCAGCAATTTCACTCGCAGCATGGATTGATGCTATCAGCCGCGCGAAACCGGGTGATATGGTGGTCTGTTGATGAGGAACGATGATGCGATTTGATCTTCGGCGCAGAACCACACGGCGGGTTGGCGCGCTTCTGATTTGGTGTGTTGTCTCACTTGCTGCCGCGCGCGCGCAGCACGCGGTCACCATTGCCGGGCTGGGCACGGCGACGTTTCCCACCTCGACGCACTCGCCCGAGGCGCAGCAGGATTTTATGCGCGGGCTGCTGTTGCTGCATCTGTTCGAATACGACGATGCGGCCAAAGCCTTCGTTGACGCCGAGCAGGCCGACCCCTCGTTCGCGATGGCTTACTGGGGCGAGGCGATGACCTTCAACCACCCGGTGTGGAACGAGCTGGATGCGGCTCGAGGCCGGGCGGCGCTCGACAAATTTGCGCCCACGCCGGAGGCCCGCGCAGCACGAATTGAAGACCCGCGTGAACGCGCCTGGATGAGCGCGGTCGAAATCCTCTACGCGGGCGACGGCGCCAAGGCCCAGCGCGACGCGCGTTACGCCGACGCCATGGAGAAGCTGAGCGAGAGCTATCCCAAAGACGATGAAGCCCGGCTGTTTTATGCGCTGGCGCTGCTCGGCCGCAGTGAAGGCGTGCGCGACCTGCCGGCGTACCTGAAAGCCGCGGCGCTGGCCAGAGCGGTGTATGCGCGCAACCCCAATCACCCTGGGGCCGCGCACTACTGGATTCACGGGATGGACGACCCGCAGCATGCGGCCGGAGCGTTGGTGGCGGCGCGGGCACTCTCCGCCATTGCGCCGGACGCGCCGCACGCGCAGCACATGTGCTCGCATATCTTTCTTGCGCTGGGCATGTGGGCCGAGGTGGTCCACGCCAATGTGCTGGCGACGGAGGGAACCAATCGTGTGGCCGCCGCGCGGGGCAGGCCGCCGGTGCGCTGCGGACACTACAACTATTGGCTGGAGTATGGCCTGATCGAGCAGGGCCGCATTGCCGAGGCCGAACAGGTTCTTGCCGGCTGCCATGAGGGTGCGCAGGCCGAACACCTGAACGCGGCGCGCCGGAACGCCATTGACGCCGACGACACCAGAACCGGCTCGTTTGTCGTCATGCAGGGCACATATCTGCTGGATGTGGCGCCGCCGCTCAATTCAGTGCCGGCGTTGCTCAACATCAATCTTGATGGAGCGGTGCTATCGGAGCTTCGCCGCGCCTACAGCAGAGGCATTGCCGATGCATCGGCGGGCGACGTGACCGCCGCGCAAAGCGAACTGGCCAACCTGGAGCAATTGCTGCCCCGGATGCCGTCCCTGTTTGAACTCAACCAGGTTCCAGAGGCGGACCCGGACCGAACCGTGCCGGAGATTGAGCACCTGCAACTGCAAGCGGCATTGGCTGGCGCCAAAGGGAACTTGAGCGATGCCGTTGCTCTGCTCGAGAAAGCCGTGGCCCTCGGCAAGAATCTGTCCTATGCCTTCGGCCCGCCCGACCCGTTGCAGCCCACCGGCGAGCTGCTCGGCGAAATGCTCCTGCGCGCGCACAAACCCGCTGACGCAATTGCCGCGTTCACCACGCAGCTCGAACAGACGCCGAATCGGACCCAAACGCTGCTGGGCCTGGCGCGCGCGCAGAGCCAAGCGGGCAACGCTGACTCAGCCGCGCAAACAGCACGCAAGCTGCTTGCGATTTGGGACAAGGCCGATGCGACCTATGAGCCGCGCCGCGAGGCTCAAGAACTCGCGTATCCGGGAACACACCGGGGCGCGCACAGGGAACAGGCGCCGTAGAGATTTTGATGTACCCCAAAATTGGAAAGCGCCCACAGGCTTGTCAGCTGAGGGCGCTTATCATTTGAATTGGTGAATTCGGCAGGAGAACCTGTAAGCCGAATTCTGTCGTGTGCGGTCATTCCTCTAGGCGCCGCGTTGCCGCGGACACTCATCAGCGACCTACCCGGAGGTTTCGGCTCTTGCATGGAGCAGCCTTGCGGCGCCGGGCCGGCACCGCGCACGAGTCTTGCTCCCAACCCGCGCATCCCTCCCTATTTGGTCTTGCTCCGTGTGGGGTTTACCCTGCCTGCGGCGTCACCGTCGCAGCGGTGCGCTCTTACCGCACCTTTTCACCCTTACCACTGCGTGGGGCAGGCTTTTGGACGAGTCCTCAGACTGCTCCAGGTCGCCCTTCCGAAGAAGGGGTAGCACTGGCGGTATATTTTCTGTGGCACTGGCCGTCCACGGGCCTTCACGCCCGCGTCCCGGACGTTATCCGGCACACTGCCCTGCGGAGTTCGGACTTTCCTCCCCCGGCGCCCGGTTTCCCCGGCTCCGGCAGCGACCGCCCGGTCCTCCTGCCAGGGTCTAGTGTATCGCGAATGCGCATCGCCGGCCCCGTCCTACAATAACGGGAGCGATGATCCAGTACCTCTATCTCGGCCGCGTCAGCTACGACGATGGCCTGCGCCTGCAGGCCGAGATAGCCGCTCTGCGCCTCGCGGGCCGCGTGCATAACGTGCTCCTGCTGCTGGAGCACCCGCCCGTGCTCACCCTCGGCCGCAACGCGCGCCGCTCCAACGTGCTGGCCTCCGATGAGATGCTGGCCAGCCGCGGCGTCACGCTGCACGAGATCAACCGCGGCGGCGACGTGACCTATCATGGCCCAGGCCAGCTTGTCGGCTACCCCATCTTCGATCTGCGCAGCCTCAGAAATACTTCAATCGGGGCCCCCGACGACAGGTCTTCGTCGTCGGGGCAGTCCGGCGGGCGGCTCGGTCCCGTCGATTTCGTCCGCCGCATGGAAGAGGCCCTCATCCGCCTCTGCGGCGTCTACGGCGTGCGCGCCGCCCGCATCCCCGGCCTCACCGGCGTCTGGTGCCCTGGTGCTGCGCACGCCAGCCCTTTGGACGAGACGGGTGATAGCGCGAACCCGCGGAAGATCGCAGCCATAGGAATCCACGTAGCACGCGGCATCACCTCGCACGGCTTCGCCCTCAACGTCACCACCGACCTGCGCGACTTCGAGCTGATCGTCCCCTGCGGCATCGCCGATCACGGCGTCACCAGCCTCGCCCGCGAGACGCACGACCCCGCCGCGCTGCCGGATCTTGAATCCATCGCGCACCAGGCCGCGCGGCAGTTCGGCCAGGTCTTCGCGCAGCCGGTGCTCGCCGTCGAAAGCCTGGACGCACTGCGCGCCCATGCCGCCTCCAAGTGCGAAGAAGCCGCCGCGCCGCAGCCGCCCCAGGACACGCCGCTCGCTATCCCTCCCGAGGTCCAGCGCCTGCATGGAGCGCCAGAGAAGCCGGTCCGCGCCTGAACCGTATGCACAGGCATTTATAATCCAACAGGTTCCCGGCGCACAGCCGGCGGCGTTTCGCGGAGAGACCGATCGATGCCAATCGATATCATCATGCCCCAGATGGGCGAGTCCATCTTCGAGGGCACCATCACCAAGTGGCTCAAAAAGGCCGGCGACCCGGTCGCGAAGGACGAGCCGCTCTTTGAAATCTCCACCGATAAGGTGGACGCCGAGATTCCCTCGCCCGTGGCCGGGGTGCTCCGCGAAATCAAGTTTGCCGAAGGTGAAACGGTACAGGTGAACACGGTGGTCGCGGTGCTCGCTGAGAACGACGAAGTCTCTTCGTTGACGCAACTGGCACCGAGCTTGGCCGCGCCGAAGGCGCAGTCAGCCCCACCGCAGGTGGTGCCGCAGGCGGCGATTGAGATTGTCATGCCGCAGATGGGCGAGTCCATCTTTGAGGGCACCATCACCAAGTGGCTCAAGAAGCCGGGCGACACGGTAGCCAAGGACGAGCCGCTGTTTGAAATCTCCACAGACAAGGTAGACGCCGAAATTCCCTCACCCATGGACGGCGTGCTCATCGAGATCAAAATTGCCGAGGGCGCAACGGTCGAAGTCAATACCGTGGTCGCTCTGCTTGGCAGCGCTGGCGCGGCAGTTGTCGCCACGCCCGCGCCGCAGGCGCAGTTGGCCGCACCGCAGGTGCCGGCGCAGCCGCAGTTGGCCCCACCGCAGGTGGTGCAGGAGCGGACAGGCAAGCTGCGCTCCTCGCCGCTGGTGCGCCGCATCGCGGAGGAAAACAAAATCGATCTCGCGTATGTGCCGGGCACCGGCTCCGAGGGCCGCATCACCAAAGAAGACATTCTGCAATATCTGACTAACCACGGAGCCGTTGATTCGGCATCGAGCGGCATTGCTGCCGCAGGCGCGGCGAAGCCGCAGTTGGCCCCACCGCAGGTGGTCGCGATGACGAAGATGCGGGCCATCATCGCCGAGCGCATGCTCGAAGCCAAGCGCAACATTCCCCACGCGCACATGGTTTACAAGGTGGATATGACGCGCGTCGTTCGGCTCCGCGAGCGGGAGCGCGCGGGTTTTGAGCAGCGCCACGGCATCAAGTTGACCTACATGCCGTTTATCGCGGCAGCGGCGATTGACGCGCTGCGCAAGTTCCCCATCGTCAATGCGTCGCTTGAAGGCGCGAACATCCACTACCACGCCAACATCAATCTGGGCGTCGCGGTGGCGCTGGAGTGGGGGCTGATCGTGCCGGTGGTGCGCGCCTCGGAAAGCGCCAGCTTTGCAGCGCTGGCCAAGGCCATCAACGATCTGGCCACACGCGCGCGCGCCAAAAAGCTGCTGCCCGATGAGGTGAGCGGCTCCACGTTCACGCTCACCAACGCCGGCGTCTTCGGCGGCGAGTTCGGCACGCCCATCATCAACGCGCCGGAGTCCGCCATCCTGGCCATCGGCGGCCTGCGCAAGGAGCCCGTGGTGCTGACCGATGCCGAGGGCAACGACACGATTGCGATCCGCTCCATGCAGTACTACTGCCTCGGCTTCGATCACCGCATCATCGACGGCGCGGACGCGGGCAAATTCATGACCGAGTTCAAGCAGACGCTGGAGAACTGGAACCAGCCGACCGGTTGAGTGGGAGCGGCTGGAGAAGCTCCTGCCGATCCTTCAAGTCCCTCATCGATTCGAATGTGCCAATTGTGCTGTAAGTAATATGCCGCAGGAAGGGAATTGGTGGAGCTGAGCGGGATCGAACCGCTGGCCTCCTCGTTGCGAACGAGGCGCTCTCCCAGCTGAGCTACAGCCCCACAAACTTCATCTATCTTACCAGCGGACGGCGCTCATGCAAAGCGGACCGGCTCCACCCCGCCGCAACGCAGGCGGCTGAGTCTTCACCGGGCGTAGGCAAACGTACCGCAAAGATCGGCCGAATGCGAGATCGCGTCAAACGTGAAGATGGGCGCGCTCTGCCCCGAGAAGAAGGCCACCTGCAACGTGTGGCCGGAAACAAACGTCGCCATCCACTGCGTGTCTTCGCTGCCGCAGAGCGTATTGTGGTGCAGAAAGCGCCGCTCCGCTGAAACGTTCAGGTGGTAGAGCGTGCCCGTGCCGCCGGCGTTCACATCCGCATCGAAGGCCGCGCTCACCTCCGCCGGCGTCAGCGTGCGCGCCTGCGCGATGGGAAACGCAGTGAAGTTGATGGTGACCTTGGACGCGGAGATTTCGAGATCGCCGGTAATGGAATTCGCAGTGGTGCTGGCGGCGCGCCAGTAGCCTTTTTCCGGCTGCTGTGCGGCAGCGCCAGGCGCGCATGCCAGCATCAGTGCCATCGCCAACGCGCATAGGAATCTTCTCATCGTCATCCCCCGAACAAAAAGGCCGCCCAGCAAAGGGAGGCCTTCTGTCTTGCAAGCACTCAACTCGAAGAGCCACGAATGGCGCTGAAAGCGCGGACAGCCCCACCGCAGGTAGCGCAGGTGGTGGTTAGAGCTGGTTCATGTTCTGCAGGAACTCCGCGTTGTTACGCACCTTCTCAAGGCGGCTGATCAACAACTCCATCGCCTCCACCGGCGACAGCGGGTTCAGCACCTTGCGCAGCACCCAGATGCGCTGCAAGTCTTCCTTGGGAATCAGCAGCTCTTCCTTGCGCGTGCCGGAGCGCTGAATATCGATCGCCGGGAATACGCGCTTGTCCACCAGCTTGCGGTCGAGAATGATTTCCATGTTACCGGTGCCCTTGAACTCCTCGAAGATCACTTCGTCCATGCGCGAGCCGGTATCCACCAGCGCCGTGGCGATGATGGTCAGCGAGCCGCCTTCTTCGATGTTGCGCGCCGCGCCGAAGAACCGCTTCGGCCGCTGCAGCGCATTCGAGTCCACGCCGCCCGACAGCACCTTGCCCGAGGGCGGAACGATAGTGTTGTAGGCGCGCGCCAGACGAGTAATCGAGTCCAGCAGAATCACCACGTCGCGTTTGTGCTCCACCAGGCGCTTGGCCTTTTCAATCACCATCTCGGCCACCTGCACATGGCGCGCGGCGGGCTCGTCAAAGGTGGAGCTGATGACCTCGCCCTTCACCGACCGCTGCATGTCCGTGACTTCTTCCGGGCGCTCGTCGATGAGCAGCACGATCAGCACAACTTCCGGCTGATTGGCGGTGATGGAGTTGGCCAGCGACTGCAGCAGCATCGTCTTGCCGGTACGCGGCGGAGCGACAATCAGGCCGCGCTGCCCCTTGCCGATGGGCGTGAGCAGGTCCATCACGCGGCCGCTCACGGCCTCGCGCACCGTCTCCAGCTTGATGCGCTCCTGCGGATACAGCGGAGTCAGGTTATCGAAGAGAATCTTGTTGCGCGTCTCCTCGGGCGACTCGAAGTTGATGGCCTCGATCTTGACCAGCGCAAAATACTTCTCGCCCTCATGGGGCGGGCGCACGTTGCCTGAGATCGAGTCGCCGGTCTTCAGATCGAATTTGCGAATCTGCGAGGGCGAAACGTAGATGTCATCCGGGCCGGGCAGGTAGTTGTAATCGGGTGAGCGCAGAAAGCCGTAGCCGTCGGGCAGAATCTCCAACACGCCGTCGGCGAAGATGTGACCCTCCTTCTCGCTCTGCGCCTGCAGAATCTTGAAGATCAGGTCCTGCTTGCGAAGGCCGCTCGCGCCCGGAATCTCCAGGGTGCGCGCTATGCGGCTCAGTTCCGTGATGTTTTTTTCTTTTAATTCAGAGATGGTCATGGTCACCTGCGAAAGGGCGGGATGGAATCGAGGGGGTCCGGGAAGGGAGTTGGCTCAAGGAAAGGACCAGGCAGGATTCTTGCACAATCGATATGGTTGGATGGGTGAGTTATGCCGGGCTAGCGAAGGATCGAATCGAAGTCCCAGGGCCGCACAAGGGGTGCATCCCTGGGACCGATCATCGCCTCAGCCCGAGTAGGTCAAGCCCGTCAGGCCGCGCGCCGGGTCTCGACGCGCTGCTCCACGGGCGCTGCCGCAACAGGCAGGCCGCCGGGATTGGTGCTGTGGAAGCGCTCAAGCACTTCGTTGGTGGTGTCCTGCAGACGCGTATTCGGCTTATGCAGCTTGCGCGTCGCCTTGCTGGCCAATTGGCAGAGCTGATAGCGGTTACGCACATGGGAAAGTGCTCCAAATACCAAATCAGAACGCATGATAGTCATCTCCTTCGCAAATCTCTGCCCGGGGGTACTGCCTGATACCGCCGGTGCAGTTGGCAGTTGAACCGATGGGCTACCCCCATAAGCTCGACTCCCGTTTCCATCTCTTAGACGCTGAAAGCCCGCAGCGTGTTCAAAATACTTTGACGCACCTTTAATGCGTGAAGTAACAGGTTTTCTCCGCTTCAGTGATATAGATCGCCGGTCTGGCCCAGTTTCGTCTCAGTGTCCCGTTACGGAGCGTGCTCTACACACACACCGTCACATCAACCGTTGAGCCATTGCTCTGCATCTGATGCTGGGGGCGGATAGTTGAGACGCACGAGGAACCCTGTGCGACCTACCTTATGGATGGCACTCACTAATGTATACGCGGTCCAACCGCAGGTCAACAGTTATTTAGCGCCGCTGCAGCGCCGAAGGACGATCGTCCAATGCCGCCTTCCGTAACTAAAATACCTTTAGAATCAAATGTATGGACTAATAAACGACTGCCTGGTTCAGCCGGGAATCTACCGGAGGCGAGCAGTTTTCCCGCTCCCGGAACGACGTT
>DASQSP010000232.1:0-5245 GCA_035642355.1 Occallatibacter sp.
AACATGCGCTTTTTGCCTTCGAGCTGTACTTCGATGAGTTCGATCCATGTGCTGTTGGCGCAGGCAACGAAGAGCTTGTCACCGTCGAGCTGCACCTGACCGGGCTGCGCGTCGGCGGGAGCGACGAGGCTCCCGTTCTCCGCGACATCCATGCGATGCACGATGAGTTTTTTGCCGCCGAGCGAAGTGAACGCGCCGGGCCAGGGCTGAAAACCCCGCCAGCGATTCTTCAACTCCGTCGCGGTGCGCGCGGCGAAGTTCATCTCGCCGTCTTCGCGGGCGAGCAGCGGGGCAAGCGTGGCCAGCGCGTGGTCTTGTGGCTGCGGCTTGATGCTGCCGTTGTCGAGGCCCTTCAGCGTTTCGACGACCAGCGGCGCGCCGCGTTCGGCGAGGATGCTGAAAAGATCGGCGGCGGTTTGGTCGGGCGCAATTTCGATGGTCTGCTGGAGAAGAATGGGGCCGGTGTCGAGGCCTTCCTCAAGCAGCATGGTGGTGTTGCCGGTAACGGTTTCGCCTTCCGCGACGGCCCACTGGATGGGCGCGGCGCCGCGATACCTGGGCAGCAGCGAGGCGTGGAGATTGATGCAGCCGAGGCGCGGCAGGGCCAGCATCCACGGCGGAATGATGCGGCCGTAGGCAACGACGGCGATGGCGTCGGGCGCGATGGATTCAAGCTGCGCGCGGAAGCCGGCGTTGTTGCGAATCTTCTCCGGCTGCGTGACGGCGATGCTTGCGGCTACTGCGGTTTGCTTCACCGGCGGAGCTACCAATTCCTGCGTGCGGCCGACGGGTTTGTCCGGCTGCGTGACGACGAGGGCGATCTCATGGCCTGCGCCGCGCAGCGCCTCAAGCGTGGGCACAGCGAACCGCGGAGTGCCGCAGAAGACCAGCTTCACGCGCTCACCAGGTGCCTTCGCGCTGCATCTTGCGAATCTTGCGCAGGGTGAGGTCGCGCTTGAGCGCGCTCATGCGAGTGATAAAGAGCACGCCGTCGAGGTGGTCGATCTCGTGCTGGAAGGCGCGCGAGAGCAGCTCTTCGCCATCCATCTCGAACCACTTGCCGGCGGCGTCCTGCGCGCGGATGCGGACCTTGAGGGCGCGGGGAATCTTCTCGCGAATCTCGGGGAAGCTGAGGCAGCCTTCCTCTTCGTACTGCCTGCCTGCGCGCTCGATGATCTCGGGATTGATGAGCACGAGTTTCTGCGCGGGGTCCTTGCCGCCGCCGAGGTCGATGACGGTGATGCGTTTGGCCACGCCGACCTGCTGCGCGGCGAGGCCGATGCCTTGCGAGGCGTACATGGTCTCGAACATGTCGGCGACGAACTTGCGCAGTTCGGCGTTGAATTCGGTGACCGGCTCGCCGGGCTGCTGCAGCACCGGCTCGGGATATTTGACGATCTTGAGAATCATTGCCTTCTTTGCGGTTACCTTCTGCGATTGCTTAGCACTACCTTGCCCACTTAGTCCCGAATATCAGAGTCGCAAGAAACAGCTTTGCTTCATCCGCCGACTTCGCACGATCCCAAGCTTCAAAGATACGTTTTGCCTTATCGAAGCAGTCAGATGCCCACGCAAGTCCGATTGTTCGCTTTGAATCCACGACATCGTAATCGGCGAGATGCCGGGCATCCTGCAACTCCCCGAATGCCTCGGCAATCTCCGCGAGATCGACCGAGAAAGCACAAACGATGCCGATATTCGACGAGAGCTTTGCACAGCTCTCACGGGTGCGGAAGGACTCCATCGCATTCTTCATCGCTCGATGTTCCAGCGTCCGCTGAATCCTGCCGCTCATGCCTTGCGGAGCTGGTGGACTTACTTGCAGGCCAACCGCGGCGGAGATCATGTGAAAGACGGCGTAATAAGAAGCCGATACCGCTCTACGAAAATCGACATCCGTTCCTTCGGGGCCGAGCAGTTTCGAGGCATGGTCCAGCAATTCTTCAGCTAGCGGCACTGAGGGCGCCCCGCTCTTCCCTGGCCATGAACTGAAGCCACGGTTCCGGATTCAGGAATTGGAGCTTCTTCCGGAGTTCGGAGTAGAAGCCGCTCCAGATTCGGGCCTTTGCTGCCGATGGAACGACCTCGGGCTTCAAGTAGAAATGAACCATGATTCTCGGGGTGCCGTCGTACATCTGGTCGGATTCAACATCGAACCGGTCCTTTTGAAAGTCGTCTGGCCAGGAATCGCAGTTCACGAAGATTCCGCGAAGTGCTCGCCGGATACGATCTTCGAGAGGATATTCGACCGAGATGGCGGAGATATTGTCGAATAATTCCCCGTCCTGGAGCCGTCTAAGTTTCAGCAGCAGCTCTCCAATGGAATTGGTGCGGCGATCGACAATTTCGAAGAGCGGGTCGGACGGAAAAGACAGGACACGTTGTACATGTTCACCGATTTGCGGATTGAAATTCAGTTCCACCATCGCTCCCCTCCCGCTTAAGTTTACCGCGAATTGGGCTTGCCGCTAGTACCGCCGTATCTGTTCGATGTAGCCGTCGAAGTTCCGTTTCAGCTCGAGGGCGGAGTCGCCGCCGAACTTTTGCTGGGCGAGGCCGGCGACGGTGAGCGCGACCATGGCCTCGGCGGCGACGCCGGCGGCGGGGACGACGCAGATGTCGCTGCGCTCGTAGCTGGCGCTGGTCTTCTCGCGGGTGTCGAAGCGGACCGACTCGAGCGGGCGGCGCAGGGTGGAGATGGGCTTGAGATAGCCGCGGATGACGAGGTCTTCGCCGTTGGAGGTGCCGCCCTCGATACCGCCCGCGTTGTTCTGCTCGCGGACGAAGCGCGTGGGCTTGCCCGCCGCGGCGGGCTTGCCGGTGTCCGCGGCGGCGTAGTGGATCGGATCGTGGACGGCGGAGCCGAAGGACTCGGCGGCGACCACGCCGCGGCCGATTTCGACGGCTTTGACGGCTTGCAGGCTCATGACGGACCAGGCGAGCAGGCCGTCGAGGCGCTCGTCCCAGTTGGCGTAGGTGCCGAGGCCGGCGGGGACGTTGTGGACGACGACTTCGAAGACGCCGCCGACGGTGTCTCCGGTGCGGGAGGCGTGCTCGACCTCGCCCTTCATGCGGGCTTCGGTTTCGGCGTCGATGCAACTGAGCAGGACTTCGTCCTTGGCGGCGACGGCGGTGATTTCATCCCAGGTGGCGGTGCGTTCGAGCTGGACGCGGCCGACGCGGATGACGTGGCTGGCGACTTCGATGCCGAGAAAGCGCAGCATGAGCCTGGCGAATGCGCCGGCGGCGACGCGGGCTGCGCTTTCGCGGGCCGAGGCGCGCTCCAAGACATAACGTGCATCGGGGAAGTTGTATTTGAGCGCGCCGGCGAGGTCGGCGTGGCCGGGTCGGGGCGAGGCGACGGCCTGATGTTTGGCGGGGTCGCCGGCTTCGACGGGCAGCTTCTCTTCCCAGTTCTTCCAGTCGCGGTTGACGATCTCGATGGCGATGGGCGAGCCGATGGTTTTGCCGTGGCGCACGCCGCTGAGGATGTGGACCTTGTCGGTTTCGATCTTCATGCGGCCGCCGCGGCCGTAACCCTGCTGGCGGCGCCAGAGCTCGCGGTCGATGAAGCCGATGTCGACGGGAAGGCCGGCGGGAAGCCCGGAGACGAGCGCGATGAGGGCTTCGCCGTGGGACTCGCCGGCGGTTGAGAAGCGGATCATATCGGTTTGATTGTAATGGAAGAGATGATAGTGATCAGTGGTCAGTTGCCGCCGCTGAGAGATAATGCGGCATTGCTGGAAATCGGGAGTTTTGGATGCGAATCGTTAAGTTCAAGGTTGCGGTGCTTTTGATTCTCTGCTTGATCGTTGCTGGATTTGCGGCGCGACGTACCGAAGTTGTGCCCGTACACGCGGCCCAGGATCAGCAATCGAGTTCCCAAGAAAAAGCAAAGCCGGGTTTCGCTCTTCTGCCTGAGAGTGAGATCGGCACCTACAACCACTACTATCGGTCTGCGCCAACGAGCAACGCGGAAAGCTGGGAACCCACTGTTTCTGACATGAACGCTGCTGAAGCCAACCTAACCCAAATCTCGGCCTTGAGCGACAAATACCTGAATGCTGGCAGGCATATCGATAACCCGCGCCAGTATTTCCGACAGTATCTGGCTATTGTCCAGGACGGGAAGAGGATGATCTTCGTTAATGCCTTCTGTGAACTTGAAGAAAGCGAAACAAACGGTTGGCGCAAGCACCTCCGCTTCGTCTACGACGGAGGAAAGTGCTTCTGGCGGGCGTTTTATGATCCCTCCACGCAGAAGTTCTCGAATCTGACAGTCAATGGATACGCTTGAGGCTGTCGCTGGTTCAGTACGCTGTTCCCTTGTTCCTGCCGCTCGCATAGGATGAATTCCATGAGCTACTTTCTCTTCAAGACTGAGCCGGATGTTTACTCCTTCGACGATTTTCTGCGCGACCAGGAAACGATTTGGGATGGAGTGGCCAACACCACGGCGGTGAAGCATCTGCGCGAGATGAAGGCGGGCGCGCGGTGGATTTTCTATCACACGGGCGAGGAGCGGACCGCGGTTGGGACGGGCACGGTGGTGAGCGTGGACGCGACGGACCCGAAGGTGCCGGTGGTGAAGGTGAAGGTGGGCAAGCGGCTCAAGACGGCGAAGACGCTGGCGGCGATCAAGGCGGAGAAGCTGTTTGCCGGTTCGCCGCTGGTGGTGATTGGGCGGCTTTCCGTGGTTCCGCTGACCGAGGCGCAGTGGGATTGGTTTGTGGGCTGAGATTGCACTCCTTCTGGTGCGGGCAGCCTCTCCCGAAGGCGAAGACGGAACAAACAAACAGGGGGGTGGGGGGTATATCTCTCTGTCTTAAATCTTGCAGAGTCAACATTGGTTTGCTGACAGCGAGCGAAAAGGCGAAACATTTGCGAAATCGGTTGCACCGGCTGCTAAATTGCGCGTGGGATAACCGGGTAGTGGGTCAGTCAGTGCGTTTCTTGTTTAAGTGTTTACGGTCGAGGCGGGCATTTGTGGTCTCCCATGTGTCGATTGATGGTACCAAGATCAAGGCTAACGCCAGCAAGCACAAGGCGCAGAGTTACGCGCGGATGGGCGAGACCGAGCAGCGGTTGAAGCGTGAGATCGATGAGTTGCTGGCGCGGGCCGAGGCGGCCGACGCGGCCGAGGACGCGCAGTACGGGAAGAGCAAGCGTGGCGATGAGTTACCCGAGGAGTTAGCCCGCCGCGAGAGCCGTTTGAAGAAGATTCGGCAGGCCAGGGCGGAGTTGG
>DASQSP010000233.1:0-6855 GCA_035642355.1 Occallatibacter sp.
GATCTCCCCGACCATCTTGAACATGAGGCGGGCGGTGGCCTTCTCCGGCTTGGAGTCGTCCGCGAAGTTGAGACGCGGCCTGCCGTTGGGGCCGATATTGTTGGGGTCGGCGGCGTGGCAGGTCGAGCACCGGGTACCAAGACTTTCGGAAATCCTGTGCATGATCTCGTGTACCTGCTCGCCGGTAAGGGTCTTGGGCAGCACCTGCAAGTTGGTCGGCGGGGGCGCAGCCCTGTGTTCCGGGTGGGCCGGGGCAGCGGGTTCTTGCGCGCCAGCGGCGGAGGCCAGCGCGACGCCTGCGGCCAGCGCAGCCGCAATGGCGAGGGAACGAAACGGGGAAGCGTTTTTCAAGCGTCTGCTCCTGTGAGTGCGGCGTGCGACGAGGCGGGTTCAGTTCGTCTGACGGAATTCTACTTCGGCCGGTCGCGCTTGCGCGTCAACTTACCGGGCGCGTTGAGACTTTTTTACCGGAGACGCAGGCGTGGCCTGGCACGGCGAAGCGCAGGGGCCAATCGACCGCATGCTTGATGCCGATGCGTGCGGTGACGCGGGCGGGCAGTGTCGCCGTGCCGTCGTCGCGAAGCTGCAGCGGCGAGCGCGGGCTGGTCAGGTCGAGGCCGTTGTGGGCGGGGCGGGTGAGGCCGAGGGCCTGGCACAGGCGGCTGGGCCCGGAGGTGAGCTGGCATGGCGCGGCACCCGGCGCGAGGCCGCGGTTGGCGGCCATCCGGTCGAGTCCCGTCACCGGCTCCAGCGCGCGCAGCAGCACGCAGCCGGCAAGGCCGTCGATTTCGCAACTGATGTTGGCGCAGAAGTACAGGCCGTAGATCGAGTAGACATACGCATGACCCGCGGGGCCAAAGAGAACCGCGTTGCGGGGCGTGGGCCCGCGATGGCTGTGCGCGGCGGGGTCGGGCGGGCTGTTGTGCGGGCCGAGATAGGCCTCTACTTCGACAATTCTTCCCGCCACCATGCCGGCCGGCGTGCGATGGACGAGCAGTTTGCCGAGCAGGCGCGGGGCCACGCGATCAGGCGTGTCCTCGAAGAAGGCGCGGGGGAGCAGGCGGCCGGGGAGTTTCGTGCCGTCCCAGGTCTCAGAATCGAGACCTGGGGCACCCAGCGCGTGTGGGTCTGCGCTTTCTCACCCATTCCGCACAGAACGCGGAATGGATGGGGCACCCGGCTTTCGCGGGCTGCGCGGCTTTCGAGCTACTTGTGTTCTTTGTTCCATTCCTTCAGCAGGGCCAGCACTTCCTCGGCGTGGCCTTCCGGGGTGACTTTGGGGAAGATGTGCAGCAGGGTCTGGTCCGGCCCGATGAGGAATGTGGTGCGCGCGATGCCCCACACCATCTTGCCATACATGTTCTTTTGCTTCATCACGCCAAACTGATTGCAGACTTTCTCGTCTACATCAGCAAGGAGTGTGTACGGCAGGTCGAATTTGGCGCGGAATCTGGCCTGGGCCTTGGGCGTGTCGCGCGAGATGCCCAGCACCACGGCGCCGGCCTCCTGCAGCTTTTTGAAGGTGTCACGGAAACCGCAGGCCTCGATGGTGCAGCCAGGGGTGTCGGCTCTGGGGTAAAAGAAGAGTATGACCGGTTTGCCTTTGTAGTCGGAGAGGCTTACGGTTTTGTCCTCGTCGGTTTGCAGCGTAAAGTCGGCGACCTTCGCATTCAGTTCCATTGGGTCCATTGGGGCGTCCCTCGCATGTTCGAGCAATTCGTGTTCAAGTCGCATTATTCCCGAGCCGGGTGGTCGGTGTCATGGGGCCGTTTCTTTTCCGGTATCGGTGTTGTTGCCTGTGCCAGCGCCTGCGCTTTGCTGGCGGCGTTGCCGGTCTGCGCGCAATATCCGGGGCAGATCGCCAAACCTGACGACAAAGATCAGGCGCCGGTTCTGCGCGCCGTGGCGGTGCTGGAGTGGACGGGCGAGGCGGGCAAACCCAAAAAGGCGCGGCTGGTGCCGCTGACGGTGTTTGACGGCGAACAGTTGCAGGATGGCGGCGTCTATCTGGCGCGGCCGCAGCCTCTGGCGCTGGCGGGCGAGGTGGAGTACCAACTGAAGAACATGGGCAAGAATATCGGCCTGTTCGACGTGGAGAACGCGGCGCAGGAAGAGGGCATCTGGGTGGGCTACGGCAAGTGGAAGGCGCAGCCCGTGGCCAAGGTCGTAGTGGCCAAGGCGCCCGCGCCGATTGACGACGTGCAGGACGACCGGCCGGTGCTGCACCGCAAGCATGGCTCAGGCGGCAGCAAAGCCAGCGACAAAACCAGTGGCACGGGCAGCGATTCGTCGTCCGGGTCGCCAGCCCCGGACCCCGACCGGCCGGTGCTGCACAAAGCTCCGGGCAGCGAGTCAGGCAGCAATTCTGGCAGCGGCACGGGTAGCGCAGCGGGCACCGCCTCGGCCGACGACCCCGACCGACCCCGGCTGCACAAGAAAGAAGAGAAGGCCAAGCCCGCCGAGGATGTGGGCCATGTGGAAGACCTGCCGGACGTTACAGACCCGGACCGGCCCCGGCTCAAGCGCGGCAAAACGGCTGACCTGGGTCCGGCGCTGTCGCCCAGCCTGCTGGGCATGCCCCAGGATCAGGATCTGGAGCAGACGGTGGCGGTGAGCGACGCGCGCAACCAGCCCGAGCATCCCTGGACCTATGAGTGGGCCAACCCGGACGATGAGCTGAAGCTGAAGGCCGCGCTTGAGGATCAGGCCCGCGCGGCGCTGGGGATTCTGCCCCCGCCCCCGGCCGCCAAAACCAAGCCCAAGACTGGGACCAAGGCCGGGGCCGCGACCAGGACCGGGACCGGGATTAAGACCGGGGCCAAGACCGGGACCGCCGCCCGCGCGCGGAAGCCGGTTACGCCACCGCCACCGGCTCCGCTCGCGGACGAGAAGTTCCGTGTCTTCGAGCTGGCCTATGGGGCGGGCGCCACGATGGTGCTCTCCGCGCACACCGATGCGCCGGCCGCGCAGCAGAAGTTCGTGACCCTCATCGCCCAGCCGGACCTCTACGGCGGGCTGATGATCCTGCTGAAGAATGTGACAGATGCGGGGCACCTGGACGACACGCCGCGGATGCGGCTGGTGGATGCCGTGGATGCGCTATCGGACAATCGCGGGGAGCTGGTGTTTGAGCTGCGCGGGGCCACGCAGCGGCGCTTTGCCCTCTACCGCGTGCTGCGCGGGCAGGCGGAGCAAATCTTCGTGAGCGGCCCCGGAACCTTCGGAATCAACGTCGCGGCGCAGTGACCGGCTGCCAACTCACTGGAACCTCATCACTGGAACTTCATGGGCCGGGTGCCGGGGTGCCCCCGGTCCCTAGCCTTTGGGGACCGGGGAACGAACGAAGTTGGGTACACCTACCCAGAAACGGCTCTGCAACACAAAGCCTGCAACGCAAAACGAGGGCCGGGATCACTCCCCGCCCTCGTTGGTTGCTAGATTCTGCCGGAATCCTGCGGCCAAATGGTTTACAGAGGCTGAACGTCCGCCGCCTGCCAGCCCTTGGGCCCCTTTACCACGTTGAACTGCACGGCTTGACCTTCTTGCAGACTCTTGAAACCGCTTGAGTTGATCGCAGAGTAATGCACGAAAACGTCTTCACCGTTCTGACGCGAGATAAAGCCGAAGCCCTTCGCGTCATTGAACCACTTCACAGTACCTTGTTCCATTGTGCTCGTATTTCCTGAATTGAATTGCGCTGGATGAATCGGAGCGACCACTGGCAGAATCTTGCTTGGTTGGGCGAGTGCTGCTCACGCCCGGTTCGGCTCTAACGCTACAACCATTCTAGCACCACTCTGCAAATCCGGGACTTAATTCTCTCGGCACGCTTGGGTGGAGGCGCAGATAGCGCCCCAAAACTTGTGCAATGTCGGTACTCGCCAAAATACTGAAATCAGGATGCAAGCGACTCGCGTCGATTGATTCTCTGTACAATCCAGAACAAGAAATACAGGGTGGATTGCCATGGAAGACGAGAACTCAAAGACGCGCAAGCTAGCCGGGATTGCATTTGGCAACGCCTTCCACCAGAAGGCAGATGGCGATAATCAGATTGAGCGGCTGATTGGTCAATTTGAGGAAGCCGCTCACGTCGATGAAGATGGGGTCGAGTTCTGGGACGCCCGCGAACTTCAAAAGCTGCTGGGATATTCCGATTGGCGGAACTTCAGTGCCGTAATCCTGAAGGCCAGAGAGGCCTGCCGGAACTCCGGGCAAGCGGTTGAGAACCATTTTGTTGACGTCACCGATATGGTCGAAGTTGGCTCCGGTGCGGAGCGCGGTGTTGATAACATAAGACTTACCAGATACGCCAGCTATTTGGTCGCGCAGAATGGAGATTCACGCAAGCGTGAGGTCGCTTTTGCACAGACCTATTTCGCTATCCAGACCCGCCGGCAGGAAGTCCGCGACGACGATGTGAATCAATATGCACCCCTGTCCGAAGATCACAAACGGCTGCTTCTTCGAGATGAAATCAAGGAACACAATAAAAACCTGGCCAGCGCGGCCAAGGGCGCGGGCGTGATCGAACCCCTGGATTTCGCAATCTTTCAAACCTTCGGCTATAAGGGCCTTTATGGGGGGTTAGACCGGCGCGGGATTCAAAAGCGCAAAGGACTCAAGTCTAAAGACAATATCCTCGATCACATGGGAAGCACTGAGTTAGCGGCGAACCTATTCAGAGCGACACAGACGGAAGAGAAGTTACGTCGCGAAAAGGTTATAGGAAAAGATGCTGCCAACGCGACTCACTTGGAGGTGGGGCAGAAGGTTAGGCAAGCCATAAGGGACATAGGCGGTGCAATGCCGGAAACGCTTCCCCGCGCCGAGAATATAGTGAAGGTCGCCAAGCGCCTTAAAAAGGCAATCGACGAACCCGCATCGTCGCCCAATAAGAGATTGAAATGATCTAATCCTTATTCCGTTGACGCAGTGTCAAAAGCAGGGCTATCCTGATGCCGGAGTTTGGAAGAAACGCCAAAGGAGACTTTGATGTTAAGGCCCAAATTGCTTCTCGCCGTTGTGAGTATAGTTGTATGTTGCGGGTTAGCTGCCCAGTCGGCACAGCGCAGCGACGACGTGAACGGAATGGTCGGCGCGGTGAGCATCCTACCCAATCAAAATGGCACCCATACGACCCTGGTTTTCAATTCCAATACGCCGCTAACCGCCACCTCCAGCCAGATTGTGTTTGTGTTGCAAGCCGATAACACAGCCCTTCCGCCGTCATGGTCCGGAACTGCGCGTGTATTTGTTGGTGATGGGTTCCTTGGTGTCGCTCCAGACGAAAAGCCCGGCCAAAAGTACCTCTTCAAGTTTTCTGATCGGGGCGTTCCACCGAGATTATCGAAGATGGGATTTCAGGTCTTTGAGGTCTTTGGAATTGCGCGCTATGGAGAAACAACTCCTCTGACCGCAAAGCAGATTTCCTGCCTGGCCACGACCGGAAGCAACTGCCCTGCAAGCTGATTTGAAAGCCAAGCTGAGCTGAAAGCAAGTCGGTCGGCAGTTGCAATGAACGGCCGGTTGATGGCCGTTAGATTGCGCCTTGAGATGTGTCCGCTGAAGTGCGGCAGGGCGCGCGTGGTAACGTGAAAAGTCGCCATGCCCATCGATCCAGTTCCCGGCCTGCTGGCCCGCGCCGCCGAGTCGCTTGAGTCTGAGTTTGCGGCGCTGCCGCCGGTTGCTCCCCATGTCGATCTCGAGGCCGTGGCCGCGGTGCTGGCCGAGACCGCGCACCGGCTGGGCGACAACTTTCCCTACTTTCATCCTCTCTATGCCGGGCAGATGCTCAAGCCGCCGCACCCGGTGGCGCGCGCGGCTTATGCGCTGGCCATGGCGATCAACCCCAACAACCACGCGCGCGACGGCGGACGGGCCAGCTCGGAGATGGAGATCGAGGCGGTGGCTGCGCTGGCGCGGATGTTCGGCTTCGGCGATCATCTGGGGCACCTGACCTCGGGCGGCACCATGGCCAACCTGGAGGCGCTGTGGGTGGCCGGACAGCTCGCTCCCGGCAAGCGGATTGTGGGCTCGGCGCAGGCGCACTACACGCACAGCCGCATCTCGGCGGTGCTCAAGCTCGAGTATGCCGCGATTGCCACCGACCGGCGCGGGCGCATGGACCTGAACACGCTCGAAGCTGTGCTGCGCAAGGGCGATGTGGGGACCGTGGTGGTGACGCTGGGGACGACGGCGATAGGCGCCGTCGATCCCCTGGACGAGATTCTCGCGCTGCGGGCGCGGTATGGCTTCCGGGTGCATGTGGACGCCGCGTATGGCGGCTACTTCCGGCTGATTCCCGATGCGCTGGAAGCTGAGACGCGGCGGGCTTTTGCGGCCGTCGATCAGGCCGATTCGATTGTGGTGGACCCCCACAAGCATGGCTTGCAACCCTACGGCTGCGGCTGCGTGCTGTTCCGCGACCCCAGCGTGGGGCGGCTCTATAAGCACGATTCGCCGTACACCTACTTCACGTCGAAGGAGTTGCATCTGGGCGAGATCAGCCTGGAGTGCTCGCGGGCGGGTGCTTCGGCGGTGGCGCTGTGGGCCACGCAGCGGCTGCTGCCGCCGGTCGCGGGCGGGGCGTTTGCCCAGGGGCTGGCGCAGGGGCGGGCGGCGGCGTTGGACCTTGACAGAAGAGTCCGCGGCGATGTGCGGTTTGTGCCGCTGGCTGCGGGCGGGCCGGAGCTGGACATCGTGGTGGGGAAGCTGCGCGGCGCGACGGCCGAGGAGTGCTCGCGGCGGGCGCGGGAGGCCTTCGCCGCCTGCGCGGAACGCGACCTGCATCTGGCGCTTGTACAACTACCGCTGGCTTGGTTCAAAAACGATGGGTTTGGCGACGAGGGCAAC
>DASQSP010000234.1:0-8354 GCA_035642355.1 Occallatibacter sp.
AATCAGCCCGGCAATGCCGCCCGCCGCAATCAGCCCCGAGGCAAACAGCGAGCCGGAAGACAGGTCGCCCTCATCCTCGCCGCCCGCGCGCTTCGCCGCCTGGTCCACCATCCAGCGCACCACCCCGCCGATAAAGATCGGCAGAGTCGTCCCGATGGGCAAATACGCGCCCACCGCGAACGAAAGCGAGCGAACGCCCAGCAGCTCTACCGCCACCACCAGCGCCACGCCCACCAGCACCAGCCCCCACGGCAGCTTGCGGCTCAGGATGCCGTTGATCACCGTGGCCATCAGCCTGGCCTGCGGCGCGGGCGCGGCGGCGCTGCCGATGCCCTGAATCGACTGCACCTCGATCCGCCCCGTCGCCAGCGCATAGAGATACTTGCCGTCCTGCAGCTCCGATGAACCGATAGCATTCAGCACCACATACTCCGACGGCTGATGCAGCGACTCAGCCTTGTTCGGCCCCGTCACCCGGATCGAATTCGGCAGGTTCTTTAGGTCGTCCTGGATCGCGACACCGGTGTGCGCAGCGTGGATATCCCACGCCTGCGGCGCGGCATGAAACTCCTGCAAGCCCGTGTTCATCAGGTTCAGCGTCGCGCCAATCACAATCGTCGACACCACCACGCCGATAATCAGCGCAATCTGCTGCAGCCGCGGCGTCGCGCCGATAATGTAGCCCGTCTTCAAATCCTGCGAGGTGTCGCCCGCGTTCGACGCCGCGATGCACACCACGCCGCCGATAGTGATGGCCAGCGCGCCAAAGGCCGGCGCGGTCCAGCCCTGCACCAGAAAGATCGCCGCCGTCGCCATCAGGGTCGCAATCGTCATGCCGGAGACGGGGCTGGCCGACGAGCCCACCAGGCCCACAATGCGCGAGCTCACCGTCACAAACAAAAATCCAAACACCACCACCAGCAGCGATGCCGCCAGATTTGCCGGCCAGCCCACAAATGCGCCCGGCACCGGCTTGAACTCCAGAAACAGAAACATGCACGCCACAATCAGCACCGAGCCGATCAGCACCACGCGCATCGACAAATCGTCTTCGGTGCGGATCGGCTTGGCCTGCTCCGCGCCCGCGCCGGGGCGCATGGTCTTCATGCCCGTCGCCAGCGCGCTAAAAATCGTCGGCAGCGTCTTCAGCAGCGTGATCAACCCCGCCGCGGCCACCGCGCCCGCGCCCATCGGCTTGATGTACGCGGCCCACAGGTCGCCCGGATCCATCGCCGCAATGGGCACATGGCCCGGATACACCGGGTGCGCCAGATCCTTGCCGAAGAAGTAAATCAGCGGCATCACCACCAGCCACGAGAACACCCCGCCCGCGAAGATCACGCCCGACACGCGCGACCCGATGATGTAGCCCACGCCCAGATACTCCGAGGTCGCATCGGCGTTGATCGACGAGCCCTTCAGGATGTGCGATGGTCCAAAGTCCGGCCTGTATTCAGGATTGCCCGGCCACGCGCGAAACAGATTCTCATTCTGAAAGAACGTGTACACGCCGCCCAGGCCGAGGCCGAGAAACACGCGGCTGGCCAGCGATCCGCCCTTCTCGCCCGCGATCAGCACGTCCGCGCAGGCCGTGCCTTCGGGATACGGCAGCGCGCCGTGCTCCTGCACAATCAGTTGCCGCCGCAGCGGAATCATGAACAGCACGCCCAGCCAGCCGCCGATCAGCGCCAGGATAAAGATCCGCGAGTACTCCAGATCGAAACCCAGAAACACCAGCGCCGGCAGCGTGAAGATCACCCCCGAGGCAATCGACTGCCCCGCATTCCCCGTCGTCTGCACAATGTTGTTCTCGAGGATCGACGCCTTCCCCAGCACCCGCAGAATGCTGATCGACAGCACCGCGATCGGGATCGACGCCGCCACCGTGAGCCCCGCGCGCAGCCCCACATACACCGTCACCGCGCCAAACACGATGCCAAAGATCGAGCCCAGCAGAATGGCGCGGAATGTAAACTCCGGCCGGGCCTCTTCCGCGGGAACAAATGTTTGAAATTCAGACACCCATCGCCTCCGTGCGCCGGCAGCGCAGTTGATTCCAACTCCTCAAAGTCTGGAGTGTAGCAGCGCGCGGCTGCTTCGGACTATCGCGCAAACGCCTGAGCCATAAGCGCTGACCACCCGCCGCCGTGCCGCGTCGCCGTGCGCCATGGGCGCCCCCGTTCGCCCGCGCGCGGTGTCTCCCATCTCCGTGCCGTCGCGTCCCGGTTATCGCCGCCGATTTCTTCATCAAGCCGGCCACAGGAGAGCCGCCGATGGTTAGCCGTTCTTGCAACCGAGTGCTCCTGCCCCGAAGGTAATGGCCCTCGCGGCGCCATGCGGCGCGGATTTCACTAGACACTCTCAGCGAATTGGCTGAGAATTCTATCCAAATTCAGGTTCAAAGTCAGGTTTTGCATTCGTTCCGAACTATCGCATTCGCGTCAGAATTCCCGTACCACAGGAGACCATGTGACTCGCAGAGTTAGGAAAACCCTTCTCTCTTTCGCCGCGCTGTTGTCGATCGCGGCCGTCGCTGCCCCGGCCCAGTCCGTGAACACGCGCCATGTGCGTGACGCCGTCCGCTCCGGCAGCGCGCAGTCTGTCGGCCGCATGGATGCCAACCAGACCCTGCAGCTCGATCTGGTGCTGCCCCTGCGCGACCCGGACGGCCTCAAGAGCTTTCTGGCGGACCTCTACAATCCCGCCAGCCCCAGCTACCGGCAGTTCCTCGCCCCGCGGCAGTTCACCGCGCGCTTCGGTCCCACTCAGGATCAGTACGACACGGTGCTGCGCTTTGCCGGTAACTACGGCTTTCAGGTCGTGGGCGGCTCCCGCGACGGCATGGACGTGCAGGTCAAGGCAACCGTGGCCGCCATCGAAACCGCGTTCCACCTGAGCATGCGCCTCTATCGGCACCCCACCGAGAATCGCATCTTCTATGCGCCGGACGCGGAGCCGCGGCTCGATCTGCCCTTCAACCTCTGGCACATCTCCGGCCTCGACAACTACTCGCTGCCCCACCCCTTATATTCCAAAAAATCCGACTACGCCGCGGCCCACGGCATTGAGCCCGACGCCGTTGTGAAGCACGCCACCACCGGTTCGGGGCCCTCGGCCTCCTTCCTCGGCAGCGACATGCGCGCCGCCTACTACGGCGCCGGCAGCCTCAACGGCGCGGGCCAGAACCTCGGCCTGTTCGAATTCCTCGGCACCGACCTGGCCGACCTCACGACTTACTTCAAGAACGTCAACCAGACCAACAACGTTCCCATCACCGTGCTCTCCACCGACGGCACCAGCGCCAGTTGCACCGCTCCCCATTGCGACGACACCGAGCAGACCCTCGACATGACCCAGGCCATCGGCATGGCCCCCGGCCTCGCCAGCCTCGTCATGTACGTCGGTTCCACCGACACCGCCATCATCGGCGCCATGACCACCCACAGCCCGCTGCCCACCACCATCGGCTGCTCCTGGGGATGGACGCCCGCCGATCCCACCACCCTCGATCCTTATTTTGAAAAAATGGCCGCGCAGGGGCAGAACTTTTTCGTCGCCTCCGGCGATAACTCCACCTGGTCCAGTAGCGGCCGCGCAGAGGCCTGGCCCGCCGATAACGCCTACATCGTCTCTGTCGGCGGCACCGATCTCGTCACCTCCGGCGCCGCCGGCCCCTGGGCGTCCGAGACCGCCTGGGTCGATTCCGGCGGCGGCATCTCGCCAGATAACATCGCCATTCCCGACTGGCAGAAGCTCGCAGGGGTCATCACCTCCACCAACAAGGGTTCAACCACGCTGCGCAACGGCCCCGATGTCTCCGCCAACGCCAACTTCACCTTCTACGTGTGCGCCAATCAGACCACCTGCATCGCCAACGAATTCGGCGGCACCAGCTTTGCCGCGCCCATGTGGGCCGCCTACACCGCTCTCGTCAATCAGCAGCGCGCCGCCAACAGCGACCCCACCATCGGCTTCCTCAACCCCACCATCTACGCGCAAAACGTGACCTCGTCCTACGCGAGCGACTTCCACGACATCACCAGCGGCACCTCGGGCAGCCACTCCGCGGTCGCCGGCTTCGATCTCGTTACCGGCTGGGGAAGCCCCAACACCGGACTGCTCGCCGCGCTGGCCGGCTCCACCAACGCCACGCCAGGGTTCACGCTTTCGGCCTCGCCCACCTCGGTCTCCGTCGCCACCGGCGCCACCAGCAGCGCTGTCACCATCACCAGCGCGGTCTCCGGCGGCTTCAGCTCGGCTATCGGGCTCACCGCCAGCGGCCTGCCCACCGGCGTCACGGCCGGCTTCAGCCCTGCATCCATCGCCGGCGCGGGCAGCTCCTCGCTCACCTTCACCGTCGGCGCCAGCGTCACGCCCGGCACTTACGCCATCACCGTGACCGGAACCTCAGGCAGCACAACTTCAAGCACCACCGTCTCGCTCACCGTGACCGGCGTCCCCGCCGCCTACTCCATCGGCGTAGCGCCCACGTCCATCTCCGTCACCCGCTCCAGCTCCGGCAAAGTCACCGTCACCAGCACTGTCACCGGCGGCTTCAACTCGGCCATTGCGCTCTCCGCCGCGGGCCAGGGCAACGGCATCACCATCAGCTTCAGCCCCGCGTCCATCACGGGCGCGGGAACCTCCACCATGACCATCACCGCCAGCAGCAAGGCCACGACAGGAACAAAGACCATCACCATCTCCGGCAAGAGCGGCACCACCACCCACACCGCCACCGTGAGCCTCACCATCGTCCGCTAGTCCTACGGCCGCATGATTTCGCAATCGGAACCAATAACCCTGGGTGCCCCAGGTCTCGCTTTTGAGACCTGGGAAACCACGAATCTTCACGGTCACGGTACTAGCCAGCTCCTCACGCCAACCCGCAAAGAGCACGGACCGCACAGGTCCGGGCTCTTCGCATGTACCGCGAACTTCGTGCGCGCTCCAACCTGCACTCTCCTCTTGGCGAAGCCCACCCTCACCGCGTAGGGTAGGTGCATTCAACGCTTCAGGAGACTCAGCCTTTCATGTCAACTGCCTCAACTTCTCCTTCCCCCATCCGCCGGTTCATCTCGCTCGACGTGGCGCGCGGCATCACCATCGCCTTCATGATCATGGTGAACAACAACGGCGGCTCCGGCTCCTGGGGCTTCATGAATCACGCCCACTGGAACGGCCTGACGCCCACCGATCTGGTTTTTCCCACGTTTCTCTTCATCGTCGGCGTCTCGATCGTCTTTTCAACCGAAGCCCGCCTCGCCAAAGGCGCCCCCCGCGCGCAACTCGCCAAACACACCATCCAGCGCGCCGCCATCCTCTTTCTCTTCGGCGTCATCCTCAATGGCTTTCCCTTCTTCCATCTCGAGCACTACCGCATCTACGGCGTGCTGCAGCGCATCGCTTTCTGCTATCTGGTCGTTGGCTTGTTCTATCTCTGGGATAACCGCGCCTCCACCAAAGTCGCCGCGCTGGTTGCCGCGCTGGTCGGCTACTGGGCCATTCTGCGCTTCGTGCCCATCCCCGGCATCGGCACGCCGGGCACAGACGTGCCCTTCATGGACATCACACGCAATCTCACTTCATGGATCGATCGCGGCCTGATGCCCCACCATCTCTACCTTGACTGGCCGGATCACAACACCCGCGACCCCGAAGGCCTGCTCAGCGATCTGCCTTCGCTCGGCACCGCGCTCATGGGCGTGCTCACGGGCCTCTGGCTGCGCACCGGCCGGTCTGTCTCCGCCAAGGCGCTCGGACTTGCCGCCGCCTCCATCGGCAGCCTTCTCGTGGGCTATCTCTGGTCCCTCGAGTTCCCCCTCAACAAGAACATGTGGACCAGCTCCTTCGTGCTCGTCGCCGGCGGCTACTCGCTGTCGCTGCTCGCGCTCTGCTTCTGGGCCGTCGAAGTGCGTGGCTGGAGCAAGGGATGGACCTGGCCCTGGCTGGTCTTCGGCTCCAACGCCATCGCCGCATACGTCTTCAGCGAGCTCACGCCCAGCCTGTTTGAAGACGTTAAAGTGCCCGCCGCCAACGGCGCGCACCAATCCCTCGGCGCCATGATCTTCCACAATGTCTTCGCGCACATCCCCGATCCGGGCTGGGCCGCCTTCGGCTGGTCTGTCTCGTACGCGGCCTTCTGCTTCATTCCCGTCTGGATTCTCTATCGCAAGAAGATCTTCCTCAAGGTCTGACGGGATTGCCGCATCGCACTAAGCACGATGGGTGCCCCCGGTCCCGCGCTTTTGGGGACCGGGGATCGCCCCAAGTAGTAATGGCGCAAGTGGTAATAGCTAAGGTGGGAATAGCTCAGTTTGAGACCGCCGCGAAAGAGCACGACGAAGCAGGCCGCGGAAAAACTCGCCAAAGCGCACCGTCGTGAAAGGGCACGGCTTTAGCCGTGCCGATAGGGCCAATCAAAAGGGGAAGGGCTTCAGCCCCTGAAAATCGGCCTGAACCTACGCGCATTAAACAACAGCCGCGGCCTTCACCGGCCGGAACAGCCAGCTCAGCAGCAGCACGAACAGCACACCGCCTACGCTGAACTTGAGCCACACCGGCGCATGCGAGGGCGAAAAAAATCCTTCGAGAATACCCGCCACCACCAGCATCGGAATAGTGCCCGAAACCAGCCGCGTCGCCTCCATCCCGCCCTGCGCCACCGAGTCCTTCCAGCCCAGCGAGCCGGGAAACAGCATCGCATAGCCGAGCCGGAACCCCGCTCCACCCGCAATCAGAATCGCCGGCAGCTCCAGCGATCCATGCGGCGCAACAAAGCTCCACAGCTTGAGCGACATGCCGTACTGATGGCACGCCGCGCCAATCACCCCCAGCAGCATGCCATTCTCGTAGAGCAGGAAGAGCGTGCCTAAGCCGAAAGAAATCCCCCCCGCGAATGCGACGAAGCTCACCGAGAGGTTGTTGGTCATGATCTGGCTCGAAGCCATCGGCGCGATGCTCACCACCGACTCGGTCCACATCTGGTGCCGCTCCATCGTCGCAATCATCCGCGGCCCCACAAAGTGCCGCATGAACTCCGGCCGCGCGCCGGTCAGCGCCGCGCCCAGCAGCCCCCACGCTACAGACACCAGCACCGACGCAGCCACAAAGCGCAGTTGCCGCTGAAACACCGCCGGATACTCATCGCGCAAAAATACCCACAGCGTCTTCACGCTCGTCTTGCGCCGCGAATAAATGATATGGTGAGCCCGGGCCAGCAGTTGATTCACATGCTCGGCGTAGGTCCGCGCCGTCGTGTCCTGCCGCAGCACCGAGATGTCCGCCGCCACCTGCCGGTAGAGCAGCGCCAGCTCCTGCAGCTCGGCGCGCGACAATTGCTTCAGGCCGCTCTGGTCCGCGTGGGAAAGCAGCGCCGCCAGCCGGTCCCAGTGGGGCCGCCGTTTCGCGATCCAGGTGTTGGAGAGAATGGGTGACATGAATCAGAACTCAGACCAGATTAACCCAGATCAACTTGATATCGACACCCCCGAGCTGGTCGCCATTCAAATGCCGCTGGCCGGCATCGGCAGCCGCTTCATCGCCGTGCTCCTCGATTCGCTCATCTGGGCCGCCGGCCTTCTCGTTCTCAGCCTCCTGCTCTGGGCCTTCGCGCCCGCCCTGCGCGTCTTCTCCAATCTCTCTTATCAATGGACCGTGGCCCTCTTCACCTTCGCCATCTTTCTTCTCAACTGGGGCTACTTCACGCTCTTTGAGGCATTCAACAACGGCCGCACCCCCGGCAAAAGCATCGCCCGCATCCGCGTCATTCAGCGCTCCGGCCGCGCCATCGGCCTGTTTGAGTCCATGGCCCGCAACTTCATCCGCTACATCGATCTCATTCCCTCCTGCTATGCCGTCGGCGTCATCGCCATCTTCGTCACCCGCCAGCACCAGCGCCTCGGCGACCTCGCCGCCGGCACCCTCGTCGTCCGCGACCGCGAGGCCGAAACTCCCCTCTGGGGCGAAACCGGCACGCGCACCTTCACCGCGCCCACCTTCACCCAAACCCTGTCGCGCATTCCCGAGCCGCATCTGTCCGTCTCACTGCCCGCCACCGGCATCGCCAGACTCACCGCCACTGACCTTGAAGTCCTGGAAAGTTTCTTCGCCCGCCGCCTCGACCTTCCCCTCGACACGCGTCACGCATTAGCCCAGCGCATCGCCGCGGCCATTCAGGCCAAGTCAGGCATCGAGCACCCGCCCGGCGCCAGCATCGAAACTTTTCTTGAGGCCGTGGCCCGCGACCTCCGCGACCTGGCCCGCATGCGCCAGTACCATGACTAGGTGATCTTGCAATCGCGCCGATGAATCTGGGTGCCCCAGGTCTCGCTTTTGAGACCTGGGAAACTACG
>DASQSP010000235.1:0-4022 GCA_035642355.1 Occallatibacter sp.
CGGCCCTGCTGCTCTAAGCCAGCTACCGTAGAGCTTCAAGAAACCAGCTCTGCGTGCGCTCTACCACGAGATCCAAGCCACGAGCTCCAAGCCACGAGCTCCAAGCCCGGTTAAGAACGAATCGCTAATTCAGCGGCTTGCGGAAGCTGAGGCAGTAGAGCCGGCCACCGGCCAGTTCCTGCACTCGCACGTCTTCCATATCTTCCTGAACGAAATCGATTGGATTGTGGGCAGGCGTGCCGGTGGGGCTCGCCGCGCCGGCGGGAGCCTGGGCGGCTTCATCCACGATGACGATGCGGCCACCGGGACGGGTGACCCACAGCATCTCGCGCACGGCGCGCTCGGGTGCGGCGAAGGTGCGGATGCTGTTGGCCGCAAAGACGCAATCGAAGACGGCGGCGCAGAACGGCAGGCGGCCCGCCTCGCCGTGGAACAGATGCGCCTGGCGGCTCCATTTCCTGAGGTTTTTGCGGCACTTGCGAAGCATGCCCCAGGAGATGTCGATGCCATAGAAGTCGATGTCCGCGGGCAGATGCGGGATGTTGGCTCCAGTGCCGACGGCCACCTCGAGGACGCGCGCTCCGCGCGGGATGGCGAGGGCCGCGGCCAGCTCGGCGCGAAAGCCGGGAACCTTGCCGGTGAACGCCTGGAAGCGTTCACGCAGGTCGTAGAACGGGGCCAGGCGGTCGTAGCGGGACTGGCAGCGGAGGGTGGCTCCACTGAGGGAACTGATGAACAGCGGTATGCCATCGCGTATGGGATACACGCGTCCCGTGGCCGTGTTACGGAGAGTCTGGCCATCCAGCTCAAACGAATAGCGCGTGTCCGGGTCACACAGCAGGGACAGTGGTTCGTTTTCCATATTTTCGCGGGCCGATGCAGTAAGGGAATCTTCCTCATCTATACACTAGATCGATGCGGTCTGTTGCAGGGATTGAAGCGGGGTTACCAATAATTCGCGCTGCTACAATCGGAGAGGCTCCCAGCCGCCTTCAGTGGTGACTTTTGTGGGAGTCCCCGCGCGACGCATGGTTCTCAGACTCTTCAATACACTTACGGGTCAGCCGGATGTTGTCACTCCCGCCGACGGCCACGAGCTCCGCATGTATGCGTGCGGGCCGACGGTTTACGACTACGGGCACATCGGCAATTTCCGAACATTCCTGCAGGTAGATGTGCTGCGGCGGTTCCTGAAGCTGACCGGGGTCAGGCTGCGGCATGTGATGAACATTACGGATGTGGACGACAAGATCATCCGCAACGCCGCGCAGGCCGGGGTTTCTATCGGCGAGTACACGCCGAAGTTCGTAGACGCATTCTTCGAGGACCTGGATTCATTGGGCGTGGAGCGGCCGGAGGCGATTGCGCGCGCCACCGAGCATATTCCCAAAATGGTCGAGCTGGTGGAGAAGCTGGCGGCCAATGGCGCGGCCTATCGCACCGAAGACGGGAGCTGGTACTTCCGGCTGGCGGCGTTTCCTGCCTACGGCAAGCTGAGCAAGAAGGATCTGAGCGGCATGGAAGATGGCGCGCGGGTGGATGTGGACGAGTACGAGAAGGACTCGGCGCGGGACTTTGCGCTGTGGAAGTCTGCCAAGCCCGGCGAGACGGCGTGGGATACGGCGATTGGGCGGGGTCGCCCTGGCTGGCACATCGAGTGCTCGGCGATGGCGATGGAGTATCTGGGCGAGAGCTTCGATCTGCATGCGGGCGGCGAGGATCTGATGTTCCCGCACCACGAGAACGAGATTGCGCAGAGCGAGAGCGTGACGCACAAGACCTTTGCGCGGCACTGGATGCATGTGCGTTTTCTGCTGGTGGACGGGCGCAAGATGTCGAAGAGCGAGGGCAACTTTTACACTCTGCGCGACCTGCTCTTGAAGGGCTATAGGGCTTCGGCGATACGCCTCGCGCTGATCTCGGTTCCCTACCGGCACCAGTTGAACTTTACGTTTGAAGGGCTGACGGAAGCGACGCATGCGATTGAGCGGCTGCGGACGTTTCACGGACGGCTGACGGCGACGGCGCTGGAGCCTGGCGAAAATGCCGAGCTGCAGGCGGTTGCGCGGAAGGCCGAAGCGGACTACATGGCGGCGCTGGGCAACGACCTGAATACGGCCGAGGCGCGCGCGCCGATTTTTGAACTTGTCCGCGCGGCCAACACGGCCATCGACCACGGCAGGCTGAAGGCCGGGGACCGAGCGGCGATTTTGCAGGCGCTCGCGGCCTTTGACGCGGTGTTTGACGTGATGGTGGATCGCGATGCGGAGCCGACGCGGCGAGCGATTGCGTGGGCGGAGCAGGCGGGGCGCATGGCCGACGTTGCGCCGGAGCTGCTGGCGCGGCAGGGGCTGAGCGACGCGGCCATTGATGCACGGGTGGCTGAGCGGACGCTGGCCAAGAAGCAGCGCAACTTTGGACGCGCCGACCGGATTCGCAACGAGCTGGCGGAAAAGGGCGTGGTGATCGAGGATTCCAAGGACGGCGTGCGCTGGAAGAGAAAGTGATCAGTGTTCAGTGGTCAGTTGTCAGGGATCGGAACGTAGTCGATGTTGGCCGCGGAGGTTGCGACGATGAAGTTCGCTATCGAGTTTGAGCGCGAGGCCGACGGCCGCTGGATCGCGGAGATTCCGGATATGCCGGGTGTTCTGGTATATGGAGACACACAGGCGGATGCCCGCGCGAAGGTTGAGGCGCTTGCCCGGCAAGTGATCGCCGACAAATTGCAGCACGCATGAAGGAGCGCCCACGATGGAAGCCAACGAAGCGCAGGAGCTGAAAGAGCGGGCAGAGAATGCCGAGAAGGAGTCGGCGCTGCGGCCGGTTGCCTTCACGATGAGCGTGCTGGCGGTGCTGGTGGCCGTGACCACGGTGCTGGGGCATCGCACGCATACCGAGGCGGTACTCAACCAGAACAAGGCCACGGACCAGTGGAATCTCTACCAGGCGCACAAGATTCGCGCCTACGAAACCACGATTGCCCAAAACCAGCTCAGGGTTATTACGGTAGGCAACAAGGACGAGGCGGCGAAGCAGGCCAGGGACTATGCCGACCACCAGGCCAAGTGGGCCGATGAGACCAGGGACGACAAGGCGAAGGCCGAGGCGCTGGAGGCCAAAGTAGAGCAGGCCGAGGCCCGCGCCGATCGCTTCGACCTGGGCGAAGCGTTGCTCGAAATTGGTCTGGTGATCACGTCGGTGACGCTGCTGACGCGCAGCCGTATCTACTGGTACTTCGGCATCGTGTTTTCGCTGGGCGGGATTGTGTCGGCGGTGTCGGCTTACTTTCTGCGTTAGCCCAGTGGCGCCGGCCAGAGATACCATCTGCCGGGTGCCTCAGGTCTCGCTTCCGAGACCTGGGATGGAAGCGTCCGCTACCGCAACTCTCACCATCAAGCACGAAAGCGGGGCAATGGCATTTAGATCTGCTCCACCCGCAATATGTTTCAATAGTAGAGATGGCAACTCCCCGGAGATCGACGGTGCGCGGGCGCTGGAAGGCGGCTACGCGCAAGGTGCGCGAGCTGGCCATGGTGGGCCGCGCGCTCGCTTCCACCGGCCACCCGGTGCTGGCGCAGATCGTCCCCGCCCGCTTCTGCAACCTGAGCTGCGCCTACTGCCGGGTGCCCCAGGTCTCGCTTCTGAGACCTGGGATGGATGCGTCGGGTGTGACCGCTTCCAGTTAGTCCAGAAAGACTCAATCTGTACCGCGCCCTCCAACCCGGCAGCGTAATGCCGGAAGCTGGACCACGCCCACTCCTCCGGTTTCTCCGCCAACCCGCGCACCACCGGATTGCGGTGCATATAGCGCACCTTCTCCGTATGCTTCGCGGCCGAGTAGACATTGAAGTCGTAGTAACGCGCCTGCCAAAAGGGCCGTTCGCGCCGCCGCACCGTGACAGACAACTTCAGCGCCTGAATCGCGCGGTCCAGCTTGCCGATTTTGGGCTCGCTCACCAGCAGATGCACATGCTCGGGCATCACCACATAGGCGAGCACCGCGAAGCAATACCGCGCCCGCA
>DASQSP010000236.1:0-27538 GCA_035642355.1 Occallatibacter sp.
TCGAGAGCGTCAGCACAAAGCCGCGGTTCCCATTCGAGTCCACCGTCTGCCCCGCCAGCCGTCCCGGCATCTGCCGCAGAAACTGCTCCTTAGCCGCAATCACGCCGCAGAACGGCCCGCCGTAGCTCAGCGCCACGCCAAGGCTCTGCGCCTCCATCGACACAATGTCCGCCTCCACCGGCGGCCGCACCACACCCAGCGAAATCGCCTCTGCAATCGACACAATCAGCAGCGCGCCCTTGGCGTGCGCAATCGCCGCAACCGCGGCAACGTCCTCAATGGTGCCAAAAAAGTTCGGGCTCTGGATCAGAACCGCCGCCGTCTCTTCCGTCACCGCAGCCTCAAGCGCCGCAAGATCCACGCGGCCCGTCGCCGCCACATAACCCACTTCGCTGGTCGGCAGGTCGCGGAATTGCAGATAGGTATGCAGCACCTCGCGATACTCCGGGTGAACCGAGCGCGCGACGACCGCCTTGTGCCGCCCGGTCACGCGCATCGCCATCAGCACCGCCTCGGCCGCGCCCGTCGAGCCGTCATACATGCTGGCGTTGGCCACGTCCATGCCGGTCAGCTCGGCAATCATGGTCTGGAACTCGAAGATCGCCTGCAGCGTGCCCTGCGTAATCTCCGCCTGATAGGGCGTATAGCTCGTCAGAAACTCGCCGCGCTGCACCAGCGCATCGATAATCACCGGCCGATAGTGCCGGTACGCGCCCGCGCCCAGAAAGCTCGCGTAGTCGCTGGCGTTCTTCGCGGCCTGCGCCTTGAAGTAGCCGATAATCTCGCTCTCGGCCTGCTGCCGCGGCACATCCAGATCGCGCGTCAGCCGGTACTCGGCCGGAATCACGGAAAACAAATCGTCAATCGCGCGCGCGCCGATCGCGGCAAGCATCTGCTCGCGTTCCGCGGGCGATTTAGGGAGATAGCGCATATCAGCTTTTAGCTCCTAGCTTCTAGCTGCTAGCCAGAAGCCGGTAGTGCGAATGAATTGATCGGATAGAAGAACAGCTAGCAGCTAGAAGCTAGCGGCTAGTAGCTGCCCTACGCCCCTGTCTCTTCGCTCACAAACTTCTCATAGGCCGCCGCATCCAGCAGCGCGTCCCACTCCGCCGGGTCCGAGAGCTCCACTTTGAGAATCCACGCCTCGTGCGCCGCTGTGTTGATCTTGTCCGGCTCCGTCTTCAGCGTCTCGTTGGTCTCGGTCACCGTGCCGCTCACCGGCGAGTACAAATCGCTCACCGCCTTCACGCTCTCCACCGAGCCAAACGTCTGGTGCGCCGTCACCGTGTCACCCACGTTGGGCACATCCACATAGACAATGTCGCCCAGTGAGTTCTGCGCGTAATCGGTAATCCCAATCGTGCCGATCTTGCCTTCCAGCACAATCCACTCGTGTTCCTTCGTATAGCGGTAGTTCGCGGGATACGCCATCGATCCATCTCCTGCTGAAGATAACGAAATCACAGTGTAAAGCCTGAGCCCCGGCCCAGGCAGATGAGGAAATCCGTTGCGGAAAAGCGAGTGGAGAAAAAGCCTTATCTCAATCGTGGCACGAACAGATCAGCCGCACCGCAGGTGCCCGCATCGCAGGTGCCCGCTGCCTATTGCTTCGGCCCAAACCCCGGATACGGCTCCAGCGCCGTCAGCGCCACAATCTCCAGCATGCCGGCCTTCACAATCGGCAGGGTCTCAATCGCCGCGCGTACTTCGGCCTCGCTCGCGGCCTCCCACAGCAGCACCGCGCCGGGCACATCGCCGCGCCGCCACACCTGCCGCAACAAACCCGCCGCGTACAGCTCCTTCACACGCGCACTCTCGCCCGCATTCAGCTCCGGCGTAAAAGCCTCCGGCGGAAACGCATCCGTGCGCCGCCGCGACATCGATAGAAATTGCATAGAGAAATTCTACGGGAATCGGCTCAGGCCACACCGTTTGGCGCAAGGATAGGAGCTTCTGAAGGGTACGGGCTTCGGGGGTACGGGCTTCTGAAGGGTACGGGCTTCTGAAGGGTACGGGCTTCAGCCCGTACATAAAAGGCCATTCTTGAAAGGGGCTTCAGCCCCTGAGGGAGGGGCAGGCCGCAATTCAAGCTACTCGCGCTGCGGTACTCGCCGTCAGCCGCCGGTAGTCCCACACCAGCTTCGCCCGCCACACCACAATCATGCCGAAGGCGAGAATGAAAAACAGCCCGCCCGTCTGCTCTACCGTCATGATCTTGTCGAAGTAGCCGTGCGCCGCAAACCGAATGGCCGCCAGCACCAGGATCACCGCAATGAATGCCCGCGACCGCTTCATCATCACCACATCGCCGCGCCGCTCCAGCCTTGTCGTCAGCAGCAGCGGCCACGCCAGCGCCGTGGCGCCAATCAGGAATGCCACCGCCGCCCACCCGAGAGGAATACGGAACGCCGGCGCCACAAACATGGAGAAGCCCGTCGCCATCCCCAGCGGCGGAATCACGATCTTCTTCAGCGTAACGGCGGTCTTCGACTCGCGCACCCGCCACACGATCACGGCGCACATGCCAATCAGCAGCGCCGCCGCGGAACCAAGAGGAGTCAACAACATCACACTTCGATTCTATGCTCGCGGATTACCCGGAGCCTCTATCGACAGGTCATCGTCGATGGCGTGCGATCACTTCGCAAAATACTTCCCTCGCCCGCCGTTCTTCCACGGATCATACTGCGCCGCGAACTCCGCCCGCGTCTTCGTCGAAGGATGGTTGTACTCCCAGAACTCGATGAACGGACTCGGATCAGGGTCCTCGAGCCATGCCTCGCCCAGCGCGTTGAACGCCGCCACAGCCGTCTTCCGCGGATCGGCCACCAGCCCGTGAATCGCCTCCTGCCCGTAGACGTCCGCCTCATGCTCAAAGTGGCGGCTGAAGCCGTTGTCGACCGGCTCCAGCGCAAAGCTCGCGGCCGTAATCGAAAAGAGAAGCACGACAAACCCCGCGCGGCAGGCCAGCGGGGCCGCTGCATCCAGTCCCCAGCGCCCGCCAAACCGACGCGCCAGCCACCCGGCAAACCCCGCGCAGCCCCAGTAGACAAAAAACAGCCCGACAAAATATCCCGCCAGCATCTTGGGAATGTGATGCAGCACATAGTGGCCGCTCTCATGCCCGAAGATGAACATCACCTCGTCGTCGGGCACGCGCCCCGCCGTCGTATCCCACACCACAATGCGTTTGGTCGCGCCCAGCCCGCTCACATAGGCGTTCAACCCGTTGGTCTTCTCGCTGGCCTTCATCAGGAACATCCGCTCCGGGGGAATATTCGTCCCGGTGCGCGCGGCCACCTTCTCGAGCTCCGCCACCAGCGCCGGATGCTCGCTGGCCAGCGGCTCATATTTGTAGAACAGCGGCTCCATGAGCGGCTCTATAAACACGCCCGCCACCACCAGGGGCAGCGTCGCCGCCCACATGCCCAGCCAATAGCGCCGCGGCCATTTGCGCACCATCCACTGGAACAGCAGCATCACCCCCGGCGCAATCACCAACGACAGCCCCAGCGCCTTCGCCAGGTCGCCCAGCCAGCTCGCCCAGCCCTGCACGCTGATGCCGTAGTGCCGGCTCGCGATATGCCCCAGCGCATCCACCGGCAGCTCCGTCACCGCCAGCACCACCAGCAGCGCGGTAAAAAAGATCAGCCCCTGCGCCCAGCGCCTCTGCGTCAGCTGCTGCACCCAGCTCTCCATCGCCGCCGCCGCGCCCGTGGCCAGCAGCAGCCAGAGAACAGCGATGCCCCAGAACGCGTCGCCAAAGTGCAGCAGGTTGCGGATGCGGCTCAGCTCAATCGCCTGGGCCAGCTTCTCCGGCGGCAGATGGTAAACCGGCTGCGCGGCCGTTGCCTGCACCGCCGTCGCATTGGCTCCCGGCGCATCGGCGCGCGACCTAACTCCCGGCACAAAAACCAGCACCGCCATCCCCGCCACCAGCAGACTCCGCCGCAAAAGCTTCATAGTCCTCATTCTCACCGGTGGCCTCACTCTGAGACAATCATCGGTGCCCATGCTTCGACCCAATTGCCGACCCTCTGCGCCACTGGTTTCTCGCCTCAGCTCGCTGCGCACTGCTCTTCGCTGCGCCGCCCTAGCCGCCATCGCGGGCGCTGCCGCCGCTCGCGCCCAGCAGCCTGTTCTGTTGGACGCCATGACCACGGAGTTGCATCGCGCCTTCACCTCGCTCGGCAAGCAGGGCGACGCCAAGCAGCCTCCGCCCTACTTCCTCAGTTACTCGGTCAGCGACTCCGACGCCGTCGTGATCCAGGCCCAGTACGGCTCCGTGGTCGGAAGCGCTTCCAATCATGCGCGCGTGCTCGACGTGCAGATGCGCCTCGGCGAGCCTAAGCTCGACAGCACCCACGGCGATCATCGCCAGGGGGCCGTCAGCAGTCTCCAGCTCCCGCTCGCGGACGACCGTGCCGCTCTGGCCCGCTCTTTCTGGCAGGCCACCAACGCCGGCTACGGCAACGCGCTCGATAACTACCTCCACGTCCAGACGGAAGCTCTGGTCCGCGCCAAGGAGGAAGACACCTCGCCCGACTTCTCCGCCGAGCCGCCCCAGACCTATCTCGGCAAACCCGCGCCGCCCGTCGCCGTGGACCGTGCCGCATGGGAGAAGCGCGTCACGGCCCTCTCCCGCATCTTCCGCGAGTTTCCCCACGTCTACACCAACCTGATCGTGCTCACGGCGCAGAATGAGACCGACTACTTCACCTCCTCCGAGGGTTCGCGCGTGGTCACGCCGCACCGCACCGCCCGCATCGTCGTCCTCGCCGTCACCCGCGCCGACGACGGCATGAACATCTTCCGCGATCAGACCTTCGAGGCCGAGACCGTCGACGGCCTGCCCGCGCAGGCTGAGATGGAGACGGCCGTCCGTACTCTCGGCAAAAGCCTTGAGGCCCTGCGCACCGCGCCCATCACCGAGCCCTTCGACGGGCCCGCCATTCTCTCCGGCCGCGCCGCCGCCGTCTTCTTTCACGAGGTGCTCGGCCACCGCCTCGAGGGCCAGCGCCAGCGCGGCGACGAGGAAGGCCAGACCTTCACCAAGGAAGTCGGCCACGACGTGCTGCCCAGCTTCCTCTCCGTTGCCGACGACCCCACCCGCGACACCTTCGGCAAAACCTGGCTTAGCGGAAGCTATCAATATGACGACGAGGGCCAGAAAGCCCAGCGCGTCGAGCTCATCCAGGACGGCGTGCTCAAGAACTTCCTCATGTCCCGCCTGCCCATCGCCAGCTTTTCCGGCTCCAACGGCCACGGCCGCGCCGAAACCGGCCACGTGCCCACCGGCCGTCAGGGCAACCTGATCGTCACCTCCAGCAAGACCGAGCCCGAAACCGAACTCCGCAAGCAGCTCATCGACGAAGCCAAGAAACAGGGCAAGCCCTACGGCCTCTTCTTTGAGGACATCTCCTCCGGCTTCGCCGTCACCACGCGCAGCTCTCCGCAGGCATTCGAGGTCATTCCCCTCGTGGTCTATCGCGTCTATGTTGACGGCCGGCCCGACGAGTTGGTCCGCGGCGTCTCCATCGTCGGCACGCCGCTCGCCGCCATGAAGCGCATTCTCGCCACCGGCGACAAGCCCGAAGTCTTCAACGGCATCTGCGGCGCAGAGTCCGGCTCCGTCCCCGTCAGCGCCGTCGCCCCCGCCATGCTGCTCAGCGAAATCGAGACCCAGCGCCAGCCGCAAGGCACGGAGCGGCCGCCCATCCTGCCCATCCCCGGCACTCAGGCTGACAAGGAGGCCCAATGAATCTGCGCCGCTCGCTCCCGCTCCTCACCCGCGCTAACTTGACTCGCGCAGCTTTGGCCCTCGCCTCTGTGGCCCTCGCCGCCTGCCTGGCGCCGTCTCTCCTCAGCGCCCAACAACCCACCCGCTCCGACGCCGAAAAAGACCCCATCCTCAAAGCCATGCTCACCGAGCTCGATCGCACCACCAGCCAGCTCGTCCTGCCCGGCTTCCAAAAACCCTTCTTCGTCCAATACCGCGTCGAGGATCTCGAGGACTTCGCCACCCGCGCGGGCTTCGGCGCCAGTCTCGGCTCCAACCACAACACCATCCGCATCGTGCGCGTCACCGTTCTGGTCGGCGACTACAAAACCGATAGCTCCAGCCCGCGCGGCGACGGCGCCGTTCAGTTGACCGCTCTCGACAACGACCCCATCGCCCTGCGCTCCTCGCTCTGGGCCGCCACCGACGCGGCCTACAAAGCCGCCCTCGCCGCCTACGCGCAAAAGCAGGCCGAGCTCAAGCAGATTCAAACGCCTCCGCAGTCCGACGACCTCAGCCACGAGAAGCCCGTCATCTCCCTCGCCGCGCCGCTCACCCTGCACCTCGACGAACCCGCATGGACCGAGCGCATCGCCGCGCTCAGCGGCCTCTACCGCACCGAGCCCAGCCTCGGCGCCCTCGCGCCCGACATTCAGCAGAGCGCCGCCAGCTTCGAGGCGCGCATCACCAACACCCGCATGGTCAACAGCGAAGGCGCCATCCTCCGCAAGTCCGAACCCAGCTATACCGAGAGCTTTGGCGTGGGCCTGCAAGCCGCCGACGGCATGCATCTCGATCGCTCCCAGTCGAGCGTCGGCCTCGCCCTCGCCGACATCGATACCCCTGACGTCTTCCGCCAGCACGCCGTCAAGCTCATCGCCTCGCTCGGCGACCTGCGCGCCGCTCCCATAGTCGACGAGGAGTATCACGGCCCGGTGCTGCTCAGCGCCGACGCCAGCGCCGATATTCTCCGCCAGTTGCTTGGCTCGAGTGTTCTGGCCACGCGCCCCCGCCTCGGCACCGATGCCCGCACCAACGGCCCATTCGCTTCGAGCTACCACACCCGCGTGCTGCCCGATTTTCTCAACGTGGTCGACAACCCCAGCCTCAAGGTCTGGGACGGCAAAAACCTCACCGGCGCTTATGACATCGACGATGAAGGCGTCCCCGCCCAAGCCGTACCGCTCGTCACCGCCGGCAAGCTCGAGAACTACCTCATCGGCCGCGAGCCCATACGCGACTTCCCGCAGTCCAACGGCCACGCCCGCGCCAGCATCGGCGGTCCCGCGCATCCGGCCCTCGGCGTCCTCAAAATCACAGCGGAAAACGGCCTGAGCCGCGACGATCTCCAAAACAAACTGCTAGCCCTCGCCAAAGATCGCGGTCTCGCGAGCGCCTACTATGTGGACACTCTGGGCGGCCCGCTCGCCCCACGGCTCCTCTATCGCATCACGCCCGACGGCAAACGCGAACTGGTCCGCGGCGCGCACCTCGCCGACCTCGACCAGCGCGCCCTCCGCACCGGCATCGAAGCTGCGGGCAAGGATCTCTGGGTCGCCAACTCCGCCGGCGAAATCCCGGAAACCGTGCTCGCGCCCGCGCTGCTGCTCGACGACGTCACCATCCGCCGCGCCAACGAAAAGAACGAGCGCCTGCCCTTCTACCCCCCGCCGCAATAGGGTCAATCAACGAAATTACATGCCGGGTGCCCCCGGTCCCTCGCGAGGGACCGGGGGCACCCTCAGTGTGGTGGGAGTCGTCATCGAGACTGGGGCCACCCGCCATCTCCTATCCCACCCATGAAACGATGAGGCCGTTTCATGGATGGGGCACATGGCGGTTTCGCTCGTGGAGGGCGATTCGCCCTCAGGCGCTGCCCGCCTTTCTTCGCCTGCCGATTCTTGTTACCATAAGGGTCGCATCCCCCGGCAAATGGGGCATTTTGTGGCACCTGAGTGAAAGAGGTTTTTCCCGTGGCTGATACCAAGAAGATTGAAGATAAAGTCGAACGCAAAAAGGTGAAGCGCGCCGCCCGTAAGAAGGCCGCTCCCAAGGCTCCGCGCACCGGCGCGCGCGGCGAAAACAAGAAGAAGATCAAGAAGCTTTCGCGCGGCCAGTCCAAGCGCTAAAGGCGTTCTGAAGTAAGTGGCACAGGGGCCGGCATCCTCGCCGGCCCCGCACGCTTCCCGCCTCTTTCGCATCCCTTCCAGTCCGCTCTCCACACTGGCGCACTCCGCGCGCGTGAGCACGCGCGTCATCATGTACACTTCCCCCTGAGGCTCCCGCATCCGGCCGACGAGGAGAACTGCGCTGCCAAGCCAACTGCTTGCCTGCAAGTCCATCGATAAGCTGATCTCCGACTCGGAGCAACCCGAGCACGCGCTGAAAAAGACGCTGGGCCCCTGGTCGCTGACCGCGCTCGGCATCGGCGCCGTCATCGGCTCCGGCATCTTTACCGTCATCGGCACGGCCATCTCCGGCGAGCAGTTTGACACCTCCAGCATTCTCAACACGCCGCTCGGCGACTACCTCATCCACCACACGGCCATGGCCGGCCGCCCCGGCGCGGGCCCCGCCATCGCGCTCTCGCTGATTCTGGTTGCCATTGTCTGCGCGCTCACCGGCCTCTGCTACGCCGAGCTCGCGTCGATGATTCCCATCGCCGGCTCGGCTTACACCTACACCTACGCCACCCTCGGCGAACTCATCGCGTGGATCATCGGCTGGGACCTGATCCTCGAGTACGCCGGCTCCAACATGACGGTCTCGGTTGGCTTTGCGGCTCATGTTGTCGATCTGCTCGACTGGTTCGGCTTCCACCCCGCGGCCACATGGATATCGCCCGCTTATCTGCCAGAGGGCTTGCAGGATCTTGCCAGCAACTGGATATACCACCCCGGCTGGCACTTCGGCTTCAACATCCCAGCGTTTCTCATCGTTCTCATCCTCACCGTCGTTCTGGTGCGCGGCATCCGCGAGTCGGCCTCCACCAACAACGCGATGGTCGGCTTCAAACTGGTGGCCATCCTCATCTTCATCTCCGCCGCTCTCACCTTTATCCATCCCGCCAACTGGCATCCCTTCATGCCCAACGGATGGTCGGGCGTGCTCACCGGCGGCTCCATCATTTTCTTCACCTACATCGGCTTCGATTCGGTCTCGACGGCCGCCGAGGAGTGCCGCAATCCGCAGCGCGATTTGCCCATCGGCATCATCGCCACGCTGGTGGTGTGCACGGTGCTCTATGTCGCGGTCGCCGTCTGCCTCACCGGTCTGGTGCCGTGGCAATCGATGGTGGGCGACGCGGCGCCGGTGGTCAACGCGCTCAAAAAGCTCTCCGGCCTGCCCGGCGGACATCCCCTGCACTGGGTGCGGCTTGTGGTGCTCTTCGGCGCCATCATCGGCATGCTCTCGTCGATTCTGGTCTACCAGCTTGGCCAATCGCGCGTGTGGTTCTCCATGTCCCGCGACGGCCTGCTGCCAAAGATCTTTTCGAGCATTCATCCCCGCTTCCGCACGCCTGCCTTCTCCACCTGGGTGGCCGGCATCGTGGTCGCCATTCCGTCGGGCCTGTTCGACATCGGCACCCTCGCCGACCTCTCCAACATCGGCACCCTTTTCGCCTTCGTTCTCGTGTCGGTTGGCGTAATCGTGCTGCGTTATAAAGATCCGCACCGCCGGCGAGGCTTCCGCGTTCCCTTCGGTCCCGTCATTCCCGTCCTCAGTGCGGTCTTCTGCTTCCTGCTGATGACGGGACTGCCAATCAAAACGTGGTTTCGCTTCTTGATCTGGCTGGTGATCGGCCTGGTGATTTACTTCTTCTACAGCCGGCATCGGTCGGAGTTTGCGAAGACGCGGCCCTAGAATTACAGGTGAACCACCAGCCCTCTTGGCTTGGCTCGGCGAATCATGACGGACAATAGGTCTCCACAGAGTCGCAGCGCTCTCATGGCTCGAATTGGGGGTAAAGACACGGCGCCGGAGTTGCTCGTGCGTCGCTTGCTTCACTCTTTTGGATATAGATTTCGATTGCACAAACGCGAACTCCCAGGAACTCCAGACCTCGTTTTCCCATCACGCAAAAAGATAATCTTTGTGAATGGTTGCTACTGGCATGCGCACGGATGCCGGATCGGAAAACTGCCGAAATCCCATCTCGATTTCTGGGGACCAAAGCTGGAGCGAAATCGCGACCGAGACAGAATCAACAAGGCGGCTTTACGCGCCATGGGCTGGGCTGTATTGACGGTCTGGCAGTGCCAAACCCGGAAACCGGACCGATTATCCACAAAGCTGCTGTCGTTCTTGGGACCAGCGGGCAAGAATCGCACCAGGAATCCGAAAGTTAAACGGTAAGCTTTGTGAAGAGGGCAAAAAAGTCATGCCACGGCCAATCGGAATCGACTTATTTGCAGGCGCGGGTGGGCTAAGCCTCGGCTTCGAACAGGCCGGGTTCGATGTTGTAGCTGCGGTCGAGATCGATCCGATCCATTGCGCAATACATAAATTCAATTTCCCCTTTTGCGCAGTCTTCCCTCAATCGATCGCCGAACTCACTGGGGCTGCGATTCGAGCAAGGACCGGCCTGGGAAATCGCAGAGTCGATGTCGTATTCGGTGGTCCTCCTTGCCAGGGTTTTTCGATGATCGGCCAGCGTGCGCTTGACGACCCGCGAAATAACCTGGTGCGCGAATTTGTCCGCATTGTGGCTGAGCTCGGACCGGCATATTTTGTCTTCGAAAATGTAAAGGGCTTGACCGTAGGCAGGCATCGCCTCTTTTTGGAAGAATTGATCGATGCCTTCTCCGCAGTCGGTTACCATGTGCGATTGCCCTGGAAGGTCTTCGATGTCGCCGAATATGGAGTTCCGCAGCATCGCGAACGATTGATTTTGATCGGAGCCAAACGAGGACAGCCTCTACCCGATTACCCATCACCGACCAGCCGGCCGGCGGATAGCCAGATGATTTCCGCGCTCCCGGTTGGGCCGACGTGCCGGGACGCGCTAGATGACTTGCCGGACGCAGAGCAATATCGAGAATTGCTGCAGAGCGATAATGTGCTCGTCGAGAACTTCGATAATCCAAGTGCATACGCGGCAATACTACGCTGCCTGCACAATCGTTCCTGGCATTACGGCTATCGTCGCAGATGGGACTCCGGCATGCTCACATCGAGCCTAAGAACTATCCATACGGAGATTTCGCAACGGCGCTTTACAGAAACTGCTCCTGGACAAGTCGAGCCAATCTCGCGCTTCTATAAATTGGCGCCCGATGGTCTGAGCAATACTCTGAGAGCGGGAACCGATTCTGCGCGGGGCGCGTTTACGAGCCCACGTCCGATCCATTACCAATATCCGCGCTGCGTAACCGTCCGGGAAATGGCCAGGCTGCATGGGTTTCCCGATTGGTTCAGATTCCATGGAACCAAATGGCATGGTGCCCGGCAAATCGGTAATTCCGTACCGCCTCCCTTTGCGCGCGCTATAGCCGGCGAAGTTATCCGTGCATTGGGCGTTACACCGGAACGGTCTCGCACCGACGTTGCGTTAGGAGACCCAGCTCTCATCTGGTTCGATATGTCGGGAGCATCGAAACATTTTGGGGTTCCTGTCCCAATACGCAAGCGAGACCGCAAGAGCGGCGCACGAAAAAGAAAACAGTACGAGATCGAAGCGGAAAGTGCAACGACGATGGAGCTCTGTCTTGCCTGAGACCGACGAGAACCGTTACAAGCAGGTAGTCGAGCGAATTTTCTTCGGCGAGAGCTTCGGTGCATACGATGGCTCACAAAGAACGATTGCATTCAGACGCGACGACTTGATACGTGCAGCCGAAGAACTCGGAATCGTACTGCCGCGCAATCTTGGCGATATCGTATATGCGATTCGCTATCGCACTCCGATGCCGAAAAGCATTCTGGCAACTCAACCGGAAGACATGGAATGGATAATCGAAGGTGATGGGCGCGCACGTTATCGATTTTGCCTCGTTCCGATCAATAGAATTGTTCCGAACAACAGTCTGGTCGCGATAAAAATTCCGGAAGCGACGCCGGAGATTATTGGCGCCTATGCACTGGGCGATGAACAAGCCCTTTTGGCAAAGGTTCGTTACAACCGCTTGATCGACATATTTCTTGGAATAACTACTTACTCTCTGCAAAACCATCTTCGTACAACTGTCAAGGGGATAGGGCAGATCGAAATCGATGAGGTCTATGTGGGAGTAGATCGAAACGGAGCACATTACGTTATTCCCGTGCAAGCAAAGGGCGGTAACGACCAGTTATCGGTAGTGCAGGCCAGGCAGGACATGGCCTGCTGCCGCGAGAAGTTCCCAGCGCTCATCTGTCGCTCGATTTCCACGCAGTTTATGGACGACTCTCGCATCGCCATGTTTGAACTCACAGTCGAGGATGACCGGGTTCTCATTGTGGATGAGAAGCACTACAAATTGGCTCCAGCCGACAGCATTTCTACAGATGAATTGATCGCTTATCGACAGAGGTCGTGAACAACGAAGGAATGGCCGTTGGCGCACCTCCATTGGGTATTTTCATCCCCGCCATAACACACAGTTGCCCCATCCTTCGCGCGTTCTCCGCGCGAAGCGTATGTGCGCCGCACCCGCTAAACTCAAACTGTGACCGAGATCGAAGCCTTCATCCGCCGGCTGCCCAAGGCCGAGCTACATCTGCATCTCGAAGGCACGGTCCTGCCCGCCACGCTGGTGGAGCTGAGCGCGCGCCACGACGCCGAGCCGCTCACCCCGGCCCAGGCAGAGGCGATCTATCAGTTCACGGATTTCACGGGCTTCATCGAAGCGTTCAAAGCCGTCACCCGCCGGCTCATCGGCCCCGACGACTACGAGCTCATAGCCTGGCGCATGATGGAGGCGCTGGCCGCGCAGGGCGTGGTTCACGCCGAGGTCTACATCTCGGTCGGCGTCATCTATATGTGGCGCAATCACGAGCCCGGCTGTTTCGAGCCGATTTTTGAAGGTTTGGAACGCGCCCGTCTCCGCGGTGAGCGCGAGCTGGGCCTCTCGCTCTACTGGATCTTCGACGCTGTGCGCCACTTTACCGTACCCGAGGCCGAGCGCGTGTTTTTGAAAGCCGCCGAAATGCGCGCGCGGCATCCCTCCATCGTCGGCATCGGTCTGGGCGGCGACGAGCGCCAGTGCGGTTCCGAGCCTTTTCGCGCGCTCTATGCCGCGGCCCGCGCCGCCGGGCTGCGCCTGACCGACCACGCCGGCGAAACCACCGGACCCGCGGCCATCCGCGAAGCTCTCGCCATCGGCGCGGAGCGCATCGGCCATGCGCTTTCTGCCATCCAGGACCCGGAACTGATAAACGACCTCATCGCCAGCCGCACACCGCTAGAGCTGAACCCCACCTCGAACGTCCGCACCGGCGTCTGCTCGTCGTTCGCCGCGCACCCGCTGCGCCGCTACTTCGATGCCGGCCTGCTGGTCAGCCTCAACTCCGACGATCCAGCCTTCTTTGGCTCCGACCTTGCCCACGAGTATCGGCTGGCCCACGCCGAGCAGGGCTTTACCCGCGATGAGCTGCGCCAGCTTGCCGCCAACTCGTTTGCATCGAGCTTTCTGCCCGAGGCGGCCAAGCTGCAATGGCTGGCCCGAATCGCCACGGCGCAGTGAGCTCGGCGCCCGATTTGCGCGCCCCAACACACCGCCGTTACCGTTCAGCTAAACTTTCATCGAACCGAAGCCGATCTCCTATACAATTCAAGCAACAAGCGCGGACAATGAGCCCGCTTGTCTAAAGGATTTAGCAAAGAATGGCGTCCGTTCTCACCGCACCCTCCGACCCCACGACCGAAGCCGCCCCCGAGTCGCCAGCCGCCCCGGCGCACACTGTGGCCGCGCGCGAGCTGCTGCAGATGGGCAAGGCAGCCACCACGGGTGCGGGCGTCAACTGGCTCACGCTGGTCGTTGTCGGCCTGTTTCATGTCGGCGCGCTGGGCGCCTTCTTCTTCTTCACCTGGCAGCGTCTGGCGGTCATGGCCATCCTTTATGTGCTGGCCATCAACGTGGGCATCGGCATGTGTTATCACCGCCTGCTGACGCACCGCGGCTATCAAACGCCCAAGTGGGTCGAGTACCTGATGAGCATCTGCGCCACCCTCTCTCTTGAGGGCGGGCCCATCTTCTGGGTATCCACCCACCGCGCGCATCACCAGCTCAGCGACCAGGAAGGCGACCCGCACTCCCCGCGCGAAGGCGGCTGGTGGGCGCATACCGGATGGATCCTCTTTGGCAAGGCGCTGCATGCGCAAACTGAGATTCTGGCCCGCTATGCGCCGGATCTGAGCCGCGACAAGTTTCACGTCTGGCTCAGCAAGTATCACTGGATTCCCCTGACAACGAGCGGCCTGCTGCTGCTGGGCGGCGGCTGGTGCTTCGGCGGCTGGCGCAACGGCGTGGGCATGGTGCTGTGGGGCGTTCTGCTGCGCGTCACGCTGGGCCTGCACGCAACCTGGCTGGTCAACTCCGCTACTCACCTGTGGGGCAGCCGGCGGTTTGAAACCCGCGACGACTCGCGTAATAGCTGGTGGGTGGCACTGTTCACCGGCGGCGAAGGCTGGCACAACAACCACCACGCGCACCCGGTCAGCGCGCGCCACGGCCTCCGCTGGTACGAGTTCGACCCCAACTTCTGGGGCATCTGGCTGCTGTCCAAGGTCGGCCTCGCCAAAAAGATTCGCGTGGCCCAGTACGACCCCAAGAACCCCAAGCCCGCCGGGCTGTAACCGCACCCGCATTGCGGCAAAGCAACCCGGCTATTCCTTTGCGGAATAGCCGGGTTGCTTTTTTGTCAATGCTTCCATCCCCGATCCCCAAAAGCGAGGGACCGGGGGCACCCAGTTTCGTTCATCGAGGCCGGAAACGCCGGTGGGGGACTGTTACTCCACCGTGAGATTGATCGGGATGCTATGAGTTAGCCCACTCTGGGCATTGGCGGTAACGGTCACCGTGGCCGATACCGGTGTCTTCGGTGAAGACGCGGTACACCCGCTCATTACAGATGCCACAGCCAGCAGCCCAACGAGCAGCCACGGATATAGTTGCCGCATTCCTCTCCGCTTGCGCCGCCACAGTGGCAGCAGCAACGCGAACGGCACAGCCCCATACAGCGGCGGCGTACCACCAGCGCTTCTCACCGCTGCTGACGAGCCGGCGTGGATCGTCAGTGGATACACCATGGACCCGTCGGTCTGCGCAGTTGGACTGCCGAAGCTGCACGCTGCCGAGGCCGGCAGTCCGGAGCAGCTTAGGCTCACGAGTGAATTGAAGCCATTGGTGGGTGTCACGATGATCGAAGTAGTTCCGCTCTGTCCATCTTGAACCGTGAGCTGCGCCGGTGAAGCACTCAGCGAAAAATCCGCGGGAGGCAGAACCGTTACGGTGATTGGCGCCGATGCCGACGGCAGATACGCGGTATTTCCGCCAAAGCTCGCGCTCAGCAAGTTCGTGCCAATCGCCAGCGCGGTTGTGCTCAATGCCGCCGTCCCGGTTGGGTCAAGCGCCACGCTGGCCAGCACACTGGTTCCGTCATAAAACGTAATCGACCCGGCTGTCACCGGACTTCCGTTAGCAACCACATTGGCTGTGATCGTCAGGCTGGCTCCCGTGTAAACACTCGTCGAGGAGGTAGAGAGCGTGGTGCCGGTGGCGAGCTGCGCTGCAATGGAAAACCGCACAGACGCGGCGGGCAATACCGTCGCGTTACCTGCCTGATCTCCCTGGACCACAATGGTTCCGGGACCATTCGCCGTTAGCGCGGCTCCGGCGATTGTTGCGGGGCCGGAGACAACCGAGTAGCTCACGGGAAGCCCCGAAGTGGCGGCGCCCTCATCGAGAGTCAACGGAGTACCGACGACCGCCGGCGTAACCGGCCCGAGGTCAATGCGCTGAGCCTCGGTCGCCAGGTAGTTCATCGCGGACAGCCACACGGTCTCTTCAATCTGATTGCCGCAGTCGTTGGGATGCACGCCGTCCCCTACGCATTGCGGCAGCGCAACCCCGCTGAACAGAGACTCGATGTCCGCCACGCGGATCGCCAGTCCGTCGGACTCAAGCTCGCTCTCAACGGAACGCACGATGCCCGAGCGCGCGTCGACGTTGTCGTTCGGGTCGGGCTGAGGGGTGCGGTACGTCACGCCTGTCCATAAATAAGGAGGCCGATTCGGCTGTGCGGCAGCTCCGTTGCTGCCGATCCAGTCCACGTAGCAACCACTCGTGCCGGGGGCGACGCACACGATCTGCACCGAGTGGGCCGTACCGCGATCGCCTCCCAACGCATAGCGAAGTCCGTAGGTCTCGCCCGCATCATGTTCCCCCACATAGACGGAAACCGGCGATATAGCACCCTGGTCGACGCCATCGATCAGCACATCTACGGTGTAGTCGGTTGTAGTCAGCGACGTGAGGCCGGCGTAAATCGTGCTGCCTTGCAGCGTGGCCGTGAGCGAGCTGCCGGCCGCCGTGCTGCGCAGGCCCGTCGTTGTATACACGTCGCTCGCCGCCCATGAGCCCGATTGCGTTACCGCGCTGTTCTGCGTGCGCAGCTTTGCGGCTCCTTCAGGAATGGCCAGCCAGGCATTCTCCGCCAGCGCCGCCTGCTGGAACTGATTGAACTCTGCCGTCGTTGACGGCGCATCGTTCTGCCCCAGCAGCCAGGTGCTGGCGTAGGCGCCGTCAACAACAGAACTGTAAATGTACGGCGCCTGGTCATTTGTCTTGCAGCCTCCGCAAGCGTAATCCTTGGCCGACCAGCCCTGCGCTCCAACCAGCATCGCCGGCCAGGTGGCCGGCAGGCCACCTGTCAGCGAGTCACCGAACTCCGTCAGCCGGTACACCGGCGCGGAGAGCACGCTCACCGTGGTCACCGCATTGCTCGCCGGGGCAAAGTTCGTGTCTCCGCCGTAGCTCGCTGCGATGGTAAATATCCCCGCCGTCGTGTATGTATGGGTCGTCTGCGCGCTTGTGGTCGAGAGGGTCAGGCTCCCCGGCACGCTGCCGTCGCCGAAGTCAATCGACACCGCTCCCGTCGGCACCGGCGAGAATGCCGGATTGGTTACCAACACCTGGATGGAGGCCGGCTGATTCACCACCGGAAGCGTAGTGCCCAGCGTGACAACGGGCGTAGCCAACGTTCCCTGGGCACTACAGGCGCTAGCAGCCAGCAAGGCCACGCAAGCGCCAACGACAATCCTCAATGTTGCTCCTTCGTTACCCGCATGGGTCACGGGAATCGTCTCTTTGAGCCGCTGATTGGAAGTAGAGCCTCAGTATGCGGAGAACTGCCCCAGCGTAACGCACCGTCGGCGCCGTGCGCGGACAGGGTTGATGGGTGCCTATACTTTACAAAATGAAACCGCATTCGGGAAAGAGCTTCTCCGCTGGCCCTCACTCGGATTTTTCGCATCCGCGCGCGCCGGCGTGAATCGAACACAGTGCACTTCATCGCTCTGGCCAAGGCAGACATTATGACAACGGAACAACTCCTCTGCACCACCGCCCTCAACTCCTGGAAGCTCGTTATCGGCCGCCTCGACAAGAGCTTTTCCGCGCTCAGCGACGAGCAGTTTCAAAAGCACGTCGCGCCGGGCAAAAACAGGCTGCACTATCTCCTCGGCCATCTCACCGCCGTGAACGACCGGCTGATTCCCATGCTGGGGCTCGGCGAGCGGCTGCACCCTGAGCTCGACGAAGCCTACCTGACCAATCCCGATGGCGCGCTCGGCGATCCGGTTTCGCCCGCGGAGCTGAAGCTGATGTGGAGTGCGGTGAACAGCAGGCTCACCGCCGCTTTCGAGCAGTTCACGCCGCAGCAGTGGCTGGAGAAGCACACCGCCGTCTCCGACGAGGACTTTGCCAAGGAGCCCACGCGCAACCGCCTGGCGGTGGTGATGAGCCGCACCAACCACGCCTCATTCCACACCGGACAAATTGTGCTGGTTAAGTAAATTGGTGCAAATTACGCGCTGAGCCGGCGGACTTACTTGCCCAGCTTGGCGCGTATCCACAGCCCTAAGAACAGCGGCAGCGCCAGCAGCAGCACCAGGACGCCCGCCGGGAAGCCGACATAGAGATACGTGTCTGCATAGTTCACGGTGTGGTGGCCCAGGTTGTTCCATGCCAGCAGAGACATGATCGCGAGAAACGTGCTCGCGAAGAAGGTAAAGAACGCCGAAGCGAACGCGAGCAGCAGGCTCTGGAAGAGACTGAAGCCCTGGAGCGGGAAACCGAGTACGCTTCCGCGAGGGCGCGAGGTGTGCGCGTTTGGCATGGTCTTGCGCGGCGTCCTTTCTCGACTAGAATACAGAAGCATGGTCAGCAACGTACAACTTGAGCTTTGGCAGGCCGAAAAGGTCGCTGCACAGTCGACTGCCGGCGCTGCGCCCAACGGAATCCACTTTGCCGCGTGGGGCGACACCCGCGTGCCTGAGCCGGAGCTGGAGCGCATGGTGGGCGCCGTGCCCGCTTCCCTGGCGCCCGCGCTCGCCGGCCGCGCCTACTACTTTGTGCCGCTGGCCATCGCCGATACCGGAGAGACCCTGGTCGCGCCGGGCTACTCGGTCGAGCTGGGCGACCGCGCCATCTGCCATCGCAACACCGCGCTGGGCTCGACTGAAGCCGTTTTTATCTCCACGCGCCTGGTGGAAGACCGCTTCGGTCTTTCCTTTGAATTTTTCATCAACGTGGCGCACAACTTTGTCTCCGCCGCCGGCGTGCCGGAGAGCTTCTCCTCGCTCGCCTGGTCACAGGCGGAGTCGCAGGTACGCGGCGAAACCAGCCAGGACGCATGGGAGTCGCGCCGCCGCGCTCTCGACTCGCGCAACGGCAAAGGCGCCGGGCCCGTCATCGACGAGCGCGCCCGCAACGCCTTTTACGAGGCCGCGTTCTCCGATGCGCTGGCCATTTACATGCTCTCGCTGGCGGTCGACTTCGACTACCACGACCTGCGCGAGCGCGAGTATCCGCTGCTGGCCGCGCCCGCCCTCGCCGAGCGCCTGCGCCACATCGCCGGCCTCTTCCCCGCCAACCCCGGCTACGAGTTCCAGATCAACTACCGCCGCAAGGGCTGAGCGGCGCAACCGCGAATCGTCACTCGAAAAGTGTGACCACGCGCGCCAGCACCTCATCCAGAATCTCTTGAGGAAGAGCTTCCACTTTTCGGCCGCCGCGCGCGCCCACATCGAGAACGCGCGGCTGGTCGCACCGCACCACGCCCGTCGTCCGCGTGCCGGCCAGAGGCACAGCGAAGCCGATCTTGCGCGCAAAGGCTCCACCGCCGGTGATCGGCAAAACCACAGGCAGCCCTGTCACGGTGTTGAATCCGGTGGGCGATACGATAAGAACCGGCCGATGGCCCTGCTGCTCGCGTCCTTGCGTCGGGTCCAGCGAAACCATGTAGATATCGCCGCGATTCATAGCAGCTCGCGGCCAGCCGGCGGAGCGCCAAGCCACTCCTGCTCCTCCGCGGTCAGCGGCGCGGAGTAGTCCGACTGCGCCAGCAGCTCCGCCAGGGTGAAACGGGGCTTTGCCTGGCGCTCAATCACCAGCCGCTCCCCATCCACGGTCAGCTCGACCGCGGAGCCGGCCTTCAACCGCAACAGTTCGAGAATCGTGGGCGGCACTGCGAGCATAATCGACCCTCCCACTTTGCGAAGGTTTGTTCGCGGCATGTCGATCTCCTGATTGAATTATACCCAAGTATAATTTGGCTCCGCATGCAGCAGCCGTCCCGAAATGAAAATGCGCCGTTGACCACATGGATGCGAGCCGTCGCCTGGGCCTTCACTCCGTCTTGACTGTCTTGTACTCTGAAGACGATGGCCTGCTCGTTGACCTCTACTCCACGAGGAGATTCCGATGCCAGATTCGGCGAAGAAAGCTGCTCCCCGCAAGCCCCGCGCCGCCGCGGCCGTCCAAGCCAAAACCGCGGAAACCGCGCCGAAGAAAACCGCTGCTGCCAAGAAAGAGGCAGCACCTAAATCCAACGGCAAAGTCAAGCACCCGGTCTCGCGGCAGGAGATTGCGGCGCTCGCGCACCGTTTCTGGCTGGAGCGCGGCGGCCATCACGGCCACGATGCGGAAGACTGGCAACGCGCCGAGCGAACACTGCTGGGCAAAGCCAGCTAGCTGTGCGGTTTTTGTTTAAGTGTTTACGGTCGAGGCGGGCATTTGTGGTCTCCCACTCTTTGTGCAAAAGACGCACAAAGGATGGGGCACCCAGAGTCTTGCACCCAGAGTCTTGTTGATACTTGAATCGAAAACGCTCCAGCGCCTATTCATTGATGTAAGCGATGCGCCCTTCGCTGATCGTCCAGCGCACCTTGCCCTGCATCGTCCAGCCGTCGAAAGGCGTGTTGCGCGCCTTTGATCGCGTCTCTTTGGCGCGATAGGTCCACTCGGCTTTGGGGTCGAAGATCACCATGTCGCCAAAACTTCCAACTGTTAAAGTCCCGCGCCCCTTCAGGCCCAGCAGCGCGGCCGGCTGCGCGCTCAGCAGGCTCAGCACGCGGCCCATCGGCAGCTTCCACTCCTTGTGCAGCCAGCGCAGGCTGAGGCCCAGCGCGGTTTCAAGGCCGGTGATGCCGTTGGGCGCGCGCTCAAACTCCACTTCCTTCTCGTGCACCGCGTGGGGCGCGTGATCCGTCGCAATCGCATCCACCACGCCGTCGAGGATGCCCTCGATCATCGCGTCGCGATCAGCAGCGGAGCGCAGCGGCGGGTTCATTTTGGCATTGGTCGAGTACATGCCCACGTGCTCTTCCGTCAGCAGAAAGTGATGCGGCGCAACCTCGCAGGTCACGCGCAGCCCGTTGCGCCGCGCCTGCCGAACGGCCGCGACCGCAGCCGCCGTCGACGTGTGCGCCACATGCAGATGCACCCGCGCATCGCGCAGTTCGGTCACCAGGCGAATGTCGCGCTCCACCAGACCGGACTCGGCCTCGACCGGCATGCCGCGCAACCCCAGCTTGAAGGCCATGGGCCCCGCGTTCATGCTGGCGCCCTGCGTCAGCCGCGTATCTTCCGCGTGCTGAATCACGCTCAGCCCCACGCGCGCCGCGGCTGCGAGCGTCTCGCGCATGATGCCGTCCTTCAAAATCGGATGCCCGTCGTCGGTCACCGCCACCGCGCCCGCGGATTTGAGCGCGGCAAAGTCGTTCAGCGCCTCTCCCTTCGATCCGCGCGTGGCCGCGCCAATGGGGAACACGCGAATCGCCGCGCCGCGCTCCGGAGCCTGCATCCAGCGGGTCACTTCAGGCGTGTCATTGACAGGGATCGTGTTCGGCATCGCCGCCACTGAGGTAAATCCGCCCGCCGCCGCCGCCGCCGTGCCGCTCGCAATCGTCTCCTTGTAGCCCTGCCCCGGCTCGCGCAGATGCACATGAATATCGATCAGCCCCGGCGCCACGGTCAGTCCCGTCGCATCAATCGCCTGAGTTCCGTTCGTCGCTTTCAGCTTGCCCGGCGCGGCAATCTCCGCCACGCGGCCGTCCTTGATAAGAATGTCCCTGGGCGCATCCACGCCTGCGCCGGGATCGATCAGATGCCCGCCGCGAATCACCAGCGCCGTCATGCGCGGCTCCCTTCGTGCGTCGCGCGCAGCGCCCGCTCCACCACCGCCATGCGAATGGCGACTCCGTTCTTCACCTGTTCGAGAATGGCCGACTGCGGCCCATCGGCCACGCCGGCCGTCAACTCCAGCCCGCGAATGATCGGCCCCGGATGCATCACCAGCGCCTGCGGCGCCTGCGCGGCCAGCCGCTGCCCGGTGAGCTGATACGCGTCCTTATATTGCTCGAGATCGAGCTGCAGCCCCGCCAGCCGCTCGGCCTGGATGCGCAGCATCATCACCACCTGCGACGCGCGCAGCGCCGCGTCAAAGTCACGCTCGACAGCTATGCCCGGACCAGCATCGATCGCAGCCTCCGGCAGCAGTTGGATCGGTCCGCACAGAATCACCCGCGCGCCCAATCGCGGCAGCAGCAGCATGTTCGAGCGCGCTACACGGCTGTGCGCAATGTCGCCCACAATCGTCACCGTGACGCCAGCCAGCGTGTCGGCTTTCACCGTCTCCACGCCCGGTCGCAGATGACGGAGCATGGTGCGCAGATCGAGCAGCGCCTGCGTGGGGTGCTCGTGCATGCCGTCGCCCGCGTTCAGCACCGGCAGCTGCGTCGTCTCTTCGAGCAGCCACGGCGCGCCGCTCGAGCTGTGGCGCAGAATGATCGTCTCCGCGCCCAGCGCGCGCAGCGTCAGGCCGGTGTCCTTGAGCGTCTCTCCCTTCTCGATGCTCGACGACAGGCTCGAAACCAGCGTGGTGTCCGCGCCCAGCGCCTTGGCCGCCAGCTCAAAGCTGGTGCGCGTCCGCGTGGAGGACTCATAAAACAGCAGCGCCACACGCCGCTTGAACAGAATGCGCTCGCGCTCCGCCGGGTTCATGCCTTCGAGCACGGTCGCGCGCGCCAGAAGATGGCTGATCGCGTCCAGGCTCAGGTCTCCGGCCGCGAGCAGCGAACCGGAGTTGTAAGGGAACGGCGACGCGGGGGCGGAAGGATGGTGAAGCTGGCGGCGGACGGGTGTTGCCGTTGCAGTCATGCGGTTACGCTCGCAACTCTGGCTCAGCGGCGCGCACTGCGGTGCCCGCCGGTTCAATTGTGTTGGTGACTATTGATCCGGCAAGTAAATAGTGTTGTGCTCTCCCACCCTAGCCGCAAAAAACGCGGCAAGGATGGGGCACCCAAATCACTGTACTTAATTGCCGGATATCTAATCCACCCGTTCGACCAGCAGCACCTGCTCGTCGTTATCCACCTCGTGGAACTTCACTTCAATAATCTCGCGGCTGCTGGTGGGCACGTTCTTGCCCACATACGTGGCTTCGATGGGCAGCTCACGATGGCCGCGGTCGATGAGCACCGCAAGCTGCACGCGGCGCGGACGGCCGTGATCGAACAGCGCGTCCAGCGCTGCACGAATCGTTCGGCCCGTGTAGAGTACGTCGTCGCAGAGAATCACGTCGCGGCCCTCGACATCCACGCCCAGCGCGCCCGGCGTCACCACCGGCCGCGCATCGGCGGTGGAGAGATCGTCGCGATAAAACCGGATGTCGAGCATGCCTGTTGCCACCGGCTTCTTCTCGATGCCCGCGATCAGCTTGGCCAGCCGTTCGGCCAGCGGCACGCCGCGCCGCTTGATGCCGATCAGCACCAGGTCGCCGCCGTTGCTCTTCTCCACAATCTGGTGGGCCAGGCGCACCAGCGTGCGCTCAATCTCCGAGGCGGACATCAGCCTGCCCTTGATGCGCAGGCTGGGATGGATTGGTTGGTTGGGTTGGTCGGTCATGGGCTCTCTCGCGGTGCGCTGGCTGGAAATCTGGTTGCTGCCGATCTTTGGAGGATCATACGAGGCCTGGGCCTCGCCATCAACTGTGGAGAATCCGCACCCGCTACGCGTGCCGCGCAGAAAGCTAGAGCGGCGGCGGCCGCAGCCGGGCCAGCATCCGCGCCCCCAATGCTCCGCCGCCCACGGCAAAGAACAAGAGAAGCGTTGAATAAACGGTGAGACCCACTCCCATGCTGGCCGCGCGGCCCCAGGGCGAAAGGAACATGGATTCCATTTGAACCATGGCCGCATGCACCTGCGCCGCATCCCCCGCCGCCACCTGAGACATCGACTGCCGCACCGCGTCTTCAAAAGCGCGGCTCACGTAATCTCGATAGGCTTGGTCGGTCTGGCCCACGTTGTGGAGCATATAGCGCTGCACAAACAGCGCGCCGCCGCTGACCCCGAAGGCCAGCCAGGCGGCCATCAGGCCGGTTACCAGGCCAATGCGCGCGCCCGCGCCGATCGTGATCCATGCCGTGCCCTCGCTGCCGCGCACATACCACGCCACCGCCCAGGCCGCCGCGCCAGCGACAAAAAAGACGCCCAGGGCGCTCACCGGAGAGAACACGTTCGACAGCAGGCCGGCGGGAATCGCGAGGAGAAACGCGGCGCGCATGGCCGGCTTCCAGTCCACCACACTCGCGTCGCGCGGCGCGCCGGCCCCGCGCTCCGCCTGCCCCTGCGCAGCCCCCGAATCCGCGTTGTACACCAGTTGAGGCAGCCCGCAGGCCGGACAAAATGTGTTGCCCTCCACGACGGTCTGGTGGCAGCGAATGCAGGTGGCTTCCATCGGTCTCCCAGCTCCGGCATCGCGGCCGGGGCTGGTCCAATTCTATGCTGCCGGGCCGGGGCACCCGCCGGCCACGGCAGCACGCCCTGGCAAGGACCCATGCATGGCGTTGCGCATTCCTGCCCTCTTTCCGCTGCTTTTTGTCTGCCGTTAACACATTTACGCCCTTCGTCCTGTAACAGTTCCGATAGACCCCGTTTCGGCAGCGCACAGCGTACGCGCGTGCCGCCAGCCCCAAAACGCGATAGACTGGTCAACACAGCGCATTGGACGGTTCGCATGGCCCGCACGACACCGAATCAAAAGCTGTTCAACGGCAGAGACTTCTCCTGGATGCAGTTCAACCGGCGTGTCCTCGAGGAAGCCGAGGATCCGGCCAATCCTCTGCTCGAGCGCGTCAAGTTCCTCGCCATCACCGGCTCCAATCTCGACGAGTACGTCGAGGTCCGCCAGGCCGGCCTCATGCAGCGCATCGAGGACGGCTACCGCGAGCCCGGCTACGACGGCCTGCGCCCCGACGAGTCCCTCACCGCCCTCACCGCCGAGATCCACACCTTCGTCCGCGCCCAGTACCGCTGCCTCAACGAGCAGCTTCTCCCCGCGCTGCGCAAGCAGAGCGTCCGGCTGCTCGACTGGGAAGAGATCGGCGGAAATCAGTGCTCCTTCGCGCAGAGCTACTTCCAGCGCGAGGTCGATCCCCTGCTCACGCCCATCGCCATCGATCCCGCGCATCCGTTTCCGCGCGTGCTGAACAAGGCGCTGTGCCTGGCGCTGCTGCTGCGCCGCAAGCGCAAATCCAGCGGCCCGCTCATGCTCGGCGTGGTCACCGTGCCGCGCGCGCTGCCCCGCTTCGTGCGCCTGCCCGCGGCCGACGGCGTCTTCGACTACCTGCTCCTCCACGAGCTCATCGCGCAGAATCTCGCCGGCATGTACCGCGGATACGAGGTGGTGGCCCGCACCGGCTTCCGCGTCACCCGCAACTCCAACCTCTACTTCGAAGAGGAAGAAGCCCGCTCGCTGCTCGAATCCATTCGCGTGGAGCTGCACAACCGCCGCAAGGGCGATGCCGTGCGCCTCGAGATCGAGACCGCCGCCGACCCGGAGATCGTCGAGCGCCTGCGTGTCAACTTCGAGCTCGATGAGGACCAGGTCTTCCGCGGCGAGGGCCCCGTCAATCTCTCCCGCCTCATGTTCCTCTATGGAGACGTGCAGCGCGCCGATCTCAAGTTCGCGGCCTTCACGCCGCGCCCGCTCACTCTCAGCCGCAAGTCGCCCAACATCTTCGAGGAGCTGCGCCACCGCGACATCCTGCTCCACCACCCTTACGACTCCTACGATCCCGTCGTCGAGTTCGTCGAGAACGGCGCCATCGATCCCGCCGTGCTCACCATGAAGCAGACCCTCTATCGCACCAGCCAGGACTCGCCCATGTTCCAGGCGCTGATCGACGCCGCGGCGACCAAGGAAGCCACCCTGGTGGTCGAGCTCATGGCCCGCTTCGACGAGGCCTCGAACATCCGCTGGGCGCGCAGCATGGAGGACGCCGGCGTGCAGGTCTTCCACGGCGTGGTCGGCCTCAAGACCCACTGCAAACTCGCCATGCTGGTCCGCCGCGACGAGGACGGCGTCACCCGCCGCTACTGCCATCTCGGCACTGGCAACTACAACCCCGTCACCGCGCGCTTCTATACCGACCTGAGCATGCTCACCTGCGATCCGCAGATCACCGAGCGCGTACACATGGTCTTCAACTACCTCACCGCACACGCCGAGATCGACGACTATCGCCCCCTGCTGGTCGCGCCCCTCACCATGGCCGAGAGCTTCCTCGGCCTCATCCGCCGCGAAACCGAGCACGCCCGCGCCGGCCGCCCCGCGCGCATCATCGCCAAGATGAACGCCCTGCTCGAGCCCACGGTGATCGAGGCCCTCTACGCCGCATCGCAGGCCGGCATCGAGATCGACCTCATCATCCGCGGACTCTCCATCCTGCGCCCCGGCGTCAAAGGCCTGTCGGAAACCATCCGCGTCCGCTCCATCGTCGGCCGCTTCCTCGAGCACTCGCGCATCTATCACTTCGCCAATGGCGGCGACGACGAAATCTATCTCGGCTCCGCCGACTGGATGCCGCGCAATCTCTTCGAGCGCTGCGAGGTTGTCTTCCCGGTGCGCGACGCCGCCGCTCGCGCCCGCATCCACAGCGAGATTCTGCCCGCCCTGCTCGCCGACACCGTCAAAGCTCGCATCCAGCAGCCCGATGGCACCTACCAGCGCGCCTCCCGCGTCTTCAAGGACGCCCCAGCCTTCTCCAGCCAGGACTTCCTGATGAAAGTCGCCGAAGGCAAGGCCGATCTCGACGCCATCCCCAACGCAACCGCGACTCCCGGCGCCGCGCCCGCCGCAGTTCCAGTCGGCCTCACTTCAGCAGCAACGGCCGATCAATCCGCAACAACCAAGCCCGCCTCCGCGCGCCGCACAGCCCCAAAGAAAGCTACTGCCGCCGACTGAGCCCGTCGCCCCTCAGCCTCGGACCGCCGCAAACTCCATTCAAGCTGTGAGTTTCTCCTCCGATAACCAGAGCAAAGCGCCGCGTTGCCGAGAAGGCCCGTTTCTCGTTTCGTTACACAGTGCGTCGCGGACGGAGCGACGATGAAGAAGGCCCGTTCAGGCCTGGAAGCTCGGCCGCTCGACTTGAGGATAACTCAGACGTCGGCCGATCAATCAGGTCAATGTTAGGCGAACGGGCGGTTCTCACGGCACGAAGGTTCGAAGATAGTTGTAACTCGCAGAGATAGTTCCGAACGGGTGCCCATATGTGTCGTCCTGCTCGACAAAGTAATGCGCTACATTGAGCTTCTCCGCCTCGGCCAGAATCGATTTCCAATCGATCGCTCCTGAGCCCACTGGCGCGAAGTGGGCCGACGATGGCGCCATGTCGTAAGACGTAGGGAACCCATTCTTACGTCCCTTCAAATGAAGCAGCCGTATCCGTTTTCCCATCGTCTTCAGCATCGTGAGCGGATCGAGCCCCGCTTGCGCGATCCAATAACAATCCATCTCAAAGAACACCAATTCCGGATCGGTCTCCTCCAACAGTACCGCGAATCCAGTCTTGCCGTGCGTGTCGCGAGGGGCGAATTCATAGTCGTGGTTGTGAAATGCAAACCGCATTCCCAGGTCTTTCGCGCGTCTGCCGAACTCGTTAAGTTTTTTCGCCGCAGCGTGAAACCCATCCAGCGTCCACATGGTTTCAGGAATCTCGGGAGTCACGACCCACTCCAGCCCCAGGTGACTCGCATACTCCATCTTCTCGGGCAGCGTCTCATAGTCAAAATGTCCGCTTGGAACCCCTAACCCCGCACCCTCAACGATGTGCTTGAGCCGCGGCGCCGGATATGTGTAGCTAGTCGATCCTGAAAAACCCTATTCAAGCTGCCTGCACGGCGGCCTGCGAGCTGATCAAGTTCCACCGAGGCAGAAGTCGGCTTAGGATGACGATGATCTGTCGCGCAAAAATGCGCGCGGAAGCCCTCAGCAGCT
>DASQSP010000237.1:0-11088 GCA_035642355.1 Occallatibacter sp.
CCGTGCACAGCAGCCTCATACTCCGCTTGCTTCTGAATGCGATCCGCCTTGGCAGCGACCAGTTCCTGGCCCAGCGCATCGATCTCCACCAGCGTGGGGTTGTGCTGCGCCTCGCCGGGCTCACCGCCCGCCAGCGTCTCCGGCGTGTCCACCAGGCCGTGGTCTTTCTGGAACGCAATCAGCCGCAGATTGTCCGCATCCACTTTTGCCTTGAGCAAACGCAGCTCCACACCCAGCGCGCCGGTCGCCTCGGCCGTCGCCTCCACCCGCGCGGCGGTCTGCTGCGCCTCGTAGGCACGGATGACCGCATTTGCAACGGTGGCGGCAAGCGCCGGATCGTGCGACCGGAACCGAATCTGCACAATAGACGTGCGCGGCAGCGTGCGCACAAACAAATGCCTCTCGAATTGCTCCAGAAGGTAGGCCTGCCCATCCGTCCGCGGCGCATTCCCGCGAAATCCCGGGAACCGCCGCGCAAAGTCGCTCCCGGCGAACTCCTTCTGCTGGTAGAGCCGCTCGCTCACAATCACGCGCCACGCCACCGGATCGCTGCGCAGCATATTGGCCAGAGTCTCAAGCTGTGTATCGCTCGCGATCGCGTTGCGCGTGGCACCGGGATCGGCGCTCAGGTCGAGGGCACTCACCGGGTTGCCCCGCAGCGCCACCTGCGCGCACGCTTCGTATGTCCGGGGCCACAACAGGCAATAGAAAACACACCCGGCCAGCAGTCCGCCTGTCACGCCCAGCACAAACCGCCGCCTGCGCACCAGGGTCGCCGCCAACTCGCGAATGGAGACAGTCTCCTCGCCGCGTCGCCAACTGCCCTGCACAGCAGATCCCGATCCGGCCGGCGTTGAGCCGCGCACTGCTTCAGGAGCGTCCGCCAAAATAGGGGCCCTCGCTTCCGATTTATCCCCAGCTGCCGAGGAGCCCGCACAATGCCGCAGGTAACCGGAAAAATTTTCTCGTAAGTTAAGGTCATTCTCCAACAGACGAGAAACGAACGCAAGATTTCCTATGATGAAAATTTAATGCAGGTCTATCGCAAGCCACTCCCGTTACCTGGGCGATACCACTCTACCGTCCTACGCAGCCCTTCGCGGAAATCCACCACCGGCGCATAGCCCAGCAGCTCGCCGGCCAGCCGAATATCCGCCAGCGAATCACGAATATCGCCGGCCCTCGGCGGCAGGTACGTCGGCTCGCCCTCGTAACCCGTCAGCTCCTTCAGGATTTTGAAAGTCTCGTTCAGCGTGATGCGGCTTCCCGTCGCCGTGTTCATCATCTGTCCGCTCACTTTCTCCGCCGGAGCCGCCGCAGCCAGCAGGTTCGCATGTACCACGTTGTCGATATAGGTAAAGTCGCGGCTCTGCTCGCCATCGCCGTAGATGCTCGGCTGCTCGCCCGCCAGCATCCTGCGGCAAAACACCGCCAGCACGCCGGAATAATGCGACGCCGGATCCTGATAAGGCCCGAATACGTTGAAGTAGCGCAGCACCACCGTCTCCAGCCCGTAGACGCGCGCAAAGGCCCGCATATACTGCTCGCCCGCCAGCTTCGCCACCGCGTAGGGCGAAATCGGATTGGGCAGCATCGTCTCGTCCTTGGGCAGCGTTGGCGTATCGCCGTAGGCCGACGACGAGCCCGCATACACCACCCGCCGCACCCCCGCCGCCCGCGCCGCAACCAGCAGATTCAGCGTCGCCGTCACGCAGTTTGTGTTGGTCCCCACCGGGTCGGCCACCGAACGCGGCACGCTGGCCAGCGCCGCCTCGTGAAAGATAATCTCCACGCCCTCGCAGGCCCGTGCGCACGCTGCCGGATCGGCGAGATCTCCATCAACAAACTCCATCGTCTCCAGGCCAATCAGATTCTCGCGCTTGCCGGTGATGAAGTTGTCGATGCCGCGCACCATCTCACCGCGGCACAGCAGCGCCGCCGCAATCGACCGCCCGATGAATCCCGCAACTCCCGTTACCAGATACTTGGCCACGCACTCTTCTCCGTCTCCGCGGCCCAGCCGCAAGTGCCAGCATACCAACCCGCGCAGGTTCTACAATTAAGACATGACCATCGCAGTTTCGGGCACGCTCGATGCCCTGAAGCACAGGATTGAGGCCCGCCAGGCGCGCGTAGGCATCGTGGGCATGGGCTATGTTGGCCTGCCCTTGGCCTTGCTGTTTTCGAACGAGCGCTTCCGTGTCACCGGCTTCGACATCGCAGCCGACAAGGTCGCCACCCTCAACGCTGGTGGCTCTTACATCGTGCGCATCCTGCCCGAGATGATTCAGCAGGCGCGGAAAGCCGGCTTCCACGCCACCGCCAACTACGCGGAGATCGCCCAGATGGACGCGGTCATCATCTGCGTGCCCACGCCGCTCAACGAGTACCACGAGCCGGACCTCAGCTACGTCACCGGCACCGTCAACGCCATCGCGCCCCACGTTCATGCGGGTCAGCTCATCGTCCTCGAGAGCACCACCTATCCCGGCACCACGGAAGAGATCGTCGTCCCGCTCCTCGAAGCAGGCAATCCCCACGGACTTAAGGTTGCACGCACAGCGGAAGTCGATGGCATCCACGTCGCGTTTTCGCCCGAGCGCGAAGACCCCGGCAACGACACCGTCGCCCGCCACGACATTCCCAAAGTCGTCGGCGGTTGCGGCTCGGTCGCGTCCGAGCTCGCTGGCGCGCTCTACGGCGCCATCTTCCGCCGCCTTGTCCCCGTCAGCAGCCCCGCGGTCGCGGAGATGACCAAGCTGCTCGAAAACATCTATCGCTGCGTCAACATCGCGCTCGTCAACGAGCTTAAGCAGCTCTGCATGCGCATGGGCATCGACATCCACGAAGTCATCGACGCCGCCAAAACCAAGCCATTCGGCTTCCAGGCCTTCTACCCCGGCCCCGGCCTCGGCGGCCACTGCATCCCCATCGACCCGTTCTACCTCTCCTGGAAGGCCCGCCAGTTCGACTTCCGCACCCGCTTCATCGAGCTCGCCGGCGAAGTCAACATCAACATGCCGTACTTCGTCATCGACCAGCTCGCGGACGGCCTCAACCGCCACCGCAAATCCATCAACGGGTCGAAAGTGCTGGTGCTCGGCCTCGCCTACAAACGCGACATCGACGATCTGCGCGAATCTCCCTCGCTCACCATCCTCGAGCTGCTGCGCGAGAAGGGCGCCGAGGTCTTCTACAACGATCCCTACTTCCCCTCCGTAGGCCACGGACGCCACTACGCTCTCGACATGACCAATACCCCGCTCGACGATCTCGGCCAATATGATGCAGTCATGATCGTCACCGATCACACCACCTACGATTACCAAGCCATCGTCACCCAGTCCAAGCTCGTGATCGACACCCGCAACGCCACCAAGGGCATTCACGCGGATAATATCGTTCGCTGCTAGACGGAAGGTGGCTCCGTCGCGGGATTGCAAGTGCAATACCCTCCGCTTTGGTCGATAAATGTCCCGGCTGCGCATTCTCTGATCTGCAGATGCATCGATGCCCCGCCATCCTGTATCGTGGTTAAGTTCGCTTATGACCCTTCTGCTCCCCACGCTGGCCGAGCCTGCAACTTTCGCACTCGGTGAGAAGCTCCTCTTCCTCGCCCTGGCCGCTGCTTCAGCCGCGCTTTTCGCGCGACGCCTGAGCCCCATCGTGCGCAACATCCTCCGCGCCAGGAAAGACTCCGACTTTCATCTCTTCCCCATCGGCCGCCGCGCGTGGGATTTCTTCTGGGAGGTAATATGCCAGGCCAAAGTCATTCAACAACGTCCGTTGCCCGGCCTCGCTCATGCCTTTGTTTTCTGGGGATTCTGCGCCTTTGCTCTGGTAACGCTTAACCATTGCGCCGTGGGCCTCGGCATCGGTTTCCTGTCCCCGCAGAGCTGGTTCGGCCGCTTTTACTTCTATTTCGCCGCCGCCTTCGCGCTCACCTGCGCCGCGGGCATCGCCGGTCTCTTCATCCGCCGCTTCCTCGTCCGCCCACGCTGGCTCGGAGCCAAGCTCTCCTGGGAATCCGGTTTCATCGCGTTCCTCATCTTCGCGCTCATGGTCACATATCTCGCGGCCTTCTTCGTCGCAGATACCGCCCCCGCCGCGCGCATGCTTTGGTGGGCTCACACGCTTTCTCTGCTCATCTTTCTGCCCATCATTCCCCACACCAAGCATCTCCATCTCGTGCTCAGCCCCGCCACCGTTTTTCTCTCGCGCGGCGGCTTCAGCCAGATTCCACCGCTCTCCGGCGACGAAGATTTCGGTCTCGTGGCCGGCACCGATCTCACCCAACTCACCGTGCTTCAGTCCTACTCCTGCGTGGAGTGCGGCCGCTGCACCGAGCACTGCCCCGCCGCCAACACCGGCAAGCTGCTCAACCCCAAAGAAATCGTCCTCGGCCTGCGCAGCTATCTCAACGATCTCGGTCCGGCCTCCGAAGAGCCGCTGCTCGGCAAATACAATGCACAGGAAGCCGTCTTCCAATGCACCACCTGCGGAGCATGCGAGTTCCAGTGCCCCGTCGGAATTGAGCACCTCCCCATCCTCGTGGGCCTGCGCCGCGGCGCCGTCAACACCGGCGCATGGGAAGACGATCACGGCGCGAAACTCTTCCTCGCGCTCGAGCGCGGATCAAATGCACTTGGCCTAGGCACCGCCGAACGCGACAAGTTTGTCCAGAAGCAGGCATTCCCCATCTTCGACGGGTCGCAGGAGTATTGCCTGTGGCTCGGCTGCATGGGCGGATACGATCCCAAAGGCCGCGAGATCGTCGCCGACTTCGCCCGCGTGATGAACTACCTCGGCACCAGCTACGGCGTGCTGCGCAAGGAGAAATGCACCGGCGATCCCGTTCGCCGTCTCGGCAACGATCTGCTCTTTCAGCAGCTCGCCGAATCCAACCTCGAACTCCTCGCGCAAAATAAAGTCCGCAAGATCGTCACCATCTGCCCGCACTGCGTCCGCACCATCGCCGAAGACTGGAAGGAGTTCGGAGCGCCGCCCGAGATCGAGCACCACAGCGAGTTCCTCGCCCGGCACCTCAGCCAGCTCCCCACCGTCCCGGACCAGGAAAAAATCGTCTACCACGATCCCTGCTATCTCGGCCGCTATCGCAACGTCTATGACGAGCCGCGCGCGGTCGTCAGCAGCGCCGGCCAGCTCGTTGAAGCCCCACGCAGCGGAGAGCGCAGCTTCTGCTGCGGCGCGGGCGGCGGTCTGGCTTTCCTCGGTGAAGAGACAGGCGAGCGCGTCAGCCACATGCGCGCCGCCGAGCTCGCCGCCACCGGCGCAACCACCGTCGCCGCCGCATGCCCCTTCTGCAACACCATGCTGCGCGACGCCTTCGCCGCGCAGGCCAACGCACCGCAGCTCATCGACATTGCCCAGCTCACCGCTCGCTCGCTGCCGCCTGTCCCCTCCGCAACCGTTTAAGATAATCTTGGATTCTTTATGAAGATCATTGTCGCTATCAAGCAGGTTCCCGAGCGCGATGCGCAGGTTCGGATCGACGCCGCCGGCAAAGGCATCGACGAGACCGACCTCCAGTGGGCTCTCAACGAGTCCGACGCTTACGCACTCGAAGAAGCTCTTCGCCTCAAGGAAGCAAACGGCGGCGAAGTCATCGTCCTCAGCGCCGGCCCCGAGCGTGTCGGCTCCACCATCCGCGAGGCTCTCGCCAAGGGCGCGGACCGTGCCATCCACATAGACGTTGAAGACCTCGCCCAGCGCGACGTTTTCAACGTGGCGCAGCTTCTCGCCGCGGCCATCAAGCCGGAGAGCCCCGACCTCGTCCTCACCGGCCTGCAATCGGACGATCTCGGCTACGGCCAGACCGGCGTCATTCTCGCTGAACTGCTCGGCCTGCCCCACGCCTCGCTCATTCTCCACGTCGAAAAATCGGCGAGCGGCCTCACCGTCAAGCGCGAGCTCGAAGAGGGCTGGTTTCAGACGATCGACCTGCCCACGCCCGCGCTTCTCACCATTCAGTCCGGCGGCAACAAGCTCCGCTACGCCACGCTCATGGGCATCAAGAAAGCCAAAACCAAGGAGCAGCGCCGCATCCCCGCCGCGGACCTCGGCGTCGCGGCAGCGCAGTCCGTCACGCTCGACCGCATCGCTCTGCCGCATAAACAAAAGTCCACGCAGTTGTTGCCCGGCTCCGCCAAGGAAGCCGCAGCCGCGCTGGTCGAGAAACTCAAGTTTGAAGCGAGGGTGCTATGAGCGGCGTCTGGGTAGTTCTCGAAGAACACGATGGCCGCATCGGCCGCATTAGTTGGGAAGCTCTCGCCGCGGGCCACGCGCTCGGCGCGCAGTTGGGCCTTCCCGTCAGCGCAATTGTTCCCGGTGCAAACACGGATGCCACAGCCGCCGAAGCCGCCACCAAAGCCGTCGACAAAGTGGTGCGCATCGAGCACCCGCTTCTCGCTGTTTACACGTCCGACGCATTTACGCTGGCCCTCGAGCAGTTCCTCCGCTCCGTCACACCGGAGTACATCGTCTTCCCGCACACCTATCAGGTCCGCGACTACGCCCCTGCGCTTGCCGCGCGCTTCAGCCGCGTCCTCATCGGAGACGTAACGGCCCTCGCCGCAGGCCCCGTCTTTCAGCGTCAGCTTCTGCAAGGCCGCCTCGTCGGCGACTACCGCGCCTCCGGGCCCGGTCCGCACTTTCTCTCCGTGCAATCCGGCGCCTTCCGCGCCGATCAACTCCCCTCGGCTTCAGCCACCATCGAAGTCTTCACTCCGCAAATCGAGCCCGAGCAAATGCGCACCAAACCCAGCGCGCCCTTTCGCGCCTCCGCGCAAACCGTCGACCTCTCCTCGGCTCCGCTCATTGTCAGCGTCGGCCGCGGCATCAAGGAGGCTGACAACCTCCCGCTTGTGCAGGAACTCGCCGCCGCACTCGGGGCAGAGCTCGCCGCCTCGCGTCCCATCTGCGACAACGGCTGGCTTCCCATCGAACGCCAGATCGGCAGCTCCGGCCAAACCGTCGCGCCCAAACTCTATCTCGCCGTCGGCATCTCCGGAGCCATCCAGCATCTGGTCGGCATCAAAGGCTCGCAGTGCATCGTCGCCATCAACAAGGACCCCGACGCTCCCATCTTTGAAGTCGCCGACTACGGCATCGTCGGCGATCTCTTCGACGTTGTGCCCGCCTTGACCGCAGCGCTCAAAGCCGCGCAATCGTAACCCGCCGGCTTCTCGTTTCTCCCGGCTCACGCGCTCATGCATCTGTGTCTCTACGCGCACCAGGCATCGAACACACCAGCACGCACGGCCGCCGCCATCGCTTCCATCTCCGGCGCCAGCACGCGGTCCTGTTCAAGCCTGGGCACCACCTTACGCACTGTCTCGTACACTTGCTCGATCACAGGGCTTGACTTTAGCGGCCTGCGAAACTCCAGTCCCTGCGCGGCGCACATCAACTCAATCCCCGCAATGCGCTCCGCATGCTCCACAATCTGCCGCAGCTTCAGCGCGCCCGTCATGCCCATCGACACATGATCTTCCTTCCCGCCGTCGGTCGGAATACTCCCCGTCGATGAAGGATGCGACAACACCTGACACTCGTTAATCAGCGCCGCCGCCACAATCTGCGCCATCATAAACCCCGACGACAACCCCGGATCGGGCGACAGAAACGCAGGCAATCCCTCATTGATGTCGGGATTCAAAAGCCGGTCGATGCGCCGCTCCGCGATGCTGGAGATATCCGTCAGCGCCAGCGCCGCATAATCGAACGCATACGCCAGCGGCGCGCCATGAAAGTTTCCGCCCGACAGCACCGCATCTTCGTCGCGCTCGTCCGCCGGAAAGATCAGCGGATTGTCTGTTGCCGATCCAGCCTCCGTCTCCAGCACGCCCGCAACGTGATCCAGCACTCCGCGCACCGCGCCATGCACCTGCGGCATACAGCGCAAGCAGTAGGCATCCTGCACGCGCGTATCATGCTCGCGGTGCGACTCGCGAATCTCCGACTTATCAAGCAGTTCCAGCAGATTCCGCGCCGCCGCCATCTGCCCCGCATGCGGCCGCGCACGATGAATGCGCCCGTCAAAGGCTGCCGGCGTTCCCATCAGCGCCTCGAGTGACATTGCGCCGGCGACGTCCGCCAGCCGCACCACGCGCTGCGCTCGCGCCACAGCCAGCGCTCCCACGCCGGTCATCGCCTGCGTGCCATTCAGCAGCGCCAACCCTTCCTTCGCCGCCAGCCGCAGCGGGGCCAAACCAGCGCGCTGCAACGCCTCGCCGCCCGCCATCCGCTCGCCGCGATAAAACGCCTCTCCCTCGCCGATCACCACCAGCGCCAGATGCGCCAGCGGAGCCAGATCTCCGCTCGCGCCCACTGACCCCTTTTCAGGAATCACCGGATGCACGCCCGCGTTCAACAGCGCCACCAGCAGTTCCAGAACCCCCGGACGCACGCCGCTGAAGCCCTTGGCCAACACATTGGCGCGCAGCAGCAGCATCGCGCGCGACTCCGCCTCGCTCAACGGCGTGCCCACCCCGCCCGCGTGGCTGCGCACCAGGTTGAACTGCAGCTCGGTCAGCTTCTCCGCCGCAATGCGCACGTCTGACAGCTTGCCGAAGCCCGTGTTCACGCCGTAAACCGTCTGCCCCTCGTCGAGAATCTTCTCAATCAGCGCGCGGCTCTGCACAGCGCGGGCCCGCGCCTCTTGAGCCACGCCCACAGGAAGTCCGCGCAACGCTACAGCTTCAATCTCAGCCAGCGTCAGCGCCTGGCCATTCAGAATCAAAGAGTCCATGCCTTCGATGCTAGGCTGCGTCTCGATCCCGGTACAGCAGCTTCCCCCAGAAGTTATGGCGCTCAGCGCAGGAATCCACTAGGATTGATTACCATGGCAATGGATTCAACGGCACTGATGGACACCTATGGTCGAAAGCTGCTCGCGGAGCTACAGGCCAACGCCCGTCTCAGCACCGCCGAGCTCGGCCGCCGCATCGGCCTCTCGCCCACCGCCACCGCCGAGCGGCTCAAACAAATGGAGGAAGTCGGCGTCCTGCGCGGCTACACCATCGAGATCGATCGCGACGCGCTCGGCCTTGAGGTGCTCGCCTTCATCCGCATGAGCTGCGGCTCCGGCGGCCAGAACTATCGCCGCCTGCTTGACTTTGTGCAGACCCTTGAAGAGGTGCGCGAATGCCATCACCTCACCGGCAGCGACGACCTGCTGCTCAAAGTCACAACCACGAGCATGATCGATCTTGAGGCGCTCATCGAAGCGCTGCTGCCCTACGGCAATCCCATCACCAGTCTGGTGCTCTCCTCGCCCGTCGAGCGCCGCCCGTACGCCGTCACGGGCAGGCTCGTCACCGTCACCCGCAAGCAGCCCCGCCGTAGATAAGCCCTGCGCCAACGTCGGGTGCCCCAGGTCTCGTTTTTGAGACCTGGGAAAACACAACCTCACAGCCCGAGAATCCGCCGATTGCGGTCCTCGTCCGCCTCGACCCCAGCAAAATCGTCGAAGGCCCGATCCGTCACCGGAATGATGTGCTCACGAATAAATCGCGCGCCCTCCGTCGCTCCCGCCGTCGGATGCTTCAGGCAGCACTCCCACTCGAGCACCGCCCATCCCGGATAGTCATACTGTGCCAGCTTGCTGAAGATCGCGCGAAAATCCACCTGCCCATCGCCCAGCGAGCGGAACCTCCCCGGCCGCTCCAGCCAGTCCTGATACCCGCCATACACGCCGCTGCGCCCGCTCGGTCGATACTCAGCATCCTTCACATGGAACGCGCGCACCCGCTCGTGATAGATGTCGAGGAACGCGCAATAATCCATCTGCTGCAGCACCATGTGGCTCGGGTCATAGAGAATATTCGCGCGCGGATGATCGTTGACCACACGCAAAAATCGCTCGAAGGTCACGCCATCGTGCAAATCTTCGCCGGGATGCAGCTCGAAACACACATCCACGCCGGCTTCATCAAACGCATCGAGAATCGGAGTCCATCGCCGCCCCAGCTCCGCGAACGCCTCGTCGATCAACCCAGCCGGCCGCTGCGGCCAGGGATAGAAAAACGGCCACGCCAGCGCACCGGAGAAAGTCGCATGCGCCGTCAGGCACAGATTTCTGCTCGCCTGCGCGGCCCACTTAAGCTGCTCCACCGCCCACACCTGCCGCGCTCCCGGGTTGCCCGCCATCTCCGGCGGCGCCAAGCCATCCAGCAACCCATTCCAGGCGCAGTGGCTCGCCACAAGCTGCCCCTGCAAGTGCGTCGACAGCTCCGTCACCTCCAGTCCTGCCTCGCGCAGCGTACCGCGAACCCCATCGCAATAGTCTTTGCTCTCCGCCGCCGTCTTCAAATCAAACAGCCGCGCGTCCCACGCAGGAATCTGCACGCCAGTGAAACCCAGATTCGCCGCCCACGCCGCCATGCCCTCCAGCGTATTGAAGGGCGCATCATCGCCGGAAAACTGCGCCAGAAAAATCCCCGGGCCTTTAATCGTCTTCATCCGTCACTCCCCTACCTTCAAAATCCCACCCATCTCTTACGCTGACTGCTCACGATGGCGCAATCTATAAACCGCATTCCGTGCCTAACTCGCCGCCGCGGGCTTCAACCCCGGAGCCAGCGTCCCCAGCAGTACCAGCGCCAGCAGATACGCAAAGGCCGAGTACATGAACAGCGGAACATAACTACGCGTGAGCTGCAGAATATTGCCCGCCACCGGCTGAAAAATCGCCCCACCCACCGCGCCAGCCGCCTGCCCAAAGCTCACCATCGTGCCCACATGCCGCGGCGGAAACATATCCGACGCCGTCGTATAAAGATTCGCCGACCATCCCTGATGCGCCGCCGCGGCCAGGCTTAGCAGTCCCACCGCAACCCACACCGAATGCAGCCCGCCCGCGACCATGATTGGAACCACCAGGCACGCGCAGGTCAGCATCGCCGCCAGCCGCGCCGGCTTCAGCGCCATCCCCAGCCGCATGTAACCCTTCGGCAGCCAGCCGCCATACACGCTGCCCACCGTCGACGACACATACACCACCACGAGCGGCAATCCAATGTGCGAGAGATCGAGCTTGAAGCGGGAGTTGAAGTATTGCGGCAGCCA
>DASQSP010000238.1:0-4232 GCA_035642355.1 Occallatibacter sp.
CGCCTTGCCGCGCGTCCGCGATTTTCGCGGCGTCTCGACCAAGAGCTTTGATGGACGTGGCAACTACACGCTCGGCGTCCGCGACCAGCTTATCTTCCCGGAGATCGACTATGCCCGGGTGGAGAAGCTGAAGGGCATGAACATCACCATCGTCACCACGGCGAAGGACGACAACCAGGCGCGTGCGCTGCTGCGGCAGTTCGGCATGCCATTCCGCACGGCTGCCTAAGGCCGCGGAGAGAGAAGGATCAGCGAACGATGTCGACCACTGCAAAGCGCGTCAAGGACGCCAAGAAGCCGAAGTTTTCCTCGCGCAAGCACAACCGCTGCAAGCTGTGCGGCCGCCCGCGCGCCTTTCTGCGCAAGTTCGGCGTGTGCCGTTTGTGCTTCCGCGGTCTCGCGCTGCGCGGCGAGATTCCCGGTGTCGTGAAGTCTTCGTGGTAGGAGCTGCACGACACAATTTTGAACGCGCCGGACGTGCCGAGCACGGCCAGCCACACCATCTTCGCTGGTTCTCTGCGCTGGACCGATACCCAGGCCAGAGCGAACGGAAGATGAAGGAGAGAGCATGAGCTTTACCGACCCAGTCGCCGATTTTCTGGCACGCATCCGCAACGCGATCCGCGCCCGTCACCAGAAGCTGGACGTTCCCGCCTCCAAGCTGAAGGCCGAGATCGCCCGCATTCTGAAGGAAGAGGGCTACATCGCGAACTACAAGGCCACCGAGGAAGATGGCCGCCAGGTGTTGCGCGTGTACCTGAAATACGGCACGAACAACGAAGCCGCGATCCGCGATCTGCAGCGTGTCTCGCGTCCGGGCTGCCGCGTCTATGTGGGCCGCGACGAGATCCGCCGCGTGCAGGGCGGCCTGGGCATCAATATCCTCACCACGCCGCGCGGTGTGATGACCGGCCGCCAGGCCCGGCGCGAAGGCGTGGGCGGCGAGATTCTCTGCGAGGTCTGGTAAGAGCAGCTTTTAGCTCCTAGCTTCTAGCTAATGCAATGACGAAGCGAGGATATGCGGCAGAAGTTCAAATGAGTGAGAGCCAGTAAAAGCAAGATAGCTGGCTGGGTGGAAGGGCTGCAGTGGAACGGAAGTAGCTGGCAGCTGGCAGCGGACCCGGGACTCGCAAGCCGATCAAAGGATGGAAGAGATGTCACGCATTGGAAAACAGCCGATCCCGCTCCCCAAGGGTGTGAAGTACACCGTGCAGGGGAAAGAGGTGCTGGTCGAGGGACCCAAGGGCAAGCTGAAGACCCCGCTGCCGGAGGGCATCACGCTTGAGGACAAGGACGGCCACATGGTGGCGGCCCGCAACGATGAAAAGCTTGCTCCGCTGCATGGGTTGACGCGTGCGTTGCTGTTTAACGCGGTCGAAGGTGTCACCAAGGGCTGGACGAAGGAGCTGGATATCGTCGGCATCGGCTATCGCGCGGAGCTGAAGGGCAAGAGCATGGTGGTCTTCACGCTGGGCTATTCGCATCCGATCGAGTTCCCTCTGCCAACCGGCATCGAAGCCGCGATCGACCCGAAGCAGACCCGAGTGACCATCACCGGCATCGACCGGCAGAAGGTGGGCCAGGTGGCGGCGGACATGCGCTCCCTGCGCAAGCCCGATCCGTACAAGAACAAGGGCGTTCGCTATGCCGACGAGAAGCTGAAGAAGAAGGTCGGCAAGACAGGTGCGAAGTAAGAAAAGCCTCTAGCTCTTAGCTTCCAGCTCGTATTTGGTGAGTAGAGCAGGGGCGGCCGGAGTAAGCAATATAGCTGGAAGCTGGCGGCTGGAAGCCAGCAGCTGGACAAACCGAACGGGGCCGCAGGGCGGTCCCGCTATTAGGAAGAAGACAAGACGATGATTCCGCAGAGACAGAGAAATGAGATCCGCCAGCGCGTGCACTCGCGCATCCGGCGAAAGATGCAGGGTACGGCCGAGCGGCCGCGCTTGAATGTCTACCGCTCGCTGAACCACATTTATGCGCAGGTGATCGACGACGCCTCCGGCGTCACATTGGTTTCGGCCTCCACCAAGGCCGCCAAACTGAAGACCGGCGGCAATGTGGCGGCGGCCAAGGAAGTCGGCAAGCTGGTGGCCGAGCGCGCCAAGGAGAAGGGCGTCAAGAAAGTCGTCTTCGATCGCGGCGGCTATCTCTATCACGGACGCATCAAGGCGCTGGCCGATGCGGCGCGCGAAGCGGGTCTCGAGTTCTAGGTAATAGGGGTGCATAGCGCCCGGAAGGAAACAGACGGATGGCAATGCTGAAGAAGAAGCTCGATGCCGGGCACTACAACCTGAAGGACCAGGTGGTCGCCATCAATCGCGTCACCAAGGTGGTGAAGGGCGGCAAGAACATGTCGTTTGCCGCGCTGGTGGTGGTGGGTGACCCGGGTGCAGGTGTGGTCGGTTACGGCTCCGGCAAGGCGAAGGAGGTGCCCCAGGCGATCCGCAAGGGCATCGAGAGCGCCAAGAAGAACCTGGTACACGTGCATTTGACCGACACTTCAATTCCGCACCAGGTGCTGGGCCGCTACGGTTCCGGCCAGGTGCTGCTGAAGCCGGCGCCGGAAGGCACGGGTGTCATTGCCGGCGGCGCCGTCCGCGCCGTCATGACCTCGGCCGGGGTGCAGAACGTGCTGACCAAGAGCCTGGGCACCGCCAACCCGCACAACGTGATCAAGGCAACATTCGACGCGCTGACCCAGTTGCGCGACAAGGCCGATGTGGCCGCGCTGCGCGGCAAGCAGGTAGAGGAGCTATAGTCATGGCAGAGGCGAAGAAGACACTGCTGATCGAGTACTACCGCTCGAAGATCGCGACGCCGGAGAAGCACAAGAAGGTGGTCAAGGGCCTGGGCTTCACCCGGTTGAACCAGATCGTGGAGCGTGAGGACACGCCTTCGATCCGTGGCATGGTCAAGGCCATTCCGCATCTGGTGCGCATCGTCGAGTAGTGTGGGCGAGTCAGTTCGAAAACGATAGAATCAATATGCGAGTCGGCCTCCCGTGGGCCGGCGTTGAGCGAGGAAATCATGGCAACGAATCTTTCCAATCTGCGCGCGCCGAAGAAGGCGAACACCAACCGCAAGCGTGTGGGCCGCGGTATGGGCTCCGGCATGGGCAAGACGTCTACCCGCGGACACAAGGGTCAGGGTTCCCGCTCGGGTTCGAGCCTGATGCGCGGCTTTGAGGGCGGCCAGATGCCGCTGCACCGCCGCCTGCCCAAGCGTGGCTTCACCAACATCTTCCGCACCGAGTACAACGTGCTCAATCTGGATAGCTTGGCCAATCTCTCGGAGACGGAGCTGACGCTCGAAAAACTGGCCGCTCTTGGTCTGACCAAGAAGAAGGGCTTGTTAAAGATTCTCGGCAATGGCGAGATCAAGAACGCCATCACGGTGCACGCGCACAAGTTTTCCAAGTCGGCGCAGGAAAAGATCGAGCGCGCCGGGGGCAAGGTTGTGGTACTGGGTGGCGCACCCGCCCAGGCCTAGGATTCATCAGCGGAGAGCAGGGGTAGGGCTGACCATATATGTGGGAAAAATTTTCGAATATCTTCCGTATCCCGGATCTTCGCAACCGGCTGTTGTTCACGCTGGGCATGCTGGCGGTCTACCGCCTCGGCGCCCACATCCCCACGCCGGGTGTCGATACCAAGGCGCTGGAATCGTTCTTTGATTCGCAGAGCGGATCGGCCCTGGGTCTGGTGGATCTGTTCAGCGGCGGCAACCTGCGCCGGCTCACGGTTTTCGCACTGGGCATCATGCCCTACATCACGGCTTCGATCATCTTCCAACTGCTGACCGTGGTCTACGAACCACTGGCCAAGCTGCAGAAGGAAGGCGAGATTGGCCGCCGCAAGATCACGCAATGGACCCGGTATATGACGGTGGTCCTTGGCGTGGTGCAGTCCTTCGCCATTGCGCTCACGCTCTCTCACACTACCGGCGGCGGGCAGTCGTACGTGCTCAACCCAGGCCCCGGCTTCATAGCGATGACCGTACTCACCCTGACCGCGGGCACCTCGTTCGTCATGTGGCTGGGCGAACAGATTACCGACCGCGGCGTGGGCAACGGCATGAGTCTTCTCATCTTCGCCGGCATCGTTGACGGACTGCCGCGCGGCATCGCCGATCTATACGAGAAAGCCAGGACGCAGGCCTTCGGCGCATTCACTGTCCCTGCCTTGGCAATTCTGATAGGCGGGATGATCGCGGTGGTCGCATTCATCGTCTAC
>DASQSP010000239.1:0-5575 GCA_035642355.1 Occallatibacter sp.
TTTGGAACTGGGATACGGTCAACTTCTGGTCGCAGATTGCCTTTGCGTTCACGGGGCTTGAACTGGTGTCGGCCATGAGCGAGGAGATTCGCGACCCGCGGCGCACCCTGCCGCGTGCCGTGTTTGGCGCGGGTGCGCTGATTGCGCTGATGTACATCGCGGGCACGTTCGCGGTGCTGGCGCTGGTGCCTGCGAGCGACATCGATCCGCAGAGCGGCGTGTTTCATGCCATCTCCATCGGCTCGGCGGCGCTGGGCGTGGGCTTTCTCGGCATCGTGGCGGCGATGCTGGTGACGGCGGGCAATGCGGGCGGCGTGGGCAGCACGGTGGCGGGCATTGCGCGCGTGCCGTTTGTGGTCGGCATCGATCGCTATCTGCCGGCGGCCTTCGGCAAGATTCATCCCCGCTGGAAGACGCCGTGGATTTCGATTCTGGTGCAGGCGGTGGCGTCGGGCGCGATTTTGCTGGTGAGCCAGATCAACGACACCACGCGCGGCGCGTATCAGTTCCTCATTGACGCGGCCATCATTCTCTACTTCATTCCGTTTCTCTACATGTTCGGCGCGGTCATCAAGCTGGCCGGGCGCGCGGATCGCAAGACCAACACGCACGCGATTCTGGTGCCGGGCGGCAGGCTGGGCGTGTGGGTGTGCGGTGGGCTGGGCTTTGCCGTGGTGCTGGTGGGGATTCTGGTGTCGCTGGTGCCGCCGGGTGACTCATCGAGCAAGCTGGGCTTTGAGCTGAAGCTGGTGGGCGGAACGCTGGCGTCGATTCTGCTGGGCCTGGTGCTCTACTGGCGCGGTTCGCGGGCCAAGAAGGCTGTGTAGCAAGTCCGCACGAGAGACACTGCTTCCATCCCCGGTCCCCAAGGGTGAGGGACCGGGGGCACCCAAGGTTGGTATAGCAATGGTGAAACTGCTCTACGCTACGCGGATTCCATGCCGGAGTGGTTGGCGAGCGGGATCACGATGCGAACGCGCAGGCCGGGCGCGGCGTTTTCCGCGCGGATGCAGCCGTGATGCAGTTGCACGGCGCGCTTGGCGATGGACAGGCCCATGCCCGATCCGCCGCCGTTGGTGTCGCGCGCTTCCTCCACGCGGAAGAAGGGATCGAAGATGCGCGTGAGCGTATCTTCCGGCACGCCGGGGCCAAAGTCGCGCACCATGATCGAGGCCTCGCGCGCGTCTTCGCGGAGGGCGAGATGAATCTCGGACCCCTGCGGCGCGTAGCGGATGGCGTTGCGAACCACATTCTCGACGGCGCGGCGCAGCAGCTCGCGGTTGCCCAGCACGCGGCCCGCGAGCGCGCCGCCGACGTTGATGCCGCAGCCGCGGAACTGCGCCTCGAGCGCGCAGTCGCGCACCACTTCGTCGGTGATCGCGGCCAGGCGCACCAGGGCCACGTCCTGCACGGTGGGATCGCCTTCGATAAACGTGATCTCGACAATGTCCGCCACCAGCGCGGTGATGCGGTCCACGTCGCGCTCGATGCGGTCGAGCGCGGCATGGGGGTCGGGCGCGGTGCGCGCCAACTTGACGGCGAACTTGAGGCGCGCAAGAGGCGAGCGCACTTCGTGCGAAATGTCGCCGAGCAGGCGGCGTTCGCTGGCAATGAGGCGCTGCAGCCGCTCCGCCATCTGATTGAAGGAGCGGCCCAGTTGGCCGATCTCATCAGTGCGGTTGATGGGTACGCGCGCAGCGAGATCGCCTTGCCCGAAGTGCGCAATGGTGACGGCGATGCGGCGGATGGGCGAGATGACGCCGATGGAGGCCAGCCAGCAGAGCAGCCCGGTTGCGCCGATCACGAGGAAGTAATACGGGAGAAACGCGGCGATCTGCGGCCGGCCGAGCTGGCCTTCCGCGGCGAACCAGTAGCGGCCGTCGGAAGATTTGAGGGCCACGAGCCAGCGACCCTGCCTGCGCAGACGCCAAAAGGTGGCCGGCGGCGCGGGCAGCATGGCGGCCTCGCTCTGGCCGGTCAGCGCATCGTCTCCTTTTCCATTGAGAAGATAGTGCGCGCCGCCGAAGAGGTCATCGAGTCTGGCCAGATAAGATCGGAGCGCCGGTACGCCGCCGTCTTGGAACGCGTCGCGTGCGCTTTCGAGCTGCAACTCGTCGAGCTTGTCGTAGATGGGATTGATCTGAAGGCGCTCTACCTGCGCGGCGATGAGCTGGAAGACGAGGAACGAGAGCGAAAGCGTGCTGACCATCGCCACCAGCACGCCTACATAAAGCGACCGCGTTGACAGCGATTTAATCCGTTCCCGTAAAGACATATCCCACTCCGCGAATGGTGCGGATGAGGCCGCGGCCGCTTTCGAGTTTCTTGCGCAGATGACTGATGTGTACGTCGAGGAAGCGATCATAGGGCGTGGCCTCGCGCTCAAAGAGCACGGCGGTGATGGCCTCGCGCGAGACCACGCGGCCCGGCGAGCGCATGAGCAGCGCGAGAAGATCGAACTCCATCGCCGTCAGGTCGAGAAGCGCGTCGCGGTTCCACGCCTGGCGGGTAGCTGCGTTGAGGCGAAGGCTGCCGATGGCGAGAATGGAGTCCGCCGGAAGCGCCGCGCTCTCCGTGCGGCGCAGGACGGCGCCGATGCGCGCCAGCAGCTCGTCGGGGTCGAAGGGCTTAGGAAGATAGTCGTCCGCGCCGGAGTTCAATCCGTGGATGCGGTCGTGCTGCTGCACCCGCGCGGTCAGCATAATCACGGGCAAATCTTTCCTGCGGCGCAGTTGCTCAAGCACCGCGAAACCTCCGATACCGGGTAGCATCACGTCGAGGATCACGAGGTCATAAGCGCCGCGCAGTGCGGTGGCCAGGCCTTCGCGGCCGTTGTAGATAGTGTCGAGCCGGTGGCCGGCCTCGGCAAAGAATTCGCGCATCATGCCGCACAGTTCGGCATCGTCGTCCACCAGCAGCAGAGAGAGCTGCTTTTGCAGTTCCGCTGGCTCAATCTCCGGTGCTGATCCAACCTCTTCCACGGCATTTAAGTCTCGCATACCGCAGGTATGTCCTGCTGCACTTTACAATTCTGCGCCGTGCGCAAGGCTGGAGTTCGGAGAATGGATTTTGATTTGCGAAGGAGTGGTGGCCAGAGACGGGATTGAACCGCCGACGCCGGCCTTTTCAGGGCCGCGCTCTACCACTGAGCTATCTGGCCTCAGTGCAAATTCTGTTGCATCCATTTGCGTGGAATCCGGCGACGCCGGAAGGGTGAGCGGCAAGTCCACGAACAGCGCTCTGCAACAACCCTGCCAGTATATCAACTCAGAGGCGAGCCGCCAAACTTGGGTAGTGGGTCAGTTTGCGACAACCCATACCTCAGGGGCTAAAGCCCCATATCATTATTGCGGCGCATACGGCACGACTGAAGTCGTGCCCTTTCACGACGGTTTCAAACTGCACCACTACCCAAACTTGCCCGATACCGCCGGTTAGAGCCGTGCCGTGGCTGGTTGCGTGCCGCTGCTCTACACTGGAATGCACTATGAAGCGCCTGACCGCCCGGATTGTCTGCCTGGCCTTGTTCTCCGTTGCCGCTTCTCTTCCCGCGCAGTCGCCCGCTGAGCTGCGCGCCGCCCGCGCCTATGACGCTGCCGCGAAGGCCGGTCCGCCGGCGCTGCATGCCTTCCTCGATCAGTTTCCCAAAGGCGCCGACCTGCACGTACACCTGAGCGGCGCGGTCTACGCGGAGACCTTTATCAAGGATGCGGCGGCCGATGGGTTATGTGTCGATGCGAAGGCCCTGAGCTTTGCCAAGCCGCCGTGTGCCGCGCCGTTGGTTCCGGCCACGGAGCTGAACGGCGTGCTGACGCCCGCCGCGCAGGATCTCTACGACCGGCTGATCGATTCTTTTTCCATGCGCAGCTACGTGCCCACGGCGGGCTTCAGCGGGCATGACCAGTTCTTTGCCACCTTCGCCAAATTTCACGGCCTCAGCAACAAGCACATCGGCGAGTGGGTGGATGAAGTAGCCGGCCGCGCCGCCGCGCAGAACCAGCAGTATATCGAGCTGATGGAGACGCCGCCCTTCAGCCACGCGGCGTATATGGCGTCGCAGAATCCGCTCAACCAAAATCCGTTCAATGTGGACTTCGCCTCCTACCGGCACACGCTCGAAGCGCTGATGATCAGCGACGAGGTGTTTGCGGGGCGCGAGGACGTGCGTGCTGCCGAAGCGCTGCGCAAGGACATCGAGCACTGCGGCACGCCGCAGGCCACGCCTGCCTGCGCGGTCCAGGTGCGCTACATCTATCAAGTGCTGCGCGGCAACTCGCCGGAGCAGGTGTTCGCGCAATCGCTGCTGGGTTTTATGACCGTGCAGGCGGCGATGGATGCGCACGACGACACGTGGGTTGGCATCAACCTGGTGATGCCCGAGGACGGCTTCCTCTCCATGCGCGACTACACGTTGCAGATGAAGATGCTGGAGTATCTGCACTCGGTCTATCCCCAGGTACACATCACGCTGCATGCGGGCGAACTGGCGCCGGGGCTGGTGCCGCCGGAGGGGCTGCGCTTCCACATTCGCCAGGCCGTGGAACTGGGCCACGCGGAGCGCATCGGCCACGGCGTGGACGTGATGTACGAGGACAACGCGCAGGCGCTGCTGAAGGAGATGGCGCAGAAGCACATCATGGTCGAGATCAACCTCAGCTCCAACGAGGGCATTCTCGGCATCAAGGGCAATCGGCATCCGTTCCCGCTCTACCGCGCGGCGCATGTGCCCGTGGCGCTTTCAACCGACGACGAAGGCGTGAGCCGCATAGAGCTCACGCATGAATATGTCCGCGCCGCGCTGGACTATCACCTGACCTATGCGGATTTGAAACAGCTCGCGCGCACCGGCATGGAGCACAACTTTCTGCCCGGCGCCAGCCTGTGGGCCGCGCCAGACGTGTTCACCGCGGCCGCTGCGCCCTGCCGTGCGCAGGTACTCGGTTCGGACCATCCGACGCCCATGTGCATGAACTTTCTGGATGGCAGCCAGAAGGCGGCCGCGCAGTGGGAGCAGGAGCGGCGGTTCCGCGCCTTTGAAGCCCAGTTCTAGGGGATGACGCCTGGGCAGCGGCCCCGCGAAAATAAATCGAAATCGGCGCGCGGCCGATATATGCTTCTTCGCATGCCAGCAATGCGGATTTTGAGCTTCCTCCGGGTGCAGTGCTGCCGCTCGCTGTTCTCTGTCGGTGCCTTGCTGGCCGCTGCGCTTCTGGTTGCGGCTCCGGCAGCGTATGCCGTTGTCCCGTCTGCCGCCGCGCCGGTTCTCCGCATGGACGGTCTGGGCAAGGGCGCGGTGCCGCTCGATGGCGCATGGCAGTTTCACCTGGGCGACGACCCCGCATGGGCCCAGCCGGCCGCAGACGATGCCACCGGCCACAACGGATGGGCGCAGATCACCGCCGATGGGCCGTGGGGCACGCAGGGCCACGCCGACTACACCGGCTACGCCTGGTATCGCCGCCACATCGACATCACCATGGCGCCGGGCTCTCCGGCCAGCCTGGCGATGATGATTGCCGCCATCGACGACATCTACGAGCTCTATTGGAACGGCCAGTCGATGGGGCGCTTCGGC
>DASQSP010000240.1:0-5351 GCA_035642355.1 Occallatibacter sp.
TCTTGCCGTTACACTTTCCTTATGGCCCTCCGCCTGTTCGCCGCCACCACCAGCCAGGGGAAACTCCGTGACTTCCGCACCGCCGCCGTCGCCCATGAGATCGACATCCAGCCGCTACCCGGCATCGCCGCCATCGACGCGCCCGAGGAGACCGGCGAGACCTTCGCCAGCAACGCCGCCCTCAAGGCCGTCTACTACTCCCAGTTCGTCCCCGGCATGCTCGTGCTCGCCGACGACTCCGGCCTCGAGGTCGACGCCCTCAACGGTGCGCCCGGCGTCCGCTCCGCCCGCTTCGCCGCGGACAATGGCCTCACCGACTCGCCCGACGCGAACGACAACACCGACGTGTGGAACAACATGCTCCTGCTGCAGCGGCTCGCCGGCGTACCGCCCGCCCGGCGCACCGCGCGCTATCGCTGCGTCCTGGTGGCCGCCCGCAGCGGCCAGCCCCTTCACTCCGCCGATGGCACACTCGAAGGCCACATCCTCGAAGCTCCCCGCGGTACCGGCGGCTTCGGCTACGACCCGCTCTTTCATCTCCCAGACCTGGACAAAACCATGGCCGAAATCGATCTCGAAACCCGGCTAGCGCTCAGCCACCGCGGCCGCGCCTTCGCCGCCTTGCTGCCCCATCTGCTCCCGGAACGGCTCAAGTAACGGTTCAACCTGCGCTGACCCCGTCGCATATCACGGCATTGCTGCTTGACGGTCTTCATATCAGGGTCGAATAATGCAGTTGAGACACGACTTATCTGCCACTCCGCTTTCGGCGCCGAGTCTAGTCCCTCAGCCTTCTTCAGGAGCAGCGACCAGCATGGCAACAGCTCAACAATCTTCCGCGCCCACCGTTCGTCCGGGCGTTCCGCCGTTGCGCGCCGGCCAGGGATCCAGCTTTATCTGGCGCAAGCTGCACTCCCTGCTCGGCGTTATCCCCATCGGCGCGTTCCTCATCGAGCACCTGCTCTCCAACTTTGAGGCTCTCAAGGGCCCCGCCGCCTACGCCGCGCAGGTCAAGTTCCTCAACTCCCTGCCTCTGGTGCGCGTTCTCGAGTGGACATTCATCTTTCTGCCCATCCTCTATCACGCCCTCTACGGCGTCTACATCTGGCTGCGCGGCAAGTCGAACGTCGTCTACTACCCCTGGTCCGGTAACTGGATGTACCTGGCCCAGCGCTACACCGGCCTCATCGCCTTCGTCTATATCGCCTATCACGTCGCCACCCAGCGCTTCCTCGGCGCCGACCTGCCCCACAACCCCGGCATGGCCTTCGCCAAGGTGCAGCATGAGCTGGCCAATCCCCTCATTCTCGCCTTTTATGTAGTCGCCATGATTGCCATCTGCTGGCACTTCGCCTACGGCATCTGGCTCTTCGCCGCCAAGTGGGGCATCACTCCCGGCGTGGTCGCCCGCCAGCGCTTCGGCTATGTCTGCCTCGCCGGCGGCGTTCTGCTCTGCATCATGGGCCTGGCCGGCATCTGGGCCTTCGTCGGCCCAAAATATGCAAACGCCCCGGATAACGTCGCTCCGGCAGCGCACCTTCAACCCGTGCCGCATGTCGCCTTACAGCCGGCTTCGCCATATCTCAGCTAGCCTGTGGTGGAAGTCTGGTTTTGAAAGGGCACGATCCGCCGCGGCGGATCGTGCCGTAACGAGCCTGAAATGAAGAGGGCTTTAGCCCCTGAAAGATGGCTTTTCCGGAGATTTCGACTTTCACCACAGGCTGCTAAGGAGAACCGCCATGTCCGCTGAAAAGCCGCGCATCACCAGCCAGGAGTTCCAGCAATACGCCGGCGACGCCAGTGGCGCCATCGCCGCGTTAGGCAAGGCGGTCGCAGCCTCCGGCCTCGACGCCGAACTGCAAGAGCTCGTCAAGCTGCGCGCTTCGCAGATCAACGGCTGCGCCTTCTGCATCCAGCTTCATCTCAATGAGTCCCGCCGCATGGGCATCGCCGCGCCCAGGCTCGACCTGCTCGCCGTCTGGCGCGAGGCCAGCGTCTTCTCCGAGCGCGAGAAAGCCGCTCTGCAGTGGACCGAGCTGCTCACTCGTCTCTCTCAGAATCCCATCACCGACGCCGACTACGCCGCCGTCTCCGCGCACTTCGCTCCGCAGGAGCTCGCCTGGCTCTCGGCCGCCATCGCCGTCATCAATGTCTGGAACCGCATCGCCGCGCCCTTTCAATACGCGCCGCCCATTCCACGTCACACCATTCAGCCCGCAGCTTCACTATCATCTACAAGCTAGTAGCTAGAAGCTAGTAGCTGAAAGCTGTTCTTCGAAAGGATTCAATACCCAATGGCGGCACCCAGAATCATCGTGATTGGCGGCGGCCTCGCCGGACTCGCGGCGGTCATCAAAATTGCCGAGGCCGGCGGCACCGTGGACCTGTTCTCCATCGTCCCCGTCAAGCGCTCGCACTCGGTCTGCGCGCAGGGCGGCATCAACGCCGCCAAAAACCTCAAGGGCGAGGGCGACACCACCGGCAAGCACTTCGACGACACCATCTACGGCGGCGACTTCCTCGCCAACCAGACCCCCGTCAAGGCCATGTGCGAGGCCGCGCCGGCCATCATCGATCTCCTCGACCGCATGGGCGTGCCCTTCAACCGCACCCCCGAGGGCCTGCTCGACTTCCGCCGCTTCGGCGGCACCCTCTATCACCGCACCGCCTTCGCCGGTGCTACTACCGGCCAGCAACTGCTTTACGCACTCGACGAGCAGGTCCGCCGCCACGAGTCCGAGGGCAAGGTCACCAAATACGAAGGCTGGGAGTTTCTCTCCGCCATCCTTGACTCGAAGGGCGTCGCCCGCGGCATCACCGCGCTCAACCTCCGCACCATGGAGCTCAAAGCCTTCCCCGCCGACGCCATCATTCTCGCCACCGGCGGCATCGGCGCTATCTTCGGCAAAAGCACCAACTCCGTCGTCTGCACCGGCTCCGCGCAGGCCGCCATCTATCAGCAGGGCGCCTACTACGCCAACGGCGAGTTCATCCAGGTTCATCCCACCGCCATTCCCGGCGAAGACAAGCTCCGCCTCATGTCCGAGTCCGCGCGCGGCGAGGGCGGCCGCGTCTGGGTTCCGCGTACTGTTGGCGACAAGCGCCCCATCAAGCAAATCCCCGAGTCCGACCGCTTTTACTTCCTCGAGGAGTGGTACCCGAAATACGGCAACCTCGTCCCGCGCGACATCGCGACGCGCGCCATTCACAAGGTCGTCTATCAGGAGCATCTCGGCATCGACGGCCAGCCGATGGTCTACCTCGACCTCACCCATATCGATCGCGCCACCCTCAATCGCAAGCTCGAAGGCATCCTCGAAATCTACGAAAAGTTCGTCGGCGACGACCCGCGCGAAGTGCCCATGAAGATCTTCCCCGGCATGCACTACACCATGGGCGGCCTCTGGGTCGACTTCGATCAGATGACCAACGTCCCCGGCATCTTCGCTGCCGGCGAGTGCGAGTACCAGTACCACGGCGCCAATCGCCTCGGCGCCAACTCGCTCGTCAGTTGCATCTTCGGCGGCTTCCGCTCCGGCCCCAACGCCGTCGCCTACGCCAAGAACCTCGCCGCAGCCGAAGGCGATGGCGGAATGTCCGCAGAGTTGAACCGTCAGTCCGAAATCAATAAAAATCTCATCAACAACGAGGGCGGCGAAAACCCCTTCAAGCTGTGGCGCGAGCTGGGCGACACCATGTCCCGCCACGCCACCGTCGTGCGCTACAACAAGGGCCTCAAGGAAGCCGACGAAAAGATCGTCGAACTGCAGGAGCGCTTCAAGAAGGTCAACCTCAGCGACAAGAGCCAGTGGGCCAACACCAGCTTCGCCTTCGCCCGCCAGTTAAGCAACATGCTCGAGCTCTCGCGCGTGGTCGTCGGCGGCGCTCTGCTGCGCGACGAGTCGCGCGGCGCACACTACAAGCCGGACTTCCCCGATCGCAACGACGAGCAGTTCCTCAAAACCACCAAAGCCGCCTACACGGGGCAAACATCGGGCCCGCGCTTCGAGTACGAAGCCGTCGACATCCAGCACATCAAGCCCCGCCCGCGCCGCTACGACGTCGCAAAGTAAGAGCTTGAAGCAAGAGTTTTGTGAAGGGTACGGGCTTCAGCCCGTACCCTTCTGGACCGAAGATTGATCGGGGCTTTCGCCCCGGAGGGAAAACAAAAATCATGGCACCGAAAACCGTTCAACTCGAAATCAAACGCCAGGCCAGCCCCGATGCCCCCGCCGTGTGGGAGAAGTTCGAACTCGAGTGGCGCTCCGGCATGAACGTCATCTCCGCCATGATGGAGATCGCCACCAACCCCGTTACCGTCGACGGCCGCGCCACCACGCCCATCACTTACGACTCCAACTGCCTCGAAGAAATCTGCGGCTCCTGCGCCATGCTCATCAACGGACGCGCACGCATGGCCTGCTCCGCGCTGGTTGAAAATCTCGAGCAGCCCATCAAGGTCGAGCCTCTCTCCAAGTTCCCTCTCGTCCGCGACCTCCAGGTCGACCGCTCCGTCCTCTTCGAAAACCTCAAGCGCGTCAAGGCCTGGGTCCCCGTCGACGGCACCTATGATCTGGGCGCCGGCCCGCGCGTCTTCCCGCAGGATCAGGAAGTCAACTACCCGCTCTCAAACTGCATCTCCTGCACCTGCTGCATGGAGGTCTGCCCGCAGTTCAACGAGGACACCGGCTTCGTCGGCGCGGCCACCATCGCCCAGGTCAAGCTCTTCAACAATCACCCGACGGGCTCCGTCCTCAAGGAAGAGCGGCTCCGCGCCCTCGCCGGCGACGGCGGCGTGCAGGAGTGCGGCTTCGCGCAGAACTGCGTCGAGGTCTGCCCCAAGCAGATCCCCCTCACCAACGCCATCTCCGACGTAAGCCGCGACGTCCTGATCCAGGCAGCCAAAGACTTCCTCCGCATCTAAGCAGTCAGATAGAGGAAGTTCTTACGCAGTGCGCGCATCCCACGAACATGGGTGGGCGGATTCTTCGCGCGTTCTTTGCGCGAAGGGTACGGGCTTCAGCCCATACATGAAGCGGCTCAAAATGCGCGGGGCTTTAACCCCTGGGGCGTTTTGGATGGGAGATAGTCTTGCAGGGGCTAAAGCCCAGCATTTCTATGGCTATTTTGCGGCACGGCTGAAGCCGTGCCCTGTTACAAGGCCGGTCGAATTTGATGAACGTACAGCTTTGATGAACGTACAGCGCCTGAGCTAGTCGATCCTGAAAAACCCTATTCAAGCTGCCTGCACGGCGGCCTGCGAGCTGATCAAGTTCCACCGAGGCAGAAGTCGGCTTAGGATGACGATGATCTGTCGCGCAAAAATGCGCGCGGAAGCCCTCAGCAGCTTC
>DASQSP010000241.1:0-6069 GCA_035642355.1 Occallatibacter sp.
GGATACGGCGCGGAGATATTTGCAGAGCCCGTACCGGGGGAATTGATGCGCGGAACCGATGGGGCTGGTTTTCCGTAGATTAGGATGAGTTGGACGGTTCGCGGAGGTTGAATCATGGCGTTCTACTGTCACCAGTGCGGCACGAATTTGCCCTCGGGAGCGCGGTTTTGCTCGGGCTGCGGAACAGTGGTGGGCGCGGCCGCGCCGCTGCCGGGCAGGCCGCTGCTGCGCCCGTTTGCGGGGCGGCAGATTGCGGGCGTGTGCCTGGCGATTGCGCGGTCGAACGGCTGGGATGTGACCGCAGTGCGTATTTTGACCGTGGTGGCGTTCCTGTTCTCGAGCGGGCTGGTGGGCGTGGCTTATCTGGCGGGATGGATCGGCATTCCTGAAGAGCCGCTGCCGATGCCGCCGGGATACACGGGATACACAGGCTATTCAGGTCCGGGGGCGTATCCTCCCCAGGTATGAGCCTGGGTATGAATAGTTCTTATGAAGTTGCGGGCGCGCGGCTGGCTTATGCGGAGAGCGGCGCGGGATTGCCGGTTGTCTTTCTTCATCCCACTCCTGTCGATCGTCGGTTTTGGAGGCCGCTGCTGGAGCGGACGGCAGAGGTGCGCGCGCTGACGCCGGATTTTCGCGGGCATGGCGCGTCGGAGTTGGGTGAGGGGCTGGAGGCAGGCGGATTTGCGCGCGTGCAGGATGCACCGGTGCTGACAATGGAACGGCTGGCCCTGGATGTGCTGGCGTTGCTCGATGCGCGGGAGATTGCGAGAGCGGTGTTTGTAGGCTGCTCGATTGGCGGCTATGTACTGCTGGAGCTGTGGCGGCGCGCGCCAGAGCGGATGCGGGGCCTCGGGTTTATCTGCTCCAAGCCGCAGCCGGATACGGAAGCGAACCGGACGCGGCGGGCGGCTACGATTGCGCGGGCGCGGGCAGGCGAGACGGCGGCGATGTTCGATGAGATGGCCAACAGCCTGGTGGGCGCGACGGCGCGGGCGCGGCATGCGGAGATTGTGGACGCGGTGCGCGCGCAGATGACTCTGACTTCCGAAGCGTTGGTGGCCGTGCAGGCGGGGCTGGCGACGCGGCGGGATTCGCTGGCCACCGTCGAGACCATCGATGTGCCGGTGCTGGCGATTGCGGGCGGTGAGGACGGCGCCGTCACGGTCGAGGAGATGGAGGCGCTGCGCGCGGCGCCGGGCGGTTGCGAGTTTCATGCGATCGAGGACGCGGGCCACTTTGCGGCGTATGAGCAGCCCGATGTGGCGGCCGGGTTGCTGTCGGAGTGGCTGAAGCGGTTTCGCGATTGAGCGGTTGCGGCCGCGGACTTGTGTTGATGCGTTAGTCTCTGGAGAGCTACTGCCGACTCTGGAAGACTCTCTTGAATAAGACTTCGATTGCGATGGAAATTCCTGCTGCTCGTCCGTTTTCTTTTCCAACTGACAAGACCGTGTTGCATTGTGCTGGCGTGCCGCTGGACCGGCTGGCGCGGCGGTTTGGCACGCCGCTTTATGTCTACGACGCCGGCCAGATTGTGGAGCGGCTGGGTTTGTTTCAGCAGGCTTTTGCGGGGCGCGAGCATCTGGTTTGCTACGCGGTGAAGGCTAACTCGGCGCTGGCGATTTTGAAGCTGCTGGCGGCGCGGGGCGCGGGTTTCGATATTGTTTCCGGCGGCGAACTGGAGCGGGTGCTGGCGGCTGCTCCTGAAGCAGCGGGGCGTGTTGTCTTCTCCGGCGTGGGCAAGACGGCGGCGGAGATCGATCGCGCGCTTGAAGCGGAGATTCTCGAGTTCAACGTGGAGAGCGCGGCGGAGCTGGAGCTGCTGGCGGCACGGGCGCGGCGGGCGAAGAAGGTGGCGCGGTTTGCGCTGCGCGTGAATCCCGATGTGTTTGCGGATACGCACCCGTACATTTCGACGGGCCTGCGCGAGCACAAGTTTGGAGTAGATATCAGGCAGGCGCTTGCGATTTACAAATCGGCTGCGAAGAACAAGTGGCTGGAGGCGCACGGGGTGAGCGTGCACATCGGTTCGCAGATTCGCTCGGCGGAGCCGTTTGGCGCGGCGCTGGAGCGGGTGATGAAGCTGGTGCGGCAGCTTGAGGCGGCGGGGATCAAGGTGCGCGCGGTGGATGCGGGCGGCGGCTTGGGGATTGATTATCACGGGGGTGCGTTCGATGCTGCCGCGAAGGTGCGCGAGTATGCGGCGGCTGTGGAGCGCGCGCTGGGCGGGTTTGACGGACGGCTGATGCTGGAGCCGGGGCGGTTTTTGGTGGCGCAGGCCGGCGCGCTGGTGACGCGGGTGCTGCAGGTGAAGAAGAACGGCAGGAAGACGTTTGTGATTACCGACGCGGCGATGAACGATCTGATACGGCCGGCGCTGTATGAGGCGCATCACGAGATTGTGCCGGTTGTGAAGCGGCGCGGTGCGGCGCGGGTGGTGGATGTGGTGGGGCCGGTGTGCGAGTCGGGGGATTTTTTTGCGCGCGACCGGAGACTGGGGCCCATTGAGCCTGGCGATTTGCTGGCGCTGCTCGATGCGGGCGCGTATGGGATGGCGCAGAGCTCGAACTACAACACGCGGATGCGGCCGGCGGAAGTGTTGGTCGAAGGCGGGAAGGCGCGGCTGATCCGGCGGCGGGAGACGATGACGGATTTGCTGGCCGCCGAGATAATTTGATCCTTGTGCTTTCCCAGATATCAAAAGCGAGACCTGGGGCACCCAGGGTCGTGGGGATGGACGCTGCGTGACGAACAACCGCGGGTCATGCGCATTCGTGCTATCCCAGGTCTCAGAGGCGAGACCTGGGGCACCCATGTTCGTGGGTAATAAGAATCCCATAAGCAAAAGACGGCTTGGTGCGAGCTGCTTGCATGCTGGGCCGTGCTGTTAAGGTATTTCGCGGGGGAGATCAGGATGCAGATTCGAATGCTGGCGGTGTGCGCCGCGACAACGGTGGCACTGTTGCTGGGAGTATCGAGGAGTGCTGTGGCCGATCCGCTGGTGGTGAAGACGGAACAGGGCAAGGTGCAGGGCAAGACCATCAATGACGGCAAGGTGCGCGCGTATCTGGGGCTGCCATACGCAGCGCCGCCGGTGAGCGAGCTGCGCTGGAGGGCTCCCGAGGCTGCGGAGAAGTGGAAAGGCGTGCGTGATGCGACGAAGTTTGGGGCGCGCTGTGTGCAGGGCGAGGTGTTTGACGACATGGTGTTTCAGGACAGCGGGCCGAGCGAGGACTGCCTCTTTCTGAACGTCTACGTTCCGGCGGATGCGACGGCCAGGAGCAAGCTGCCGGTGATGTTCTGGATTCATGGCGGCGGCTACTTGGGCGGCAGTGGCAGTGAGCCTCGGCACAATGGGGATTTCCTGCCGCTGAAGGGCGTGGTGCTGGTGACGATCAACTACCGGCTCGGGGTCTTCGGCTTTCTGGCGACGAACGAACTGGCGCAGGAGGCGAACGGGGCGGCGGGCAACTACGGCCTGATGGACATGATCGCCGCGCTGCACTGGGTGAATGCAAATATCGGGGGCTTTGGAGGGGACGCGAAGAATGTGACAATTTTTGGAGAGAGCGCGGGCTCGTTTGCGGTGAGCACGCTGATGGCTTCGCCGATGGCGCGGGGACTGTTTTCGAAGGTGATCGGCGAGAGCGGGGGGGCGTTTTCGGGTTCAGCGAATCCGAGCAGCAAGACATTCGCTGAGCGCGCCACGGAGGACGAGGCGTGGATGGCAGGCAATGGCGCGAAGACGATGAAAGAACTGCGCGCGATGACCACCGAGCAGATTGCGGAGGCAGCGGCGAAGGAGGGTACGCCAAAATTTTCGCCGGACATTGACGGCCGGGTGCTGACCGAACCGATTGCGGATACGTACGCGGCGGGCAGGCAGGCACATGTGCCGCTGCTGTCCGGATGGAATGCGGACGAAGATCCTTCGCTTGCTGGAGACGATCTGACGGTGGCGCAGTGGAAGAGCATGGCACAGGAGATGTTCAAGGAGCGCGCGGATGAGTTTCTGAAGCTGTATCCGGGAGACACGAATGCCGAGGCGCGGCGGGCGGCGATTGATTTTGGCAGCGACTCGTTTATCGCGTTCGGCACATGGAAGTGGATCGAGGCGCAGCGCAAGACAGGCGATGCTCCGGTGTATCGCTATCACTTTGAGCTGGGGGCGACGCCGAGCAAGTTTCATCCCGGCACGTTTGCGTTTCACTCCGACGATATCGAGTATGTGTTCGGCACGCTCGATACGCGGCCGGAGTGGGATGTGCGGCCGGAAGATCGCAGGCTGAGCGAGCAGATGATGCGCTACTGGACGAACTTTGCGAAGACCGGCGATCCGAACGGGCGGGGACTGCCGGAGTGGCCGAGGTATGGGGCGGACGATGCGCTGATTCACCTCAACGACCCCATCACCTCGGGACCGTCCACGGTGCGGGCGCGGTATGAGTTTCTGCTGCAGGGCATGCCGGCGCTGCCGGAATAAAGGCAGGGACTAGAAACTAGGGACTAGGGACTGCAGGAACAACGAAGGCCGCCCGCAGGCGGCCTTCGTTGTGGGGAGTGGAGATGGCGTGGGTTAGGGAATCTCTGATTACGTCAATCAAAGCTCCCGCAGGGGCTAAAAGCCCGAGCGATATTGTGCTGTTTGCGGCACGACTGAAGTCGTGCCCTGCTACAAAGCGGGTTTATGGAACAAGCTCTAAAAAGAAATAAGATGGGTGGAGGTCCTTCGTTTCCCCGGTCCCCAAAGGCGAGGGACCGGGGGCACCCGGCGGCCTTCGTTGTGGGGAGTGGAGATGGCGTGGGTTAGCAGTCCGTGGTGGAAGTCGAAATCTCCGAAAAACATCACTCAGGGGCTAAAGCCCTCTTCATTCCAGGCTCTTTACGGCACGACTAAAGTCGTGCCCTTTCAAAACAAGACTTCCACCACTTCAAAACAAGACTTCCACCACAGGCTGTTAGCGCTTTTCGTGATCGACGTGGGCGGCGGAGGCGAAGCCCGCGGCCTGGGCGGCGGGAATGGTGCTTGCGGGCTGAGGCGCACCGAAGTTGGCGGTGCTGGCGTTGATGGCGTCGGAGTAGTCAGGGCCGAGGCCGAGCTTTTTGAGGGCGCGGGAGTCGGGCATGAGCCTGGTTTGCCAGCCTTGGTCGGCCTGGAACTTCTGCATGGCTGCCTGGGTGGCCGGGTCCCACTCGCCGCTGGTGTCGCCGGTCATGTAATGCTCGCGGATGAGGGCCTGTTGAATCTCGGTGACGCGGGCGGGCGCAATGGCCTGCTGGCCGTGGAGAACGTGCGACCGGCGGGTGGCGTGGCCCTTGCGTCCATGGCTTACGGGAGCGAGATGCGCATGATGGCTGGTTGCGGCGCCGGGATGAGTGCGGCGAAGGCTCGCGTGGGTGGCGGGACGGTGCGGACGCAGGGCCAGGGCCGGAGCCGCTGAAACGGCGGCGGCCAGGACAAACGCCAGACTTGCCCGGGAGGAAAGCACGCTGGGTGTACCTCTGAACTGAAATATCGGGATTACGTTCCCGAAGTTTAATCGACGCCCAGGAAGCAGCGCCACAAAAAAGCGGCCCGGCCGTTCCGTTAGTACCGAAGCGGCCTGAGCGCCGGGCGCGGCGCCGGACACGGAGATGCGCCGTGCCGGCCCGCAAGCCGAGTTATTGCAGCGTTCCACCGATGTAGTTGATGCCATCGGCGGGGCGCTTGGGGTCAATGACCTCAAAGACCACGTCGTCGCCGGTCTTCAGCTTGTTGACAACCGCTTCGTACTGGTCGCGGTTGGCCGTGGGCTGCTTGTTGATGCGGATAATGAGCAGGCCGGGTTCGAGTCCCTGCAGATCGGCGAAGGAGCCGGTGCGCACGGACTCGACGATCACGCCGGGTGTGTGCACCTTGCCGGCGGTCTGTTGCGAAGCGTCGCGGACCACGATGCCTAGCTTGGTTTCGCCGGCGTCGGTGGATTGCTCGGGCTCGCCTTGAATCACGGGACCATTGAGTGCGGCGAAGACCTGGTCGCGGTCGCCGATGGGCACGGTAGTGTCGGAGGGCTTGCCGTCGCGCAGGAA
>DASQSP010000242.1:0-3009 GCA_035642355.1 Occallatibacter sp.
GGGCCGCGCGGTCACGGCGCGCTCCTGCGCACGACGCAGCTTGGCCGCGGAGACCATTTTCATGGCCTTGGTGATCTGGCGCGTGTTCTTCACACTGCGGATGCGCCGTTTCAGATCAAGGACGTTTGCCATTGCTCACTAGGCCTTTGCGGCAACTTCCTTCTGCTGCGTGTCTCCAGCGGCTTTTTTCTTGTCCTCCGGCTTCTTATCATCCTTCTTATCATTTCCGTCCAGCGGCTTTACCGAAGATTCTTTCAGCTTCGCCTCCTGATGCTCGGCGAGGTAGCTTTCCTTGTACTCCTTCAATGCCGCCTTGATTCGGTTCTTCAAGTCATCGTCCAGCGTTTTCTTCTCGATGATGTCCTTCAGAAGCTGCGATTGTGCGGAGTCGAGATACGTGTACAGGCCATCCTCGAAGCCGCGGATGTCTTCCACCTTCAGGTCGTCAAGATAGCCATTGGTCCCGGCGAAGATAATGACCACCTGCTTCTCCGTCGGCAATGGCGAGAACTGCGGCTGCTTCAGCAGCTCGGTGAGGCGCACACCACGGTTCAACTGGTTTTGCGTCACCTTGTCCAGGTCGGAGCCGAACTGCGCGAAGGCCGCCAGTTCGCGGTATTGCGCCAGATCCAGCTTCAACGTGCCGGCAACCTGACGCATCGCCTTGATCTGCGCGGCACCGCCGACACGGCTCACCGAAAGGCCAACATTGACGGCCGGACGCACACCGGAGTTGAACAGATCCGTCTCAAGATAGATCTGGCCATCGGTAATCGAAATCACATTCGTCGGAATGTACGCCGAAACGTCGCCTGCCTGGGTCTCGATGATGGGGAGCGCCGTCAGCGATCCGCCGCCCTTGGCATCGCTCAACTTCGAGGAGCGCTCCAGCAGACGCGAGTGGAGATAGAACACATCGCCCGGATACGCCTCGCGCCCCGGCGGCCGGCGCAGCAAAAGCGAGATCTCGCGGTACGCGACCGCGTGTTTTGAAAGATCGTCATAGATCATCAGCGCGTGCTGGCCGTTGTCCCGGAAGTACTCGCCGATCGCCGTCGCGGCATAGGGCGCCAGGTACTGCATCGGCGCGGGCTCGGAGGCTGTCGCGGCTAGCACGACGGTGTAATCCATCGCGCCGTATTCTTCCAGCGTCTTCACCACCTGCGCGACAGACGAACGCTTCTGCCCGATCGCGCAATAGACGCAGATCAGGTTGTTCTTCGCATTGTTGATGATGGTGTCCAGCGCCACCGCCGTCTTGCCCGTCTGACGGTCGCCGATGATCAGCTCCCGCTGGCCGCGGCCAATCGGGATCATGCTGTCGATGGCCTTCAGTCCGGTCGCCATCGGCTCGCGCACCGGCTGCCGGTCGACGACGCCGGGAGCCAGCCGTTCCACTGGATAGTCCACGGTATTCGCCAGCGGTCCCTTGTCGTCAATCGGCTGACCGAGAGCGTTCACCACGCGGCCTACCAGCGACTTCCCTACCCCGACACTCATGATCTTTCCCGAGCGCTTTACCTGATCGCCTTCGCGCAGCTCGGTATAGTCGCCCAGCAGCACAGCGCCCACTTCGCTCTCGTCGAGGTTCATGGCCAGACCGGCCACGCCGTGCGGAAATTCGATCAGCTCGCCGGCCATGACCTTCTCCAGGCCATGGATACGCGCAATCCCGTCGCCCAGCGTGATGATGGTGCCCACCTCGTCGACGTGCATCTCGGAGTCGTAGTTCTGGATCTGCTCACGCAGCAGTTGTGTGATTTCGTCTGCCTTGATCTGGGCCATGCTTATGTCGTCTCTCTGTTGTGTCTCGGGAAATTGCGTCTGTCTGTCTCGTGGCGGTTGCGTGAATTCTATCTCGCGTTAACCCGCCATCAGTTCCTGCTTCATGCGGTCCAGGCGTCCCCGCACCGAACCGTCGTAGATGGTGCTGCCGATGCGCACCACGGCGCCGCCTATCAAGCCATTATCCTCTCGAAAGCGGGCCCGCACACGCGTGCCGGCCAGCCGGCCTACCTGCTGCTCCATCTGATAGCGCTCATCGGCATCCAATCGGCGTGCGGAGATGACCTCTACCTCGGAGATGCCCTGCCGCCGGTCTATCTCCGCGCGAAACTCGGCGACAATCTCTTCGATCGCGTTTATCCGGTCATGCCGCAGCAGCACCGCCAGGAAGTTCCTCACCTCGCGGCTCAGCTGCAGGCGCGGCGCCAGGGCGTCGATCACCCGGATGCGCACATCCGCAGCCAGCGCGGGATTGAACAACGCCTGACGCAGGTCTTTACTCCCCTCCAGCGTGGAGAGGAACTCCCGCAGCTGCGCGATCGCCTGATCGGTGGGAATGCGGTCGCCAAGGATCACGTCGGCGAGGGCGCGGGCATAGCGCGCGGCAAACTCCGCCATCAGTTCCGCCCTCCCCGGCTGCCGTTCGAGCCCAGGCTTGCGGCAAATTCCTGAATCAGCGTGCGATCGTCCCCCTCGGTAAGGCGCAGCCGCGAGCTCGCGCGATCCACCGCCAGCTCGGCGGCAAAGCTGCGCAAACGGCGCTCCGCGGCAGCGCCCGCGGCGGCAATCTCCTGCTCGGCCGCAGCAACGATCTTCTGCTTCTCGTCCGCCATCGCCTGCTTCAGGCGCGTTTCGTCATTGGCGCTATCGCGCTCGGCCTGCGTACGCACGGCCGCAATTTCACTGTCCAGGTGGCTCAGACGCTCCTCCACCGCACGCAGCCGCTCCTCCGCCTTCTCGGTGGCGACGCGCGCCTCCACAATCTGCCGGTCCAGCTGCTGGCGCCGGCTGCGGAAGGCTTTGGGCAGACCTGTTACCAGGAAGTAGCCCACAAACGCGAACAAGATAGCCGCGTTGAGTGCCCAGAAGAACCCCGATGCAGCATCCGGGGACAGATGAAAAATCCTGGCGAAGGCACTCACCGGCTTGGAGTGCTTGAAAACGTACTCCTCGTCTTCCTGCTCCGCTCGGGCCAGATTCTGGGAGCTGGCGGCATCGCTGTCG
>DASQSP010000243.1:0-4910 GCA_035642355.1 Occallatibacter sp.
GCGCTCGACATGCTGTTGCCGCTGGCCAGGCAGCACGGCGTAGCCGCCGCGACCATCCGCAACTCGCAACACTTTGGCGCGCTGTCCTACTACTGCAATCGCGCCGCGAATCAAGGCGCGATCCTGCTCGCCATGACCAACGGCGAGCCGGCCATGTCGCCCGCCGGCGGATTTGATGCGTTCTTCGGCACCAATCCAATCGCAGCTTCGTTTCCCACCGGAAAATCCTTCCACGTCAAAATCGACCTGGCCGCTTCCATCGTCGCGCGCGGAAACATCATCGCCGCCAACAGGAAAAAGCAACCGATTCCTGAAGGCTGGGCGCTCGACGGCGATGGCCAGCCCACCACCGACGCGCAGCAGGCACTGCTCGGCACGGTGCTCACCATGGCCGGCCACAAAGGCTATGCGCTGGCGCTCATGGTCGAGGCCTTCAGCGGCGTGCTGTCCGGCGCGTCCATCGGCGCGTCCGTCGGCTCCATGTACAAGGACATGGACAGGAAGCAGGATGTCGGCCATTTTTTCTGCCTGTTCAACATTGCCGCATTTCTCGATCTCGAAGAATTCAAGAAGCGCATGGATGAAACCATCGACCGGATCAAGAGCAGCGGCAGACGCCCCGGCGTCGAAGAGATTCTGGTGCCCGGCGAACGGTCGTCACGCCATGCGGCTGAGAACGCCGTGCTGGGAGTGAGCGTAACCGACGAGACCATGCAGGAACTCGAACAGTGGTGCCAGCGGTTGAGCGTGCCCTTCGACGGCGCCTAGTACCGTGAAGACTCGTGGTTTCCCAGGTCTCAAAAGCGAGACCAGGGGCACCCAGATTCGTCGGCGCGATTGCAAGATCGTCCGGTCACGGTATTAGAGCCTGTTATTGACTTTGGCCCTGGATGTCGCGGTCGGTGGCCGTTTCATTTCCGATTCATCGCCAGCCTTACTGCTGTGGCTCGTAAGGCTCCACGCGCAGCATGTTCGACAGAATCCCGCGCTCCTCCGGATTGAAGACATTCTGGTAGCGGCTCGAGTTCAGCACCGTCTCGCGCTGGTCGGGCGGCACCGCGCGCAGATCGCGGAAGGCGCTCTTCATCAAAGCCTGCCGGTCGGACGGCAACTGTCTCCAGCGCTGCGCGGAGCCGGTCACCTGCGCCCGCTCCTCGGGCGAGAGCCGCTCCAGATTCTCCGCCCGCGCCAGCCGCCGCTCGCGCTGCGCCTCCGGCATCTGGTCCACGCGGTTCAGTTGCCGCATCAGCCGCTGCTGCTGCGCCGGGGGCAGCCGCCGAAAGCTCGGATCGTTCTCGAGCATCCTCTGCTGCATCGGCGCCGGCACGCCCCGGTGGTCATTGAGCCATGCGCCCAGGTGGTTGGGCGGCGCATAGGCCGGCCGCGGCAGATACCTCTGTCCGCCGGGCTGTGCGTTGCCCTGTCCCCGGTAGCCCTGGCCCTGATAGCCCTGGCCCTGATAGCCCTGGCCCTGATAACCCTGTCCCTGATAGGTGGAGCCCGGTGCCGCCGGGCGTGTTCCCCCGCCAGCCGCCTGGCCGCGATTTCCCTGACCGGCCGCGCGACCGCCGCCCTGACGGCGCGCCTCTGCCCGCGGGCGCTGCGCGCGCGGCCCTGAAAAACGCCCCCCGGAAAAACCAGACCCGGAGAAACGATAACCGGACAAACGATAGCCGGAGAAACGCGGCGCGAAACTCGCCCCGCCGCCATGCCGCTGAGCCAGCAAAGGAGCCGCGGGCAGGCATAGCAACAGCGCGGCGGCCCAAACCACCCCCCGCGCTCTGCGTACGACGCCCGAACTTGCTCCGCGCTTCATGACTGTTTTCTCTGCTTCCCCGCCCTAGTACCGTGACCAGATGATCTTGCAATTGTGCCAATGCATCTGGGTGCCCCAGGTCTCGCTTTTGAGACCTGGGAAACTACGAATCTTCACGGCACTAGTTCACGGCTCCGTCGCTGCTGTCGTTGCTCGAAATCGTCTCGAGCTGGTCCAGTAGTTGATTATTGTTATCCAGTATCTGCAGATCGTGCACCACCGCTGCCTGCGCTGGCGGCGCCGGCGGCAGATCCCAATTCGTGACGCCCAGGTAGGTGCCGCCGCCCAGCAGCAGCATCACCGTCAGCGCCATGGCCGCCATCGGCCGCGCATGCAGTTGCGGACCGTACGCCAGCCGCGAACGCAGCCGCTCCAGCCAGCCCGCCGGCCGGGCCTGCCGCTCTTCGTTCAACCGCGCGTTCAGGCGAGTCATGAAGAATGGGCTCGGCTCCGGCGCTTCCCAGGTGTCCAGCAGCGCCATGGTGACGCGCAGCTTCTCCAGTTCCGTTGCGCACTCCGCGCACCCGGCCACATGAGCAGCAACCCTGGCAGGCACGGTCTCGGGAGCCAGCAGCACATCGGCCAGCTTCGACTCCATCGCCGCGCACGTCTTGCCTGCCGGTTCCATCTTTGCCCGTTCCATCCCTGTCTGTTCAATCTTGGTCGGTTCCATCACAACCCCCTCACTCCCCGCCGGTACGCTCCGGCTGCTCCTGCTTACACAAATTCCTTCAGCTTGTCCCTGAGCGTCTGGTAGGCGCGAAACAGCAGTGACTTGGTCGCCGACTCGCTCAGCTTCAGCACGTCCCCGATCTGCCGGTAGTCCATCCCCTGATACTTATGCATCAGCACCGCCATCCGCTGCCGTTCGGGCAGCGCCATCACATGCTTGCGGATCGCCGCCATCCGCTCGTCCCGGAGCAGGTTCTGCTCCACGTTCGGATCGTCGTCGGCCACGTCCGGCGTCGTGCCCGTCTCCGGGTCCGGCGCGTCCAGATACACCGTCTGCGCGTTGCGCTCGTGCCGCGTATCGCGCGCGTGGTTCACCGCCAGGTTCGTCGCTATCCGGTAGAGCCACGTCGTAAACTTGGCCTCGGCCCGATAGCTCTCCCGAGACCGGTACACGCGCAGAAACACCTCCTGCGCCAGTTCCTCGGCAACCGCCTGATTGCGCACCATCCGGAACAGAAAGTGAATCATGCCCCGGTAGTGCTTTTCCACCAGGTAGTTGAACCCCGACTCGTCGCCCGCGGCCACGCGCAGCATAACGGCCGCATCGCTCGATTCATCGGCCCCGTAGTTCAGTGTGCCGTTCGTCCTTGCCGGGTCCGGCCTGGCGGCTCCGCCGCCTCCCAGCGCCGAATCGTCCAGAACCGGACTGTCCAGAACCAGGGTCGCCATATCTTCATCAACCCCATCAGCGTCCGAAGGTTGCGCCGAATCCTCGGCCTCGCGCGCGAAATCGCCGCCCTCGGCGCCGCCCGGCTCAGGCTTCCCGCCGGCCGGGTGCGCACCCCGTTCCCGGCGGGTAAACACCCGTCCGGCAAGCAGCTCCTCCGCGCCTCCGCCGCCGCCCTCGAAACCGGCTCCGGCCCTCGCCGCAGCCCCAGACCAGGAAAGGTCCAACCGCCAGCCCTCCAAGCACACCGCCGTGCCTCCGCCCAGGGCAGAAACCACCGCATCGCGCAACCGTCTGGCTCTCCAAAACATCGTTGATTCTGTGCGGCTTGGCCCCTTCGCCACGCGCGTCCCACCGAGGGCTCGAGCATGGGTCAGTCTGAAACCGTCGTGAAAGGGCACGACTTCAGTCGTGCCGTAAGTGCCGCAAAAATGAAATGGGGCTTTAGCCCCTGCGGGATGTGTTATCGCAAACCGACCCACGACGGAGACTCGTTCCGGTTTGGATTCGGGCCCAGGCTGGTGTTACTCTACCCTACGGGATGCCCCGCGGTCGCGCCCAGCCCGCAGCAAGGGGCCGCACCCAACGGGCGCTTAACTCAGCGGTAGAGTGCCACCTTCACACGGTGGAAGTCGCAGGTTCGAATCCTGCAGCGCCCACCACGCAAGTCAACGACAGGGTCGCATATTGTAAGCAACAACGGTATGGAAATTTATATTGACAAATTTCAGAGATTCCGTCATACTTCTTAGAGCTACTCCACTACTCGTAGGTTTGGGGTGCTTATAAGCTAGGCCCGCTTCGGCGGGCCTTTACTATTGTTGCGGTACTTTGGGTTGCCATTGAGTGGTGCGGGGGCTACGACAAGATGGATAGAGTTGCCGTTTTCGTGGATGCCGGGTACCTGTATGCAGGTGGTTCAACATCAATTTCAGGAAGCAAGAAAACACGCCAAGAATTGACGCTCTCTGTTCGTGTCTGCGTTCAATATTTGATTACGCAAGCCGAACAACTCTCTGGAATGAAACTGCTCAGAGTCTATTGATACGACGGAGCGGTTTCAAATCGCCTCAGCACCGACCAGCAACTATTGGCCTCAAGCGACAATGTGAAGTTGCGCTTAGGCATTGTCAATCGGGTTGGTGAACAAAAGGGTGTTGACTCCAAGATAGTCACAGACCTTAGCGAGCTAGCTCGCAATCGCTCGATCTGTGAGGCTGTGCTTGTAGGTGGAGATGAAGACCTTCGTATTGGCATGGAATTGGCGCAACAATATGGTGTCAGGGTACACCTGTTGACTATCGAAGGAAGTTCTTTCTCCACCACGCTACAACAGGAGTCTGATACTCATTCGACTATTTCAAGAACTGACGTTACTTCTTTTCTTGCTGTGACAGCGCCTCCGCTGACCGCTCAAGCAACGAAAGCACCAGCGCAACCTAAACCTGCTATTGCTACACCGACGACAACATCAGACGCGCCGACTACAGCCGCAAGCGTTGCCACGACCTTTACTGCTGTTGTGGGAGATTATCTCGAAACGTTGCCAGCAGCGGAACAACCAGCATTGATGAGCGCCATTCAAGCCGGAAGGGTTATTCTCCCCGAACATGATGGAAGACTTCTAGCGAGAGCGCGGGCGGCAATTCAACGAGACCTCGAAAATAGAGAAAAAACGTTGCTTCGCAATGAACT
>DASQSP010000244.1:0-7807 GCA_035642355.1 Occallatibacter sp.
AGTGGATTCAGGGCATCGGCAGCGCCGCCGCGCCCGCGCCGCAGGCCAAGCTGATGGCCACGGTGATCAACGGCATCCTGAGCCGCAAGCTGCCGTGGGGGCTGGTGCTGGTGGGCGTTGCGCTGGTGGTGGCGGTGGAGCTGCTTGGCATCCGCTCGCTTTCGTTCGCGGTGGGCGCGTATCTGCCCATCGGAACCACGCTGCCGATTTTTATCGGCGGGGTGGTGCGCTGGATGGTGGACCAGGCGGCGAAGCGCGCGGGGGGCGAGGATGAGGGCGACCTGTCTTCCGGCTCGCTGTTTGCCTCGGGGCTGATTGCGGCGGGCGGCATTGCGGGGCTGATCGGCGTGGCGCTGAAGGCGGTGGAGGCCACGTATCTGGGCGACCGCGACATTCTCAACTTTCCGCACACGTTTCTGGATAACAATTATGTCGCGGTGCTGGCGTTTGGGATGCTGGCCTTTTCGCTCTACTATTTTGCGCGCAAGCCGCTGAAGAAGTAATCGGAGGTACGATCCCCGGTCCCCAAAGACGAGGGACCGGGGGCACCCATCGTGGGACCAAAGGTTGGTATTGCCACGGTGAAATTGCTTTAGCGCAGGGTGTGCCAGAGGGTCCAGAGAGCGATCAGAGCCAGGATGACAGCGGCTTCCGCGGCGAGGGCATAGCGCAGTCCGCGGATGGCACCGAGGCCGACGAAGGCGGCATGCTCACGGCCGAGCCGCTCGGAGTCAGCCTCCGCGCTGGATTGGTGCGAGGCATAGCCGGAGTCAACGGAAAGAGATGATGGTGCGGCTGCGCCGGCAGGCGCGTGTGGCAACGATGCGGGTAGCACGACGTTCAGTCCCCCTAAGTCGCCTATCGGCCGGTGCGCGATTTTCTCGAGCGGGCGGAGCGAGCAGAAATTGCGGGCAGCTTGGAAACCCTGCTGCGAGGGCGCTTAGGGAGAGCGCAAGACTTTATAGCACGTCCTGTGCAAAACCTGGTGTGAAATTAAAGACCGAGAATGGGTTAGTTTGGGCAGAACCTCCCGCAGGGGCTAAAGCCCGCTCATTTGATTGGCTTTGTTGGCACGGCTAAAGCCGTGCCCTTTCAAGACTATGCGCATTGGCGGGTTTTGCGTGGCCGGTGCGGCCGTGCCCTTTCAAGAGGGTTCAATGACCGTCGGTGTCGCCGAAACCGCTAGGTTGCGCGTTTGCGGTGGACGATCCTGAGCTCGCTACGCCAGTGTTCGCTGAGGGCGATGAGCTCCCACTCGATTTCGGGGGCGAAGTAGCGCAGGACGGTCTGGTTGGCGGGGTGGATGCGCAGAGCGGGCGCGGCGAGGAGCAGGCGCGGCGGCAGGGGCGAGAGCTCGGTTGCGGGGAAGTAGCCCTGGCGCGAAAAGGCGGAGAGCGGGCGGTCACTTCCTGCCGGGGCCTGGAGGTCGGCATTGAGGGCGCGGACGCGAATCCAGTAGTCGAGAGCCTGGAGGGGTAGGTGCAGGTCTTCGTCGGCCTTGATCTCGATGACGGCGAGGCGGCCGGTGCGGTCCAAAGTCAGCAGGTCGAGCAGTCCGCGGTCGCCGCTTGTGAGCGCGGGTACCTGCGAGTAGAGCAAATCACCGCGCAGGCTGGGCAACAGCTCGGCGAGGCCGGCGCGGAGGCGCGACTCCAGCCAGCGCTCGGGCTGCAGGCGGAAGAGGGGATCGGTTTTGAGGCCGCCGGGATGGCGGCTGGCAAACAGGCGGGCGAAGAGCTCGCGGGCGAGCGGGTCGTTGTCCCCGGTGAGCGGGGTTTCGTTGGCTCCGGCGCCGAAGGTGAGCTCATTCTGGGGCGCGAAGGAGTGGGCGCCGAAGCCGTGGCGCACGCGGGCGAACTCCAGGCCATGCAGCAGGAGGCCAACCTCGGAGGGCGAGTGCGCGCGCACCTCGACGGAAGCGCGCGCATCGGGCGGGACGAGGCTCATGAGGCGGGCGACGCCTTCATGGCAGCGCTCGAGTGCGGCCGGCGCGGAGAAGGCGTGGACCAGGCGCGACTCGAGGTTGCCGGTGTCGCGGAAGTCAATTTGAGTGAGCTCTTCGCTGCGCTCGTCGAGAGTGAAGAGCTGGAAGTTGGCGGCGGCGTGGTTGAGCCAGGCCATTCTCTCGGCAGAGGTCCGCCAGGCGCCGACGGGAACAATGACCTTGAGGCCGCCGAAGTGGCGGCGGGCGTCCGCGTGTTCGCGGCAGTAGTCGAGCCAGAGGATGCCGAGGGTGAGGATGCCGTCGATGGTGGCGGCGGATTCCTCGCTGCCGACGCCGATGACGGCCTCGGCTGAGGCGCCGCGCAGCAGATGGCCGCGCACGTAGGCGGGGCCGAAGCTGTGTTCGAGGTCCATGGCGGAGCGCAGGGCGTCGACTTTGCTGCCAAGGAAGGCGCTGGCGAGCACGCGGCCCAATAATTTTTGATAGTTGCGGCGGGCGGCGTCGCGCGCGGTGGGGGTGCGGCGGTCGCTCGAGGGGACGACCTCAAGCGCCTGCGGTTTGGGCGCGCCCATGCGGCGAGTCATGAGGCGCAGGCTGCCGGCGCGTTCGCGGATTTCGACGACGGTGCGCACGAGATTGCGCTCGTCGGACCAGAGTTCGAGCAGGCAGCGGCCGTGGGCCTCGCTCACCGCGTAGCGGGCGTTGCGCAGGTCGAAGAGCAGGCGGCCGTCTTCAAGAATGGCGGCGGAGGGATGCTGGACCAGATAGTCGTCGATGGCCTGTGCAAGCTGCGCGGCGGTGACGGCGTCGCTGGCCAGGGCCATCCGCGCGGCCTACCAGCCCATCCGCGCGCGCAGCGCGGTGATGTGCGCGGTGTGGTGCTTCGAGTGCCACTCGTAGATGGCGAGGGCCGTCGAGAGAGACTGGGGGCCGTGCGCGGGATTGTTGAAGCCGCGCGCGAAGTCGGCGGCCGACATGGACTCAAGCACCGCGACCCAGCGCAGGTGCAGCGCGGTCAGCAGAGCGAGCGAGGGCTCGAGCGGGCCGCGGCTGTCAGCGAGCTTTGCCCATAAGGCTTCGTCGTAGGGCTTGATGGTCGGCCAATCCTCGGTGAGCGCGAGCTTGAAGCGGACGTAGGCGTTGGCATGGCTGTCGGCGACATGGTGCACGGTCTGGCGCACGGTCCAGCCGCCGTCGCGATAGGGGGTTTCGAGCTGCTCGCCGGTGAGGCCGTCGACGGCGGCGCGCAGGCGTGAAGGCAGCTCGCGGAGGGTCTGAATGGCGGCGGCGCGGGCTTCAGGGGTTTCAGCAGGCTGGCCGGAGAAGCGGCCGATGGGATAGCGCGGGTCGGTGATGGGGTCAGGCATTGGGTCCGTCATGTGGTCAGTCATGGGTATGGAAGTCACGCTACAAGTGCAAGTGATGGTGCTTTGGGGCAGGATGGTTGACGTGGTGTTTCACGGGGTGCCTGAGATGGGGGTTGGTGGCGTGATGCGCCTGGGGATGCTGGACCCTGGGATGGGCGGCGAAGGCGGGCACGGCAAGCGCCAGACAAACCAGAAAAGCAATGGCGATGAACTTGTTCATGGCGAGACTTTAGCACGGGGGCAGGCCGAAGCGGTAGAGGGCCGAGGTTACGAGGGATTCAACGAGGCAAGGGGAGAACGGCTCCCGGTGGAAACAGGGAGCCGTTGGCAACCGGTTGAACCGCCATGGCGCTGGAGCTAGGCAGCCTTGTGATGGTGGTGGTGACCATGATGGTGATGGTGGTGGGTGGCGGCGAACGCGGGACTTGCGAACGCGATCAGCAGAAGGGCGGCGAGGGTGAACTTCTTCATGGGAAAAATTTAGCACGGAGCGCGGTGGATGGAGCGATAGAATCGACTGCGCCGGGACCAGATCAGGTACGAGAGTGCGGCCGGCCGGCGCGGCGCAGGGTAGTGGGTCAGTTGGTGGCAACCCGTCCCTCAGGGGCTGAAGCCCGATTTCATTTTGTGGCGCATACGGCACGACTGAAGTCGTGCCCTTTCACGATGGGCCGAGGGTTTGCTAGCGGGCGTAGACTGGAGGCATGACGAATCCGGCCCCCTCGCCTGCTGGCAGCCACAAGCGTTATTTCTTTGAGAAATTTGGCATTACGGAGCGGCTGCTGGAGCGCTGCCTGGGCGAGGCGCTTGCGGCTGGCGGCGACTACGCGGACCTTTATTTTGAGTCGGTGACCTCGACCGCGCTGGGCGTGGACGAGCAGATTGTGAAGTCCGCCAGCCAGGGCACCAGCGCCGGATGCGGCATCCGCGTGCTGAGCGGCGAGCGGACGGGCTACGCCTATACCGACAACCTGAGCCCGGAGCGGCTGCTGCATGCGGCGCGCACGGCGGCGCTGATCGCCAGTGGGCCGGCGACGCAGACAGTGCAGGGATTTACCGAGACGGCGGCGGCGGATTTGTATCCCGTGCCGCTGGGCGGATTTGATCTGGATTTGGCGGCTCGCCTGGAGCTGATTTTGCGTGCGGACCGCGCGGCGCGGGCCTACGACCCGCGCGTGGTGCAGGTGCGGGCCAGCTACAGCGAGGAGCTGCGGCGGATTTTGATTGCGGCCTCGGACGGCGCGTTTGCCAGCGACACGCAGCCGCTGTGCCGGCTGAATGTGTTTGTGATTGCGAAGGAAGAAGGGCTCTCGACAAATGGATCGACTAGGGGCTCGGCGGGCGCGGGCGGGCGCGGCGGGCTGGATCTGTTTACCGCGAGCAAGAGCCCCGAACATCTGGCACAAGAGGCGGCGCGCGGCGCGATTCTGCAGCTTGGCGCGGTGGCGGCGCCGGCGGGCGAGATGCAGGTGGTGCTGGGGCCGGGCTGGCCGGGGATTCTGCTGCATGAGGCGGTGGGACACGGGCTCGAAGCGGACTTTAACCGCAAGAAGACCTCGGCGTTTGCGGGGCTCATCGGGCAGTCGGTCGCGAGCTCGAAGGTGACGGTGGTGGACAACGGCACCATGGCGGGGCGGCGCGGCTCCCTCAACGTGGATGACGAAGGCTCGGCCACGCAGGAGACGGTGCTGATTGAGAACGGCGTGCTGAAGGGCTATCTGACCGACAAGCTTTCGGCGCGGCTGACGGGCGCGGCTAACACCGGCTCGGGGCGGCGCGAGAGCTACCAGTCGATCCCCATGCCGCGCATGACCAACACCTATATGCTTGCCGGCGACGACGCGCCCGAAGACATTTTACGCAGTGTGAAGCGCGGCCTGTATGCGGTGAACTTCGGCGGCGGGCAGGTGGACATCACCAACGGCAAGTTTGTGTTTTCGGCGAGCGAGGCTTATCTGATCGAGGATGGCAAGATTACCGCGCCAGTGCGGGATGCGACGCTGATCGGCAACGGGCCGGAGGCGCTGAAGTATGTGTCGATGGTGGGCAACGACCTGAAGCTGGACGAGGGCATTGGCACCTGCGGCAAGGACGGGCAGAGCGTGCCGGTGGGCGTGGGCATGCCGACGATCAAGCTGGACCGGATGACGGTGGGCGGGACGGGGCGGTAGCAGGCAAGTGCGCTGGCTTGAAGTTATCTTAATTATGAGATACGCTGACTCGTGCAGTGGCAAGTCGAAATCCTGAATCAAACGGTGCGGGCTGAGCTTCTGGCGTTGCCGGAAGACATGCAGGCGCGTTTTGTTCGCATCGGCCTGCTTATCAGCGAGGCTGGCCTTGAGACGCTGAGGGAACCCCAGGTCAAGCACCTCGTTGGTAAGTTGTGGGAGATTCGGCTAACGGGCAAGGATGGCATTGCGCGCGCACTGTATGTGACGGCTTTGGGCAAGCGCGTGGTCGTCGTTCGCGTGTTTATCAAGAAGACTCAGCAGACGCCGCGCCCAGAGATTGATCTCGCGCTGCGGCGAGCGAAGGAGGTTCGATGACGATTCCATTTGAGAAGATCGCCAAGGAAATGCTGAAAGACCCTGCCGTGAAGGCGGAGTATGACCGGCTGGCTCCGGAGTTTGAGATCGCCCTGGAACTGATCCGCGCACGGAAGCGCGCCGGACTCTCGCAGGCGGAGCTTGCCGAGCGCATGGGCACCAGCCAGTCGACCATCGCGCGGCTGGAGAGCGGGCAGACGCTGCCCAGCACCAAGACGCTGCTGCACTTTGCCGAAGCGACAAAGTCCAAGGTCAAGGTGCGTTTGTCGGCGGCATAATGCTCCGCCCCGCGCATGCCGATGCTGTGTTTGGTAGTGTGGACCCCTGGCTGAAAGCGCTGCACTTCCTTCCGCAACGACTGCTGTCGATCTTGAATCCCTGGCTGCCGATGTGGTGGCGCTGGCTGTGAAGGCGGGCGCGAGCGATGCGGAGGCGGTGGCGGCGGAGGGCGACGAGTTCAGCGTGAGCGTGCGCCTGGGCGAGGTGGAGACGCTGAAGGAGTCGGGCTCGCGGGCGCTGGGGTTGCGGGTATTTCTGGGTCAGCGCTCGGCCTCAACGTCTACAAGTGATTTGACCGCGGATGGGATTCGTCAGCTTGTGGACGGAGCCGTTGCGCTGGCCCGCGTGACCGAAGAGGACAGCTTTGCGGGGCTGCCGGAGACGGCGGAGTTTGGGAAGATTGAGGAAGATCAGCACCTCTACTTTGAGAATGTCTATTCCCTGCCCGCGGCTGAGCGCATTGAGTGGGCGCGGGGCGAAGCGCCCTTAACTATTTGCGCGTGTTGAACGAGAGACCCTCGATCCCAGGGCTTACTCCGTGCAAGCGATATAGAAAAATGGAGACACGGAACGAGCCGTCCTGCTCTCCAAGTAGTGCGCCGCTGGCGCATTACTTGCCCTGAAGCCACAACCTCGGTTCCGGCAGAGATAGCCGGGCACTATTGACATTATCCGTGGATACTCGAATAATTATTCGAGTATGGTTGAACTACTGAATGACTTCACTCATTGTCAACGGTTCTTGTCAGAACGGCTCGGCGAACCTGCGCCAGGCCGCATTCAGCTTTTGACAGGGCCGAGGCAGGTGGGCAAGACCACGCTCCTGCTTGAGATTGCCGAACGGTTTGGCGATGCGGCGGTCTATGCTGCCGGGGATGAGCCGGATGCCGCCCTTGCCGGTTTCTGGGAACGCCGCTGGGCAGAAGCAGAGGCGCGGGCGCAACACGGGACAGCGATTTTGCTTCTGGACGAGGTGCATCATCTCTCCGATTGGGCGAAACGGCTCAAGGGGCACTGGGACCGTGCCCGCCGCCGCCATATTCCGATACACGTCGTGGCGACAGGATCGTCCGCTTTGCGCGTCGCTACAGGATCACGGGAGAGCCTGGCGGGACGGTTTGAGAGGCTGACGTTAAGCCATTGGTCGGCTTCCTCGTTAGCGAATGCCTTTCACTTGCCGGCACAGGAAGCAGCGCTGAGCCTGGTCCAGTTCGGTTCTTATCCCGGCGCAGTGGGGTTCAACGCGGACCCCGCTCGGTGGCGCGCTTATGTGCGGGATGCCATCATCGAGCCTGCCATTGGACGCGACGTACTGGCGACGGGCGCGGTGCGCCGTCCAGCTCTGCTGCGTCAGGTATTTGCCGTGGCTACCGGCTCCCCTGCACAGATTGTCTCCTTGCAGAAGATGCAGGGGCAATTACAGGACAGTGGCGCGCTGGAGACAATTGCTCACTATCTGGCGCTCTTGCAGGATGCCTATCTGGTTGCTCCTCTGGAGAGGTTTTCCGAACGAGTCCATCGTCAACGAGCGGCGCCTCCGAAACTGGTAGTGCTCAACAATGCCCTTTTGTCGGCGATGCACCCGGACGGCGCTCCCGACCGTGTGCGCGAACCGGGGCGGTTCGGATATTGGGTGGAGAACGCCTGTTTGGCTTTCGGGATCAATCAGG
>DASQSP010000245.1:0-22770 GCA_035642355.1 Occallatibacter sp.
AGCTTTCATACTCGTCCATCCAGATTCTCCTTGAGGTGTGCTTTGGTCGGCTCACTTCTGGAGTTTCTTGGATGGACTGACGGAAATGTCAAACTCTTACTGCCACCCCGGCAAAGCCGGGGGAACTCCCCGTCGATTAGAATCAAATAGTTATGCATTCCGCCAGAAACACCCCTACTCCAATAGAAATACCTCTGTCTCCAATAGAAACACCTTTGTCTCCAATAAAAACACTCCCTAGCTGCCTAAATCGTCTTGATAGAATCGACTAATATAAACACCCCTAGAGGTCTTCATCGTCGCCCTCAAGATTGAAAGTCGGCTCGTCAAAAGTATCTTCATCTGGATCATAACCTTCTAGGGTGAATGCGTGCTCTGGCTCGTCAGACAAGAAGGCCTTATCCTGTTGCTTGTCCACGATCTTCCTGCCTTTGATGATCCGCCCGTTATCGCCCACTATGTCAAGGTGGAGCTTGTAGGTGGTGGCTTTAGTCCTACTCGTTTCAACCACTGAGACTAGCCCAGCCCTTTTCAGCACCTCAAGGCACTTGCTGACCTGACTGCGAGACAGGTATGTCTCTTCCGAGAGCAAAGTATACCCTGGGTAGCATAGTCCCGTCTTATTGTCCGCATGAGAGGCTAGAGTCAAAAGTAAGTACTTGTCTATGTACCTGATTTCGCCAGCTTCTTCTTGTGTCAACTTAAAAGCTGCATCCGTGTATTTATATCCCATTGTTTATAGGTCTCCTGATTGTGAAGTTCACCGCTCTTTTCTCTGCTCCTTGTGTCTCGGCGGGCTGGGAGCCAACCCCCTCCGACGACGGATTACAGGAGAAGGGCCGGGCATCTACTCCCAGCCGTAGAAGTCATTTTGTACATCAAGCACAATGTCCAATTGACCCCACATACACTGATACTGACATTCGGAGCTTTTTCTCTGACAATTGTTGCAAAACCCATAACTCCGTTCATTGCCATAACTTGCTTAGCTACAAAGAAAACTCAGTGAATCTGATCGAACTACCAGTATTAGGGTAGGAGTCAAACATTGAGGATGTACTGGAATTAAATGGACAATCTAAAAGAGTCAATTAGAAGTATCCGAGAGCAGCATTACGCCGTAATCGCAGCGATCATCGTCAGCAACCCCACCCTGCCTTTGATGATCCTCCGAAAGGAGCACGGATGGCCCATCACGAGGTACAAGTTGCGATGCAACGGGCTGGAATCAGGCGCAAGGCTGGTTGTGGTTCCCCTGCGTCGAAATGGAATCGGAGCAAGATTCGGGGGGATAAGAATGAAGACATGGGTTCGGGGAATTACAGAGAACGGGATAACGGAAAGTTGGAGACAAATGGATTTTCGGGATGACAATCGAAGGCTGCATCCCTTGGTAGGTTACCGCACCGTCCAATCCCCTCTGCTTCGTGACCTGATCCGGCAGCACGAAGCTTGCTGAGCAGGTTCGGCACACGCAGGCGGCGATGGAGGAGGCGAGCATGGTCGTCCTCGATGGCTTCCGTCTGCGCTCTGACGCAAAGATGGTGGTTGCGCCCAACCGCTACGAGGACGAGAAGGGCGCGGCGATGTGGAAGCTGGTCTGGGAGGTGGTCGGCGAGTGAGAGGGCAAAGGGGTACGCTTCTGGGCTCTACGACATCGCGAGGAGCGAGTGTTATCCCAATGACGACGATATCGAGAAGGTCGCGGGATATGTCGGCAACTTGGCGTATCTCGAAGAGAACGCGGCATAACAGTTTGTCGCATCATGGTACTTAAATCAAGCAATAGTGGTCTGACGCCTTTTGCAGACCATGGGGGCAGGGTCGTGCTTCACGTGAAGTGGGTGTAGTAGCTCCTAAGTCTATTCCGACGCGAGGCTGCACGAGCGGTCGCGTCAACCGTATGGTCTTCACTCGAAATGGTGTTGCTTACGGAGACCGGGTTCAGTCGAGAATCTGGTGTTCCCTGTAGGGACTTTCAAAGGCAATCCAAGAGGGGGCGTGACAAGCCCCAAAGGGTTGCTGTGTGCAAGCACGCGGGAAAAGGAATTGTTCATCCAATAATCAGCACGCTCCACTGGTAAAATCTCGGACAGAGTCGTTGAGCCAACAACCGAATCAGCGGATTGGATATTCGTCCGTGGCTCGAAGGAGATACCAGAAAGGCAGCGTCGAATTAATCCGAGGAAAATTCATCGGAAGGTGGCGCGAAGACGTGGTTCTGGCTGGAGGAGAGGTCAAGCGATTAAACCGCAAGAAAGTCCTCGGAACCAAGGCTGATTTTGCCACCAAGCGCGAGGCGCAACGGGCGCTCGATGTAATGCTTGCACCCGTCAACTCCCTAACATACAGACCAGTTCATCGAATTGCTTTTTCAGAATTCGCTGAACGATGGATTGCCAACGTGTTACCGACGTACAAGGTGGGCGGTTCTCAAAGCACCACACGCAAGCAGGTGCGTAATCGTCTCGTCCCTGCACTCGGCAATTTGACCTTGCAAGAAATCACCATCGAAGTGCTTCAGGGCTATGTTGCCGGTCTCAAGAAGGCCGACTACAGCCCCAAGTACATTCGCAACCTCGTCTCGACGTTCTCGGCAATGTGGGACTCCGCCGTGGCGTGGAGCTAGTGACCCACAAACCTGTGCAAGGAGTAATTCTTCCACGGTGCGTGAGGCCGGAAGCGGAGCAGTACACGATGGAGCAGACCATGAGAATGTTCCGGGCAGCACGTGGGCCGCTACAGACCTTTTTGTGGATTGCTGGAGAAACGGGGATGCGTCCTGCCGAGGTCTGCGGTCTGGACGCCAAATACATTGACTTGCAAAACCAGGTTATCTCGGTCTGCCAGTCGGTAAGCGAGAGCCATATCGTAGCTCCCAAAACTGCCGCTGGCTACCGAGACTGCGCCATTTCTGTGGAATTGGCTGACCACCTTCGCACCTTCCTGAATGGGCGCTGCGAGGGACTTCTCTTTTGCACGCCACAGGGGAGGCCATGGCGCGAGAGCAAGGTTGTTGAGAAGAAGCTGAATCCACTTTTGGACAAGCTAGGCATCGAACACCGGGGAAAAGGTCTCAAGGCTCTCCGGCATTGGAACGCTACCGAGATGGACAGGAACGGCGTCCCTGTGAAGGTTCGCCAGACCCGACTCGGCCACGACGACCCTCGGACTACATTGGGGATGCGTCACCGGGGCGGCTATACCCACGTTGTAAGCTCCGATGACCGGGCGGTAGCGGCCCAATTCGGCTCGTTGTTCGGGCGAGTTTTGTGTCCAGATGCGTCCTTGCAGCAGCCGGTCTTGAATGGTGAAGGTTAAGGGGAACTGAAAAGAAAAGGGTTGCGGGACATCCGCGAGAATAACTCGGTAGGGGGTCGGAGGTTCGAATCCTCTCTCCCCGACCATCAATTTCAAAACTTACGGAATTTTTCCTCATCGCCAATATCCTGCGACTCGCCAGAATTCCATCTAGCCAAGAGTGAGCGGTGACCTTAACACGCTGCATTTGAAACGGCGCAGCTAATGTATTACTCCTAAAACAAACAGGCTGAGTGTTTCGACAATTTCCTAGAACCGCAGCCTGGCGCCGAACTGAATCTGCCGCGAAGTTGTGGACGTGGCCGTCACCACGCCCGCCGTGGGTGAAATGCCCGACGTGGCCGAGGTGTACACCACCTCATTCGGCGTCAGGAAATTGGTGTGGTTGAGGATGTTGAAAAACCCCGCGCGAAACTCGAGGCCCAGCCGGTCCGTGAGCTGCGCGTGCCGCGTCGCGGAGAAGTCGAGCTGCGCAAGCCCAGGACCGGTGAGCGCATCGCGCCCCACATTCCCATACGTTCCATAGCTCGTGTCGTTCACGCCGACCGTGGGCTGCAGAAATGCATTCGGGTTGAAGTACTCGCCCGGAGTGCGCGGATAGAGTGGCCCCTTGAAGTTCGGGTTCCAGTTCGGCCGCACCGGGTTGCGCGAGTCTCCGTTGCCTGTGGGGTTGTAGCCGAGCTGCGGCGAAAACGGGAAGCCCGATCGCACGTTCAGAATCGCGCTCACCGTCCAGCCCGCGGCCACAACGTTCACTGGCCGCTGGGCGTGGCTGAGGAAGCGCTTCTTGGGGCCGAAGGGCAGATCGTAGCTGCTGTTGAAGGCCACCGCATGGCGCACATCCGTAGCTGCCGGACCGCGGTCGAGTTTGGGATCGAGGGGGAACGCAACATACGCCGGCGTGTTGGCGCTCACGCTCGTGCTTAATGCCGAGCCATCGTCCAGGTTCTTCGCGTATGTGTAATTCCCACGGAACTGCAGTCCGTTCGCGAACGAGCGCCGCGCATCCACCACCAGCGAGTGATAGGCGCCCACGCCCTGCGACACCCATGAGGTCGAACTGCTCAGAGCGGGGTTCGCCAGCGTGGTGCTTGCGTAGTACACCTGCCCCGTCGGCGCATAGCTCGGCGTGGGCTCGTTCAGATCCTCGTTGAGAATCTGATGGTAGCTGTGCGAGCCCACGTAGCCCACGGTGAGCGTGGTGTGCGAGGCAATCTGCTGCTCGACGCGCAGGCTCCAGTTCAGCACCGCCGGCGTGGCGATGTCGGGCTGCACGTTGCTCGGCGAAACTCTGGCGTTGGCCGGCAGCGCGGCGCCGGGCGTGAAGTGCAGATCGCCGACGGCGATGTTCGAGATCGAATTGATGGTGTTGTACGGCGCCGTCTGATCCAGGCGATAGTCGAGCGCATCCAGCAGCCCATGATAAAGACCAAAGCCGGCGCGCACCGCGGTCTTGCCGTTGCCCCACACGTCCCAGGCAAGTCCCACACGCGGCTCCGGCAGAAACTTTGCGCGATTGGTGCTGAGCGCCGAGCCGCCGATAACCGGATTGGTCTGCAACACACCTGCGATAATCGCGTAATTTGTCGCGCGGCCCCGCGCCTCGTTCCATCCATTGGTTGATTCTGAGCGGAAGCCGGCGCGCAGCTCCAGCCGCGGCGTCAGCTTGACGGTGTCCTCGAGGTAGCCCGAGCCCTCCAGCGAGCGCCAGCCCAGCTCGGTGGGCGCAAGCGCCACTCTGAAGCGGCTCACCGTGCCCTGCAGAAAAGTTTCAAGCGTGCTGAACGAGGCCTGCCCGTACTGGTCCTGCGCCAGTTCATCGTTCGACTCGATGCGCTGCACCCACACGCCCGCCTCAATTTGCTGCCGCCCGCGCGACCAGTAAACGTGATCGTCCCATGTGAGCAGGTTGCGCGCGGCCGCGTTGTTGCTGCCCACATTCAGGCCTGCCTGCGTAACTTCAGAAGCGCCGTTGGACGCGGTGCTGCCGCTGATGACAATGGCGCCGATCGGCCTGCCGCTCACCCAGCCGTTGAGGTCCACCGGCGTGTTGCCGGTGAAGAAGTAGCTGGCGCGGGAGTAGCCGAAGCGCGCCGTGTTGAGCAGCGCGGGCGAGAAGACATGCTGCTCCTGCACGCTCGCCACCTGCTCGCGCAGGCTCTCGTGCACCAGGCTCAGCGGATTCTGCCCGGGCGTGTTCGCGGTGCTGTCGTCCACGGTGTAGACGGCGAAGAGCAGATCCTTGCCGCTCAGGTTGTCGTCAAAGCGAGTGGTGCCAAAGTCCTCGCGGATGCGCTGCAGCGGATGGGTGAATGCCTCGCCAACGCCGCCGCCCAGCTCCGGCCCGTTCTGCGCCGGCCACAGCGCCAGCAGCGGCGCAACCGCCGCGTTCACGCCCACGTACTGCTCCGTGCCTGAGGCGTCCGGCAGATAGCCCTGGCGCGCTTGGTCATCCGGCACCAGCGCAACCGAGCTCAAATTGAGGTTCTGGCGGAAGCCCTCGTAGTTGCCAAAGAGGAAAAGCTTGTTGGCGCGGATGGGCCCGCCCAACGCGCCGCCGAACTGGTTGCGCTGAAATTCGGGAATGCCGCCCCGGTCAAAGTAGTTGCGCCCATCGAGCGCACTGTTGCGCAGAAACTCGAAGACCGTGCCGTGCAATTTATTGGTGCCTGAGGTGGTGATGATGCTGACCTGCGCGCCGTCGCGCTTGCCGTAGGTGGCGTCATAAGTGTCCGTGGCCACGTTGAACTCGCGCACCGCATCCACGCCGAGCAACTGGCCGCTGGCGCCGCCCGGCGTAACGTTGATGAGCGACGCGCCGGTATACTCGATGCCGTTGAGCAGAAAAAGATTGTCCTGGGGCCGGCGGCCGCTGACCGAGAACATGTTGCCTACCGACGAGTTCGAAGCTCCCACGCCGCCCGACCGCTGGCTGGTGTAGTTGACCGTGGCAGGGTTGAGCGTGAGCGATTGGTCGTAGCTGCGGCCATTCAGCGGCAGCTCTTTCACCTGGCGCTCATCGATCAGCCCCGCCGTCGGTTGCGTCGTTGTAGTGGCGCTCAGGCCGGCCGCATCCACCACCACATTCTGCTGCACCGTGGCCACGCCCAACACAAGGATCAGGTGCCGGCTCTGGCCCACACTGAGTGCAATACTGGTTTGCCGCTCGGTCTCGAAGCCCTCGTGCGCCGCTTCAACGGAATATGTGCCCACCGGCACCGACGGCGCAAAAAACCGCCCCTCGGCATCGGTGGTCAGAGTACGGGTGGCGCCGGTCTCGGTCTGCCGCACAGTCACCGTCGCGCCGGCAACGGCTGTGCCGCTGGGGTCATGCACAGAGCCGCTGAGGTTGGCGCCGACGACCTGTGCGTGCGCGGCAAGCGCAGCGATGACAAAGAGGGCGAGAATAAAACGCAAAATTCCCATTGCGAATGTCACGAAATCTCCAGAGAAGTTGTTCGAGAACCTGAGCCTCAGGCGATGAGGAAATGGCGCGATGGGGCGAGGTTTAGAGCTGCCATGTTAAGAGAGGCTCGCCGTGCGCACGGTAGCAGGAGCTGGATCAGCAGCTACTACAACACCGGTTCCGCGGGGAGGCGAAAGTGTGGACCCGCGCGACGAATAGACTCGGACGCATTCAATCCTCAAGCGTTGTGGCCGCGTTACGACCGCGGCGCAATGACTCCAAAGATGTAAAAAGCCGCGTCAGCAAAGGCTGAAACGCGGCACATAAAACTGCGGATGTAGGTCGGTCAGTTCATCCGCTCGGCCGCAACGCTGCGCAACAACACGCGACGCCGGCAACCGGGACAAACGGCATGACCATAGCGAAACTATAGCCTGGGCCGCAATCGGCGTCAATCCGGCGCGACACAAGGCCCGGCCGATTTGTGCCCGCGGCGTCAATTTGCTACCATGAGTACACACATGATGTGCGCCGCCCACTGCCGCCACTGTTGTCGCCTGTCGAACATCTTCGACGGGTGTGCTCTCTAGTCTTCGATCTCCTTCTTCATCCTGATCGGAAAGACGCACCCGCAGCTTGAAGGCTGGGCTCGTCTCCGTATGCGCTCCGGCTTTCCGCACCAGATTCGCCGAGAGGTTCGCATGCCGGTTGTCACAACACAATCCGCGAAGTCATCGCCCGTTGAAGCAGGCCCCGCGCGCATCAGTCATTTGAAGCTCCTCGAAGCCGAGAGCATTCACATCCTGCGCGAGGTCGCGTCGGAGTTCGAGCGCCCCGTGATGCTCTACTCCATCGGCAAGGACTCTTCCGTGATGCTGCGCCTGGCGCAGAAGGCATTTTATCCCGGCCCGATTCCTTTTCCGCTGCTGCACATCGACACCGGCTTCAAATTCCGCGAGATGATCGCGTTTCGCGACCAGATGGCCGAGTCCATCGGCGCCAGGCTGCTGGTGTGGCGCAATGAGCCGGCCATCGCCGCCGGTACCAATCCCATCGCGCTCGACACCAAGCGCTGCTGCGGCCTGCTCAAAACGCAGGCACTGCTTGACGCGCTGCGCCACTACAACTTCGACGCGGCCTTTGGCGGCGCCCGGCGCGATGAAGAAAAATCTCGCGCCAAGGAGCGCGTCTACTCGTTCCGCGACGACGCCGGCCAGTGGGATCCCAAGAATCAGCGCCCCGAGCTCTGGAACATTTACAACGCACAGATTCATCCCGGCGAAAGCATCCGCGTCTTCCCGCTCTCCAACTGGACCGAGATGGACGTGTGGCAGTACATCCACGCCGAAAACATTCCCGTCGTCGATCTCTACTTTGCGAAGGAGCGGTCGATGTACGTGCGCGGCGAAGCGCTGCTGCCCATCGAGCAGGAGTTTGTCGCGTGGCCCGGCGAAAAGCCGCAGATGGTCAAGTCGCGGCTGCGCTCGCTCGGCTGCAGCCCCTGCACCGGCGCAATTCGTTCCGACGCCACGACGCTTCCCGACATCATCGCCGAGCTGATTTCTTTCCGCTCGTCGGAACGCGCCAATCGCGTGATCGATCACGACCAGGAAGGCTCCATGGAACTCAAGAAGCGGGAGGGTTACTTCTAAATGGCCGCTATCGAAACGCCCGTTTTCTCGATTCACGACTTTCTCAAGCAGGAGTCCTCAAAGGATCTCCTGCGCTTTTCAACCGCAGGCAGCGTTGACGACGGCAAGTCCACGCTGATCGGCCGCCTGCTCTACGACACGCAGTCGGTCTACGACGATCAGGTGCGCTCTATCGAGGGCAAAGGCACCACCGCGCCCGGCCAGATCGATTTCGCGCTGCTCACCGATGGCCTGCGCGCCGAGCGCGAACAGGGCATCACCATCGACGTTGCTTACCGGTACTTTTCGACGGCGAAGCGCAAGTTCATCATCGCGGATACACCGGGCCACGAGCAGTACACGCGCAACATGGCCACCGGCGCATCAACGGCGGACGCCGCCGTGGTGCTGATCGACGCGAGCAAAGGCGTGCTGGTGCAGTCGCGCCGCCACGCTTACATTGCCGGCCTCTTGCGCGTGCGCCATGTGCTCGTCGCCGTCAACAAGATGGACCTTGTGGGTTATGACGAGGCGATCTTCCGCGCCATCGAGCATGACTTCCGCAACGTGCTCGCTCAGATCGCCGCGGACACCGGCTCCACCACCGAGGCGGCTTTCGTTCCTGTGAGCGCGCTCGCCGGCGACAACATCGTTCACCGCTCCGATGCCATGCCGTGGTACACAGGCCCGTCGCTGCTGGAGTTGCTCGAGTCGCTGCCGCCCGCCATCGACACGCGCAATGCGCCCTTCCGCATGCCGGTGCAGCGCGTGCTGCGCCCCGATCACACCTTCCGCGGCTTCGCCGGGCAAATTGCCTCAGGCACCGTGCGTCCCGGCGACTCCATCGTCGCGTTGCCCTCCGGCCGCGCCGCAAAGGTCGAGCGCATCGTGACATGGGACGGCGACCTCGACGAAGCCGTCGCGCCGCTGTCTGTGACCCTGGTGCTGGATCGCGAACTCGACATCAGCCGCGGAGACCTCATCGCAGCTGTCAGCGCGCAGGCATCCATCGCGAACCGCGTGAACGCATCGCTGGTGTGGATGGACCAGCAGCCGCTCGAGCGCACACGCCGCTACCGGCTCAAACACGCCAGCCACAGTGTGCCCGCGTTCGTCTCCTCCATCGAACACCGCACCCGCGTGGAGACGCTGGCGCATGAGCCCGCCGATACCCTCGAGATGAACAGCATCGGCGCGGTCACGCTTAGCCTGCTGCGCCCCATCGCATTCGATCTCTACGCGGAGAATCGCGCCACTGGCGCGTTCATCCTGATCGATCCCGCGACCAACGCAACCGTCGCCGCAGGCATGATTACATCCGCTGCCGACGACGAGAACACCGCGCAGGACCCTTGGGGCGCAGTCACCGTAGGCGAACGCGAAGCCCGCTGGGGCCATCGCGGCGGCGTGCTCTCGCTCACCGGCTCTGTTGCATTGATCGATGCCGTCGAGCGTTCGCTCTTCGGCGTGGGCGCGGTCACCGTGCGCATCGATGCCGCGGAATTCACACAGCAACCGGAGCTGCTGGCGCAGCTCACGCAGGCGCAGACTCGCTCCGGCCTGCTCACTCTCGTTACACGAGCGGATGAAGATGTGCCACTCACGGCCTCTGTCGAGGGCGCATCCATCGAGATCGAGCCCGGTGACTTTATGCACGCGGTCGGGGCCGTACACCAGCTTCTGCAGCGCGCGGGCATCTTCATCTCCGCGGAAAAGGCGAACCTCTGATGAGCATCGATCAAATTGCAACGGAAACCACGGCGAAGCTCGACCAGGTGCGCGCCGCACTTGCCGCTGCCATCACCGGCAAGCGCGACGTCTGCCTCACATGCAGTTTTCAGGCTGAAGATGTCCTGCTCACCAAGCTCGCCATCGAACTCGATCCCACGATTCCCATACTTTTTCTTGACACGGGCTACCACTTCGCCGAGACCTACGCTTATCGCGACCGCATCGCGAGCGAGTGGCGGCTGAACCTCATCAATCTGCTGCCGGAGCAGACGGTCGCCGAACAGGAAGCCGTCTTCGGCATTCTGAATCAGACCGCTCCCGACCAGTGCTGCAAGCTGCGCAAGGTCGAGCCGCTCTTCAAAGCCGTCGCTAACTACAACGTGTGGCTCACTGGCCTGCGCCGCGAGCAGGCGCGCAGCCGCGCCGCGCTTGAAGAGTCTGCGCCCTTCACGCTGCCCGGCGGCAAGCAGGTGCGCAAGCTGGCGCCGCTGGCTGCGTGGACTACACGCGACGTGTGGTACGCCTGCGACAAGCTCGCTATTTCCCTGCTGCCGCTCTACGAGCGCGGCTACTCCTCCATCGGCTGCGAGCCGTGTACGTCGCTTCCGCTCGATCCCAGCGATCCGCGCTCCGGCCGCTGGGCCGGACGCAAGGTGGAATGCGGCATTCACATTGAAGCGAAGTAGAACCCGGCGGCAAAGGCAGGCATGGACTATCTTGTTGGATTTCTGATCGCGCTGTTCATCGCGCTCACGGGCGTTGGAGCCGGCACCGTCACGGTGCCGATCCTGGTGCTGTTCCTCAATGTGCCGGCCGCGGTCGCGGTTGGTATCGGCCTCATGTTCTCGGCGGCGGTCAAGCTCATCCTGGTGCCCGCGCAGATGGTGCGCGGCACCATCGCGTGGCGCACGCTGGGCTTCATGCTGCTGGGCGGCATTCCCGGCGTACTCATTGGTTCCTTGCTGCTCAAGCATCTGGTCACGGCAGGCTCGCAGAATACGCTCAACGCCATCCTCGGCGCGATTCTTGTTGGCACCGCGAGCTGGCAGTTGCTGTTCTCTTTCCGGCCCATGAAGGAGCACACCGCACGCGCCGACCGCAGTCCGCTGCTGGCGTGGCTCATGCTGCCGGTCGGCGCGGAGGTCGGCTTCTCGTCTGCCGGCGCGGGCGCGCTGGGCAGCGCCGCATTGCTCAGCCTCACGCCGCTGGCGCCGGCTCAGGTGGTCGGCACAGACATCGCCTTCGGTTTTCTGGTTTCTCTGGCGGGCAGCGGCGCGCACTGGTTCTCGCATGCCGAGGCGCCGAGCCTGCTGCTGAGGCTCATCGCCGGCGGCGTCATCGGCGCCATCTTTGGAACGGTGCTGAGCACGCACGTTCCACGCCGCCCGCTGCGCGTGGCACTGTGGATATGGCTGCTCATCCTCGGCGGCCAGTTCCTCATCCACAGCTACCAGGAAAATTCGGTGCAGGCCAAGCAAACCACGACCCACCCCGGCCGCGAGCGCTAGAGTGGTTTCACAGCACATGTACCCATTTCTTGCGGTTGCGGAAGGTGGCTTTTTCTTGATGAAAAGGCCATCTTAGCTGTCGAGCCTTCCGGCTACAGCAACTGTGGAATCGCTATAGCTGCGCGTCTGGCGCGTGGTTTCGCGGCTTCCCCGTTTTGCCGCGCGCCATTAAACCGGAGGCGGAGGGTGCGATGGCCGACGGACGCGAAGAGCGCGAGGGTCGAGCGGGGTGCGCCGGACCCGTGGGAGCCGGAGCGGCAGGAGTCGTAGAGTCCGCAAGAGCCGCTCTTACGCGACCGCCGCGGCTTTTTTTCGGGGCCGTCCGCCGAGGCTGCCATTTTTTCGGGCGGCTGCTGTCTTGGCCTTGCTTTTCGATTGGCCGCCCAGTGAACCGAGACGGCTTGCCATCCATTGCTTCGAGCCGAGCACTCCTTCGAGCAACGCGGGAATGTAGATGTCCGCGTCAAGCCTGGGGAAGTAGATGCCGAATCCAGAGGGTGAAACTTCAATCGCGCTCAACTGCGCTGGAGTTGCTTCTTCCAGGCCCTCCGCATCGGCGGGAGAAAAAGCCAGGTCGATCCGGTTGCTGAGGCGGATCACGATGCGGCGTGCGCGCCGGTCGAAATGCGCTTCAACCGCATGAGGCCGCGCGGCCCGCAGAGCTTTTCTCCTGCGCGTGGCCTGTTCGGTTTGGTCAGGGTGTGCCATGGATTTTCTCCCACGCTGCGAGCAGCTCCATCATGTGCTGTTGCAGCGTTTTTGCGATCCTGGACAGATCGCTGCGGTTGAAGCCGTAATTTTCGCGCAGTGCGACGGCGCCTGCCGGGCGATTCAGCTCGAAGACGGCTTCATGGCCCTGCCCGATGACATGCACATGCGCCCGACGATGATCGTTCGGGTAGACCACGACGCGTAAACTGCCAATCCACAGGACGGTTGGCATGCGAGATGAGCTTACCACAAAGCGAAGCGCTTGGGTTATTGTTGAGTCGACAAATAAGAGCCAACAGAAAAATCCCCGGTCTGAAAATCCAGACCGGGGGCACCCATCTTCGTGTTGATCGATGCTTTGCGGCGGCTGGGTTGGTTCGTGCTTTCCCACCCTTCGCGCACAGAACGCGCGAAGGATGGGGCACCCATTTTCCGTGCTTATCGACGCTTCCTGCCTGCGTTAGTTGCTGAAGAGCAGGATGCCGGCGGGCTTTTCTTCTGCCGCCGTGTCGTCGGAGCTGACCGGGCGATAGAAGAGCTGGTTCTGATCGAGGTAGACCTCGAGGAAGGCCGGGCGCGCCGTGATGTGTCCGGCGATGAGGGCCTCCGAGAGCGGGTCTTCGACGTAGCGCTGCAGAGCGCGGCGCAGGGGACGAGCCCCGTAGCTGCGGTCGACCAGCGTTTTGTCGAGTATCCACTTCTTGGCTTCCTCGGTGACGGAGATGGTGATGGACTTCTGCGCCAGATTGGCGTTGAGGCTCTGTACAAGCAGCTCGACGATCTGAATCAGGTCGGCGTCGCTGAGCGACTGGAAGAGGATGACCTCGTCGAGACGGTTGAGGAACTCGGGGTTGAAGGTCTTCTTGACTTCCTGCTTGACCAGTTCTTCGATCTTTTCGCTGACCAGGTCGTCGCGGTCGCTCTGGAAGCCGAGACCCTGCTTCTTCATCAGATGGCGCGCGCCGATGTTCGACGTCATGATGAGGATGGTGTTCTTGAAGTCGACGGTGTTGCCCAGGCCGTCGGTCAGTTGGCCATCTTCAAACACCTGCAGCAGCAGGTTGAAGACATCGGGATGCGCCTTCTCGACTTCGTCGAGAAGGACGACGGAGTAGGGCGAACGCTTGACGCGCTCGGTGAGCTGGCCGCCTTCCTCGTAGCCGACGTAACCCGGAGGCGAACCGATGAGCTTGGAGACCGAGTGCTTCTCCATGAACTCCGACATATCGAAACGGATGAGCGCTTTGTCGGACCCGAAGAGGAACTGCGCGAGGGTGCGGGCCATTTCTGTCTTGCCCACGCCGGTCGGTCCCAGGAACAGGAAAGACCCGATGGGGCGATGCGGCGACTTGAGGCCGGCGCGCGAGCGGCGGATGGCGCGGGCGAGGGCCGAGATGGCCTTCTCCTGCGAGATGACGCGCTTGTGCAGCTCTTCCTCGACGCGGAGCAGCTTCTGCGTCTCTTCTTCCTTGATGCTGGTGACGGGCACGCCGGTCCAGCGGCTCACCACGTCTTCAATGTCCTCGCGGCCCACGATGCCGGCGGCGGAGTCGTCGAGATGATATTTGTCGCGCAAGGCGCGCAGGTTTTCGCGCTCCTTGCGTTCCTCGTCGGAGTAGAACCGGGCCTTCTCGAACTCGTGGTTGGCGATGGCCGAGTCCATGCGGTGGACGATGAACTTGATGCGCTTCTGCACCTCGGTGATCTCCTCGGGCAGCGAGGTCTGGCGCAGCTTGACGCGCGCGCCGGCCTCGTCGATGAGGTCGATGGCCTTGTCGGGCAGGAAGCGGTCGGGGATATAGCGGTTGGAGTGCGAGACGGCGAACTCGATGGCGGCGTCGGTGTAGCTGACGGCGTGAAACTTCTCGTAGCGGTCCTTGATGCCGTTGATGATCTTGATGGCGTCGGCCTCGTTGGGCGGCGGCACCTTGACGGCCTGAAAGCGGCGCTCGAGCGAGCGATCCTTCTCGATGGACTTGCGGTACTCGGCGGGGGTGGTGGCGCCGATGCACTGGATTTCGCCGCGCGAGAGGGCCGGCTTGAGGATGTTGGCGGCGTCGAGCGAGCCCTCGGCGGAGCCCGCGCCCACCAGGGTGTGCAGCTCGTCGATGAAGATGATGGAGTTCTGATTTTCCATCAGCTCTTTCATGATGGTCTTGAGCCGCTCTTCAAACTGGCCGCGATATTTGGTGCCCGCGACGATGAGCGAGAGATCGAGACCGAGGACGCGCTTGTCGGCGAGGAAGGTTGGCACTTCGCCGTCGGCGATGCGCTGGGCAAGGCCCTCGACGATGGCAGTTTTGCCTACGCCGGGCTCGCCGATCAGCACCGGATTGTTTTTGGTGCGACGGCAGAGAATCTGGATCACGCGCTCGAGCTCGCCATCGCGGCCCACCAGCGGATCAAGCTGCCCGTCCATGGCGGCCTGGGTGAGGTCGCGCGAGAACTCGGCCAGCAGGCTGGACTCGCGCTGTCTCGCCTGTTGCGGCTGCTTCTCCTGGGTGACGCGGGCCAGCTCGTCGCGAATCTGCGCGAGCTTGAGGCCGCGCTCCTGCAGAATCTCCGCGGCGAAGCACTTCTCTTCGCGCAGCAGGCCCAGCAGCAGATGTTCGGTGCCGATGTGCTTGTGGCCCAGCCGCTCGGCTTCTTCCGCCGCGTAGGCCAGGACGCGCTTGCATTCATTCGAAAGCGGCAGGTCGACCGAGGTCGAAACCTTTTCGCGAATGGTGGTGTGCGCCTCGATCTGTTTGCGGATCGACTCCACCGAGGCGTGCGAGCGCAGAAAACGGTTGGTTAGTGCTTTGTCCTCGCGCAGCAGGCCGAGCAGCAGGTGCTCGGTCTCGATATAAGGCGAGCCGAACTGGCTGGCCTCATATCGCGCGAAGAAGATCACGCGCCGTGCCTTCTCCGTATAGCGTTCGAACATTGTGCTCTCCCCTTAATGCAGGCTTTCGGAGGGAGTGACCGTCCGGTGTTTTCCGGTTTCAGTCCAACCCGCACGGGCCCTGATCAAACATCGCCGCCGGAGGCTCTTGCGCAAAATTCCAGACCCGCCGCCGAACAGCTCTTGTGGATGGTTGCGGGCTCACTTGCTGCCCATCGTCCGCGGCGTCCGCATACGGCGCCAGGGACTACCATCCTTCCCTCATCGGCCAGAAGCGGGCAGTTTCGCCTCGCTCAAGACCCCTTACAGCATCTGACTCACCGCCGACGGAAACGACGCAAAGCCTAGACCGTTGCGGAACCGGTTGCCGGCCGGGGCGGTTGACCCCAGGCCGTGAGACGCCCACCCTCCAGGCGCAGAGTCCGCGTACATCGCGCGGCCAGGTCGAGGTTGTGGGTCACCAGAATGGAGGTGAGCCCGCGGCTAACATGCAGCCGCGCAAGAAGATCGAAGACGCGGCCGGAAGTGGATTCGTCTAGGTCGCCGGTAGGCTCGTCGGCCAGCAGCAGCCGCGGATTGCCAACCAGGGCGCGGGCCAGCGCGATGCGCTGCTGCTCGCCCCCGGAGAGCTCGCCGGGCCGGTGATCGCCGCGATCCTGCAAATCGACCTCCCTCAACCAGTTGGATGCTGCCGCCAGAGCCTCCCGGCGGGACTGCCCGCGAGCCAGCAGCGGCATGGCCACATTTTCCAGCGCCGAAAACTCCGGCAGAAGATAGTGAAACTGCCACACGTAGCCGATGGTGCTGTTGCGAAAAGCGGCGCCCTGCCGCGCGCTCAATCCGGCCACATTGGTTGAGGCGCAGTGTACCGTCCCTGCCGTTGGAGTATCAAGAGCACCGAGTATGTGCAAAAGAGTGCTTTTTCCTGCTCCGGACTGGCCGACGATAGCCACCAGCTCGCCGGGCAGGACTTCGAGGTCCAGATTTTTGAAGAGCGTCAGTGTTCCGCGGGCCGTGGTGTAGGTCTTTTCAAGCTGCTGCACCTGGACGAGCGGCACCCGCAGGCCAAGATCACGCAGACTGGTATCCCGCTCGAGGCGGGCAGCCGGGCCGAGAGCCACTGGGGTGCCTGCATTCATCCGATTGAAACCATTTTACCGTGTCTGGCGGAAATGATACGCAAAAGCATTTGCGTTGGTAATGGCTGTGTTTATACGGGGTTAACGAGTTTGCGGCAGAGCGTGGATCTTGACAGTTTTGGCGAGTGCCGTTTCAGGGCCTGGTAATGGCTGCCGCGTTCAACCGGGCGATGCGGCCGTTGGGCCCGACAGCAAACGGAAGTGACAGCGCGTTCCAGTTGCCGTTGTCGAGGGGCTGCCAGGTTTGGCCGTCGTCGCGGCTCAGGTCGGAGCCGTTGGGTCCGGCGGCGATCCAGAGGTTGAGGGCCGCCGACCATTCGACGGCGGAGCGGTAGCCGTGGGGCGGGATTTTCGATACGGTCCAGGTCCAGCCGCCGTCGGAGGACCAGGCGGCGGTGCGGGCGGAGTCGTCGGGCTTGGTGTAGTCGCCGCCGACGGCCACGAAGAGCGAGTTCTCGTCGAAGCCGCACTCCGGGCAGGCGCCGATGGTGAGGGGATAGCGATAGGCGACGGAAAACACGCCGGAGTTTTCGGTGCCTGTATGGTTCGAACCGGAGCCGACGGGGATGGGGCTGGACTTCCACGGTGCGGGTTTCTTCGTTAGCCGCGTCACCAGAGCGCGCTCCTCGTCGTCCTGCGTAAACGGGCGGCTGAAAAAGACCGAACCGCTTTTGCCGCCGGTGGCGAAGGCGCGCGTGAAGAACGCATTGCCGATGGGAATGCTGCTGTTGCTGGCGGCGAATGCGGCAAGCGAGCGTCCCTTCACGGAGAGGCCGGGAATGCGGTCGCGCTTCCAGGTTTTGCCCTTGTTGGTGGTGAGGAAGACGGCGAACTGATCGCGGACGGGGTCGCCGAGAACGATGCCGCGCGGGCCGTTGAACCAGAAGCTGTCGAAGAATCCGCCGGGCGCGTCGGGATTGGCGAAGAGCAGCTTCCAGGTGGCGCAGCCGTCGGTGGTTTTGTAGAGGCGGCTTTTGCTGCCGGGGCCGCTGGCCATCACGATGGCGGTCCGCGCGTCAAAAGCCTGCACGCCGCGAAAGTCGAGGGTCGCGCCGTCTTTGGCCGCATCGGGCGTGGCGCAGCGCTGCCAGTGCTGGCCGCCGTCGATGGTGCGCAGAATCGTTCCCTGAGCGCCGCTGGCCCAGGCGATGGCGCCATTCACGGAGTCGATGCCGCGGAGGCTGGCGGTGGCGCCGGAGGACTGCATTTGCCAGGGAGCGGTTTGCGCATGCAGCGAAAGTGCCACAACAAGCGAGAGTGCCGGAAGGGTGAGACGCCGGAGGGAGGTCATCGCTCGCAGTATAGCCGTCACACCTTGAGGATGATTTGGTCATGCCGCGTTCAAGCGGCCTCCGGTGTAGATCGGTATACAGGAACGCCGATTAGAACACGATAAGGAAGTATCTGGATCGCTTGAATCGACGGTCAGGTGATCCAGCGGGTGGCGCTTAAGAAGCGCCAGCGTCAGAGTAGCGGGCGATTATCACGGAACGCACGGCTGCACCATGTCAGGCCTTACCGTATCTGGTCCCTGTTATACTTCCAGCGAGACCAATGGGTTCCAGAATGCAAACAAGTCGTCAGTCGCTCCGAAACACATCCACGAAGATGCTATACGCGGTGTCGGGATTCTTGCTTTTGGTTTGTGAATTGGACGTGGTGATGCGATTGTGGGGCAAAGCTTGGGGTAAGACTGGGCTAGACGGCTATTTAACTCCATATCTCATCCCGCTGCTAATTCCTTTCCCGCTAATTGTCGCATTTCTGCTTCGACAACGGCTCAAGAAGTGGGAGCTTTCCGGCGCTGTCAGTGTCACAGCTTCTGCGCAAGTGAATTCTACGATGAGTGCGATGCTCATGATCACTTACTGCATTTTCATAGAGCTCGCGTCCGCACGATAGGTGCGTTTGTCACGGAAATCCGTGCTATTTCCAGGCGCCGCCGCGGGCTTCGCGGCGCAGGTACTGGCCGCGGCCGGGCTTGCCGATGAACTTGCCTTTCGACACGATGAGTTCGCCGCGCGCGTAGACATCGCGTGCGTTGCCGCGCACCTTGAAGCCCTCAAACATGGAGTAGTCGACGCGCATGTGATGAGTGGCGGCGGAGATGGTGTGGTCGGCTGTGGGGTCCCAGAGAACGATGTCGGCGTCACTGCCTACGGCGAGCACGCCTTTCCTGGGGTACATGCCGAAGATGCGCGCGGGGGCGGTCGAGACGAGCTCGACGAAGCGGTTGATGGAGAAGTTGCCGAGGCCCACGCCGTGATGATGCAACAACTGCAGACGGTTTTCGATGCCGGGGCCGCCGTTGGGAATTTTGGTGAAGTCGTTTTTGCCGAGCGCCTTCTGATCTTCAAAGCAGAACGGGCAGTGATCGGTGGAGACGACTTGCAGATTGTCCTTGCGCAGTCCCTCCCATAATTTTGGCTGATTGCGCTTCTCGCGCAGCGGCGGCGTGAAGACGTACTTCGCGCCCTCCCAGCCGGCATCGGCAAAGTCTTCAAGCGAGAGCAGCAGATATTGCGGGCAGGTTTCGGCGAAGGCGGGCAGGCCGCGGTCGCGGGCTTCGCGGACCTGATTGAGCGCGTCTTCACTGGAGAGATGCACGATGTAGACGGGCACGCCGGCCATCTCCGCCAATGCGATAGCCCGATGCACGGCCTCGGCCTCAGCCTGCGTGGGCCGGGTGAGCGCGTGATAGATGGGCGCGGTTTTGCCCTCGGCCAGCGCCTGCTGCACGATCACGTCAATGACCGAGCCGTTCTCCGCGTGCATGCAGATGAGCGCGCCGTTCTTCGCGGTCTGGCGCATGGCCTTGAAGATGGTGGCGTCGTCGACCATGAGCACGTTGGAGTACGCCATGAAGAGCTTGAAGCTGGCCACGCCCTCGCGCACCAGGTCGTCCATGTCTTCAAGGCCGGCGTCGGGCAGGTCGGTGACGATCATGTGCAGGCCGTAGTCGATGCAGGCCTTGCCCTCGGCCTTCTTCCACCAGGTATCGAGCGCGGCGCGCATTTTGGCACCGCGGGCCTGGATGGCGAAATCGACAATCGTTGTCGTCCCGCCGATGGCGGCCGCGCGGGTGCCGGTGAGGAAGTCGTCGGCGGAGTTGGTGCCTCCGAAGGGCATGTCGAGATGGGTGTGGGCGTCGATGCCGCCGGGGAGCAGCAGCAGGCCCGTGGCATCGACGACGGTTTGCGCGGAGCCGGGCGGAATGCCGGGGCGCAACTCTTTGATGATGCCGTTCTCGATGAGCAGGTCGGCGTGCTGCGTGGCGTCGGCGTTGATGATGGCGCCGTTTTGGATGAGGGTCTTCATAGCTGCTTAGATTTCGGACGTTTCTGAGGTAGAAGCAATGGAGAGCTTATTCCCCGCACTCGAAATCGATCTTCTTGTGAATTTCCGGCTGGTTATCGAGTTGGGCGGTGATCGTTACCGGCAGACAGCCAGAGTCATAGAGCCAGACAGCTTCAAAGTGCTTACCGTTTTCGTCGAAATAAAGCGGGGCTGTATGCCGCGTGATCGCAGGTTTCCCCTTGGCTTGAACGGTAATCGTTAGCCGCTCTTTGTGGATTACATTCCCCCGGCCATCTCCATCTACTTCGACTTCAATCAGGGTCGCTTCCGATGCCCCGCCCGATCCTCCTTCGCCAATGATGGTGTTCCATAGCGCCAGGGCAGGCTTATCGAGAATGTTCGCAGAGAACGTTCCGGAGCCGCTGTAGTAGAGCTTAGCTGTTACCGATTTGATCTTCGACGGAAATTTCGGAGGAACCTGCGCATAAATCTGCGCTGTACCTAGAATGACGATCCCTACCGTCGCCGCAAACTTCAATCGCGCAATCAATTGAACCCCTCAGGGGCTAAAGCCCCGCTTCATTTTTCTCGCATGCGGCACGACTGAAGTCGTGCCCTGTTACAAACCATCTCTCTGACTGACTTTTTCCGCTGCTTGTAAAGTCGTGCCTGACACGAGAGCTGCACGCCAGACGGCATTGGTCAAGATCGCTGGGGCTCGACGGCGCAGGCTTCGCCGTGGGTGCGTTCGTCCCACGTCTCCGGCGCGAGGCCGGTGTCGACGCGGACCATGGTGATGCACTCGGCGACGGGGCAGACGAGCGTGCAGAGATTGCAGCCGACGCACTCGGTCTCATCCACGCGCGGAATGCGCGCGAGCGGCGTGGGATAGGGGCCGATGGCAGCGACCGCGCGCTCCTTGCGTGTGACCGGCGTGACGGCGATGGCGGCGCGGCTGCGGGCCTCGGTGGCGGCGGGCGTGGCGTGCAGTTCAACGTGCCCATCGACGGGGCCGGTGACGCGATCAAGATGGATGCACTGGTGCGCGCCGTCCCAGCAGGCGATGTGGCAGAGGTCGCAGCCGATGCAGGTCTGCTCGTTGATGCGCGCGACGATTTTGTAGTTGAGGTTGAGGTGCTTCCAGTCGGTAACGCGCGGCAGCGAGAGGCCGCGGCAGTCTTCGATGGACTTGAATCCCTTTGACCGCATCCAGCCTTCGAGGCCCTCGGCCATGTCTTCAACGATGCGATAGCCGAAGTGCATGGCGGCGGTGCACACCTGCACGGTGCCGCAGCCGAGGAGGATGAACTCCGCCGCATCGCGCCAGTTGCCGATGCCGCCGATGCCGGAGAGGGGCAGCGCCGACTCGGGGTCGGCCATGACCTGCTGCACCATGTTGAGCGCGATGGGCTTGATGGCGGGGCCGCAGTAGCCGCCGTGCGAGCTCTTGCCGTCCACGTTGGGGCGCGGCGTGAAGGTATCGAGATCGATGCCGGTGATGGAGTTGATGGTGTTGATGGCGGAGAGGCCGTCTGCCCCGGCGCGCTTGGCCGCGCGGGCCACGGTGCGAATGTCGGTGACGTTGGGCGTGAGCTTGACCAGCACAGGCGTGCGCGCCTTCTCCTTGACCCACGCGGTGATCATCTCGGCGTACTCCGGCACCTGGCCGACGGCGGAGCCCATGCCGCGCTCGCTCATGCCGTGGGGGCAGCCGAAGTTGAGCTCGAGGCCGTCGGCGCCTGCGTCTTCGGCGCGCGCCACGATTTCGTGCCAGGCCTGGCGCGTGGACGCGACCATGAGCGAGGCGATGACGGCGTGGTGGGGATAGCGTTTTTTGACCTCGGCCATCTCGCGCAGGTTCTCGTCAACGGGGCGGTCGCTGATGAGCTCGATGTTGCTGAAGCCCATCATGCGCTGGCCCTGCCAGTCTGCGGCGGAGTAGCGCGAGCTGACGTTGGTGACGGGCTCGCCGATGGTCTTCCACACGGCGCCGCCCCAGCCGGCGTCAAAGGCGCGCATGATCTGCTCGCCGCAGTTGGTGGGCGGCGCGGAGGCCAGCCAGAAGGGGTTGGGCGAGTTGATGCCGCCGGCGAAGTTGCGCACGCGAATGTCAGACATACGCGGCCTCCGCGATTTTGAGCATGGCGAGCGCCGAGCGCTTGCCGTCGGCCACCGCGTCCACCACTTCCCGGCCGCCGTTGGCGCAGTCGCCGCCGGCAAAGTAGCGGGGATTCCTGGTGCGGCCGGTGGTGTGCTCGGTGACGATGCTGCCCTCGCGCATCTCGATGCGGCAGGCGTCGCGCAACAGATGTGCGATGGGCGACTGGCCGATGGCCGGCACCACCAGACTGCACGCTATGGTGAACTCCGAACCCGGCACGGGCAACAGCGCGCGATCGACCTCGCGCACCTGCACGGTATCGAGCAGCAGGCCATGCGCATCCGTGCGGATGGCGAGCGGCTGGCGACGCCAGAGGAACTGCACACCCTCCTGCTTGGCGTGCTCGTACTCGAAGTCGAAGGCGGAGATGTCGCGCTCGCCGCGGCGATAGAGGAGATAGACGATCTCCGCGCCGAGGCGGCGGGCGGCGTTGGCCGCATCGATGGCGGTGTTGCCTCCGCCCACCACGACGACGGTTCCAGAGAGCTCGCGGAGGCGGCCGGTCTTGTAGGCGGCGATGAGCTCGAGCGCATTCATCGTGCCGGCGGCATCTTCGCCGGGAATATTGAGCTGCTGCATGGCGCCGAGACCGACGCCGATGAAGATGAAGTCGAACTCCTCTTCGAGCACGGCGAGGTCCGCAACGGATTGGATGCCGGCGCCGAAGCGGAACTCGACGCCCATGCGGCGAATCATATCGACCTCGCGCAGGCTGTCCTCGGCGCGCAGTTTGTACTCGGCGACGCCGTAGGTGTTGAGGCCGCCGGGCAGTGCACGCCGCTCGATGACCGTGGCCCTGGCGCCCTGGCGGCAAAGCTCCGCGGCGCAGGCCAGCGATGCGGGACCGCCGCCGATGCAGGCTACCTGCAATTGGCGCGAGCCCGGCGGCGCGGTTACCGGCGTCTCGCCGGATGCATGAAAAGCCTCCATGGCGTGGCGCTGCAACTGCCCGATGCGGATGGGATGGCGGCCCTGGCGATG
>DASQSP010000246.1:0-2578 GCA_035642355.1 Occallatibacter sp.
AGCGTGGGGCGCTCGGTTTCGGGCGTTTCCATGATGCGCTCGACCACTTCCTTGTCGCCCTTGACGAATTCGACCTTGACGCCGAGTTTGCGCGCCGTCTCCTGAATTTTGGCGAGGAAGAAGAGATCCTCGATGAAGCAGAAGATGCGAGTGGGCGCGTTTTCGCGGATGGGCGCGGCGGGCGTGCCGGCATAGACATCGGGATAATAGCCGCTGCTGTGGCCGTTGCCGGAGGTGGGGATGGTGGATTGCGGACCGTCGGCTACATTGCCGTTGGCGACGCGGTAACTGTGGTCCATGGGTCCGACGAAGGCACGCGGGCCTTTCTGGCGCTCCTTGCGGCGGCCCTGGGGCACGATGCTGTTGCCGGGCCCCGGCTGCGGCACGCCGGGGCTGCTGCCCTTGGTGAAGAATTTCTTCTTCTTGCGGCTGCGCGCCTGGCCCTGACCCTGATGACCCTGCCCGCCCTGTTGCTGCTGCGGGGGGCGGGGCGGCGGGGCGGCCTGGGGCGGCAGAGCCTGGATAGGCTGGCTCTGCTGGACCTGCGGTGCGGCCGACTGGCTGGATTTGTTCTTGCGGCGGCGCCGGCGGCGCCGATGCCCCTGCGACTGTCCCTGGCCATTTGCCGGGGTCGGCCCCGATTCTACCTGGGGCTGCGTCGGTTCTGTCGTCATGCGTGTACTTCCTGGCACATTGCTTTGCTGTGCATGGTGTTACCGGAGGCAGCGCACGGTTGAGCGGCGCTGCTCCATTTGCCTGCCGCGGGTTTCAAGTGAGGACAAGAGACCCTGCCGCGGGCGGACTTTCAAAACCTGCTGCAAAATCCGCGGTGTGGGAACCGGGGAAATTGCGGGCGGATGAGGACTCGAACGCAATTTATCACGAATTCCTTAAACTGGTGTGTGCTGCCAGCGAGCGAACCCTCGTTACTACGGCCCTTCAGGTTAAGCTCACGGAGGGCGGCTGATGCGATCGGCTGTTCAAAAGTCTGGCTGCTCAAAAAGTGCTCCCGCCGCCTGGTACGTAGCAAACCCCACAGTGGTTCCGGTGTGCGGGCGGGCTGGGGTACGGTACGGCTGGTGCTTTCCTCGGGTATGCCTGTTATCCGGTCTTTTTCGCGGTTCCGGCGTCGGCGAGGCTCGCGGGTACTGGCGAAGATTCCCGTCTGGCGGCGAGCTTTCACTTCCCCGGAGGGCAATTCCCCTGAGGGGTGGTCCGCTTCAGCCGCTTGTCAGGCAATACAGATACTACAGCGAGACGGAGCGGCGCGCAAGTGACGCGGACGGAACCTCGGTAATGGTCACTGGCTCAATACGAAGGCCGCTCCAATCGGAGCGGCCTTCGCGTCCTTCACTGGATACTGGCGCTGGTCACTGGCCTCCCAGTTTTAAGCTGGCCGGTGGTATGCTCCACCGCGCCTGATCAGGCTCTTTCGGCCGGTCTCCCCTGCTTCAGGGCCGCTCCTTAGTGAATGGGCGGATGCTCTTGCCGAGCGCCTGTTTGTCTGGGCTGGCCGGGATCGATTCCAGCAGCCGGTACATCACTGGCACCCTCTAAGTAGCAATCGCGATGCCGTTCTTTTAGGCATTTGTTTTCTAAGAGTTATAAAGGATACACATTCTATTCTTCTTGATTCCAATACATTTTAGAGACATTTCTACGGAAATCCATACAGGCGCGAGGTCTATGCGCCGTTACTGCTGGCAGGCGGGGCAGTAGTGGGTGCTGCGGCCGGCGACGGTGATGCGGCGGATGGGTGTTCGGCAGACGAGGCAGGGCTGTCCGGTGCGCTGGTAGACGCGGTGCTCGAGCTGGAAGAAGCCTTTGACGCCGTTGGCGTCCACGTAGTCCGAGACCGAAGAGCCGCCGAGGCGGATGGCGTTTTTGAGAACCTCGACCAGGGCGACGCGGAGGCGCTCGAGGTCGGCGCGGGTGAGGCGTCCGGCCTGGCGGCGGGGGCGGATGCCGGCGCGGAAGAGGCTCTCATCGGCGTAGATGTTGCCGACGCCGGAGAGCAGGGACTGGTTGAGCAGTGCGGCCTTGATGGCGAGCTTGCGGCCGCGGAAGAGGGCGGCGAAGGCTTCAGGGCCGACGGCGAGGGGCTCGGCGCCGGGCGCGGCGAAGGCCTGACTGTTAGCGTTGCCGGGGGCGAGGTCGCGGAACTCGAGACGGCCGAAGCGGCGGGGGTCGACGAAGCGGAGCTCGCGGCCGGAGGCGAGGGTGAGGCGGGCGTGAGTGTGGGCGGCAACTTCAGCGCTGGGCGTGGTGACGAGGAGACGTCCGGTCATGCCGAGGTGGACGATCCATTGTGCATCGGGAGCCGATTTTGGGGTTGGGCCGAGATCGAGAGCGATGTGTTTACCGACGCGGCGAACGGCGAGAATGGTGCGTCCTTCAAGGCCTTTGGCCTGGCGTGCGGGGGGATTTCTGAAGGGCTCGGAGTGGGAGCCGAACCAGGCTTCCAGAATGCGGTCGCTCTGGAGACGGGCGTGGACGCCGCAGGCGATGGTTTCTACTTCGGGCAGCTCGGGCATAAACCTATTCTAGGGACCAGGGACTAGTTCACAGGTCTTGGTTC
>DASQSP010000247.1:0-3035 GCA_035642355.1 Occallatibacter sp.
CGCCCGCAACCTCAGACTTGCGCCGGCATTGCGTGGCGCCTGCATGACCTTGCTCCTGCTCGGCTGGCTGAACGGTCTGTTGGCCTACGGCAGCGGGTGGCCTTACCTGCATGACTACATCTCATGGCAGGACCAGGTCGACGCATGGCAGCGGAATCCCTCCTTGGAGCTGCGCAGCGCCCCCAACGAATGGGCCCTTCGCATCCGGCTCACCCCTGAGCATCGAAATCTGCCGCTGCCTGCCGATACTTACGACTCCTCCAATCCGCACCGCCTTCCTTAAAGCTTTTTGCACTGCGGCAAGAAGATCCTTCGTCTAACAAGCGACCATGCGGTCTCCGCCTGCGTCACACACTGAGAGACCCGTCACACACTGAGAGAACAGATATGCCCTCCACCATCGTCGAAAAATCCTCCCCCGTCCGGAAGCGCTCCGCGGCCTTTCCCGCGCTCATGCTTGGCATTGTCCTCGGGCTGCTCCTCGCGCTGCTCGCCGTTCCCGCCATGGTGCGCCACGTCGGCGCCTCCATGCGCAACCGCATCAGCGTGGCCTTTCTCGGCCGCCACGACGCCATCGACATCTCGCAGCCCACCGTCATTGCCAGCATCCAGCATCTCGCGCGGCTTGAATCCGTCGTCTACACCATGGACAAGGTCGTCGAAGGCGACCGCACCAGCCAGTACCTGCCCGACATCCTCACCGGCGACAAGCTTCTGATGATCGTTCACGGACAGGCCGTCGCCGGCGTCGATCTCAGCCAGGTGCAGGCCGCCAACGTGCAAATCGATGGCCGCAGCGTCACGGTCACCATGCCCGCCGCCGAGCTGCTCTCGGTGTCGCTCGACAACACCAAGACCCGCGTCTACTCCCGCATCACCGGCCTGCTGGTGCCTGCCGATCCCAACCTCGAATCCGAAGTCCGCGAAAAGGCCGAGGCCGATCTGCGTCAGTCCGCGCTCGACAGCGGCATCCTCACCACCGCCCAAGGCAATGCCCGCGCCACTCTCACCACCCTGCTGCACTCCCTCGGCTTCCAGCAGGTCGTCTTCCGGTAAGAGCATTTTCCCTGATGCCGTGAGGTAGCGGAGACGATCTCTTGTGGCTTTTCCTTAACGAAAAGCCACAAGAGCTTCCGTTGGCCGCTCTACACCTAGAGGGAAAATGCTCTAGCGTTTTCTCCGGCAAGCAGCGCCGGTTCTTTCCAGCGCACGGCAGAGATGAGTGACGGGAAAAACGCCGTGTCAGTTGCACCGTCTCCCATTTATTCTTCGCGCAGCAGGATCATCGGATCGACGGCGAGGGCGCGCCGGGCTGGGAGCCAGGCCGCGACAAGACCCACACAGAGCATGGTGAGAACGACACTGCCGAGGATGAGCGGGTCCTTCGGCGTGGCCTGATAGACGATCAGCGCGAGCACGCGAGCAGCCAGAACGCCGAGAATCATTCCGGCCGCTGAGCCGATGGCGAGCAAGCGGAAGGAGCGCCCTAGCGCGGCGCCGAGCACCTTGCGTTGATTGGCGCCGAGAGCGATCCGGATGCCGAACTCGCGCAGGCGCTTGCTTACGGTATAGGAGGCCATGCCGAAGATGCCGGTGATGGCGAGCATTGCGCCCAGCAGACCCAGGACGCCCAATGCCACGGTGGCGACACGGGTAGCGAAGAGGGCGGAATCCATTTCGCTATTCCAGGTTCTGATTTCGAGCGGCAGTGCGGGATCGAGGCTGTGCATCGATCGCCGCAGTGCGGTGGCGATCTCGTGGGGGTCGCGCTGGGATCGAACCACGATCCAGATATTGGAGGACGGCTCCTGGAGGAAGGAAAAGAACATCGCCGGTTTGGGATCTTCCGTGAGGGTTTCGTACTTGCCGTCCTCCACCACGCCGACAACCTCTGCCCGCTTGCCGCCCCAGAACTTGAAGTGCTTGCCGACCGCCTGATCGACGGACCCGAAGACCTTGCGGGCAAACTCGCGATTGACAATGGCGACTACAGGAGCCTTGCCGTCATCGTGCATGGTGAAGGCCCGGCCGGTCAGGAATGCGGTCCCGGCCGCGCGGAAATAATCCGGCGAGACCTGGAAGTTCTGGGCGTCGGCTGCGGCATTGGTTGGCCGGAAATCGGTGGTGGTATCCGCGAATACATCCGAATCGCCGCCGCCGAGGCTGAGCGGGAGGCGATCGGTATATCCCGTTGCCGTAACGCCGGGGATGGCCGCGGCGGCGTCGAGCATGCGCTTCTGCATCTGCACGCGCTGGTCACCGTCATATCCAGCCATATGCAGATCGGTGTGGACCAGCATCGCGTCCCTGGGCTGAATCCCGTAGTTGCTTTGGAGCGAACGCGCCAAGCCGCGCACCGCGACCAGCGAAGAGGTCACCAGAACTGCGCAGATGGCGATCTGCAACCCGAGCAGCACATCGCGCAGCGTAAGGCGGCGCATCCTCCCGGCATCGGCGCTGCCGGAGCGGATGACCTGCCATGGGTCGGCGCGAAGCACCTGGCGGACGGGGATGAGGCCGAAGAGCAAACCGCTGAAGACGGCAAGCAGCAAGGCGAGAAGGTAGGTGGTGGCATCGGGATTGACGGGCACGTTGATGGGGATATTCGGAATGGGCCGCCATGTGCTCAGCACGCGGAGAATGCCGACGGCGGCTGCCATGCCGCAGATACCTCCAACAACGGAAACCACCAGGGCTTCGGTGAGGAGTTGGCGGAGGATGAAGGTGCGGCGCGATCCAAGAGCCATGCGGAGCGCGATCTCGCGCGAGCGGTCCGCGGCGCGCGCGGCGAAGAGACTGCCGAGATTGGCGCAGGCGGCCAGCAGAATGAGAGCCGCCAGGAGCATGAGGCAGGCCATGAATGCGCGGGTGGGCCGGCCAAGAGAGTTTCCGGCAAGCCCCGGCTGCGTCAGTTCCAACTTCAGACCCTCATCGGATTTGGGATAGCTCTTCGCCAGCGAGGCCGCGATGGTGTTCAAGTCCGCAGCGGCCGAAGCCGGGGTTACGCCCGGCTTAAGGTGGCCGATGACCCAGTC
>DASQSP010000248.1:0-11159 GCA_035642355.1 Occallatibacter sp.
TATGAAATGGCGACTATTACCAAGCCGTCCCCGGAAATTACCCGCGCGGCGGAACGCTACCTCGAACAGTACGGCGATCCGTTGGTGATGAACACCTGGCTCAAGGTTACGATCCTGGTGCTGGCGGTGGTCTGTCTGGCGCTTGCCGGCCTCGTCTATCGCAGCCAGATGGCCCTTGCCAACGTCCACCCGCTCATCATCCGAATCAACGACGTGGGCCGGGCCGAAGCGATCGACTATCGCAACTTCCAGTACCGGCCCCAGGAAGCCGAGAACAAGTATTACCTCACGCGCTGGGCGGAGCTGTACTTCAGCCGTAATCGCTTCACCATCGAGCGCGACCAGACCGACTCGCTCTACTTCCTTAACGGCGACGTGCAGCGCGCCGTGATCGACCAGGAGCGTAAGGACGACATCATTGCCAAATACCAGAGCGACAGTTCACTACCGTTTGTCGATGTCGAGGTCAAGAACGTCATCCTCGACGACCTCCGCCAGTCGCCCTATTCGGCCCGGATTGAGTTCGAGAAAGTGTTTACCAATCCGTCGGATCAAACCGAGCTCAAGCGGGAGCAATGGACAGCAACCGTCACCTACGTCTTCCGCGACACAGTGAAGAACGATGAGCTGACCGTCAACCCTCTCGGTTTGACCAGGCGCGGGCCTTGCAGGAAAGGGCGCTGTTCCAGTCCCAGCAGTTCGCCACCGCTGTGTATCAATCGGAACTGACCTACCGGCTTTCCCGGTTGGGTTATGAGCTTGTCCCCGGCAGGAGCGGAGCGCCAGAAATCAAGGGTTATACGCAAGAGTATCTGGACGCCTCCAGCCCCCGCAGCCAGCAGATACGGGAGCACATGGAAAAGCTGGGCATGGAAAGCAAAGCCGCCGCGCAAATCGCCGCCCATGCCACCCGCGACCGGAAACAAATGGCCGGGCCGGAGGCGACGCTGGCAGCCCATCAGCGGCTTGCCGCCGAGTTCGGTAACCAGCCGCAACAGGTCATTTCAACGGCGCAGGAGCGAGCGCAGAAACCCAATCATGCCGAGAGAAAATCGCCGGCCCAGCTCGCCCACGAATCAGTCAATTTTGCCCGCGACCGCCTATACGAGCGCGAAGCTGTAGTCGATGAGCGCCGGCTTTTCCGCGATGCGTTACGGCGCGGCATGGGCGAAGTGATGTATCCCGATGTACGACGTGCCATCGAGGCTCGGTTCACACAAGGAGAGTTTCTCGCCGTCCATCAGTACCCGCACGCTTCGGCCCGCCAGATCACGACCGACAAGATGATTGCTATGGAGAAAGAAGTCATTGCGACCATGCGAGCGGGGCAGGGTCAAGTGGAACCGATGATGTCGCATTTTGCCGCATCGCAGATGGCGGAGCGGCACCCACACTTGAACCGCAGCCAGGAGCGCGCAATCGAACAGGTGCTCACATCCTCCGATCGTATTCAAGCGATCCAGGGCCTCGCCGGGGTGGGCAAGACGACCGCTCTCTCTGCTATCCGCGAGGGTGCCGAATCGGCGGGTTACGCGGTCGAGGGGTTCGCGCCAACATCGCGCGCAACTCAGCAGCTCCGGGACGCCGGTATCTCTGCCACGACCTTGCAGGGATTCCTCGCGCGCGAAGGGAGGGAACAAACCATCGGCGATCCCGCCAGCAGACATCTTTACATGCTCGACGAGTCTTCACTCGCCTCTACGAAACAGGTATTCACGCGAGCCAACGAGCAACTGGGCAGCGGCGAAAGCGCCTGCCTCGCTCTCGCCGAAATCCGGAACTGGATACTCGGCACCGACGACTCCAAAGGTGTCAAGTGGAAAAAAGTCATCTCCGCCCCAGGCATTCAAGTCCTGAACACGCCGGGGATAATTTTATTGGCGATTCGGCAAGGAGTCTTAACGGTAAAACAAGCGGATGAAATCAAGGCGTTGTTGGAGACGAACCGCTTTCGCATGGGTTTCGCGTCCTTTCAGGATTTGGTGAACGAATGAGCGAATGGTCCATCTCGCAACTACTGAGCGGTCTGCATGACGATATATCGCGCCGCCTGGCGACCGTCCGCGAAACTCTGGCCCACCCTGGAACCAAAGGCGACGCCAGCGAGCATGTATGGCTGGAACTGCTCCAGAAATACTTGCCTAAACGCTATCAGGCGGAAAAGGCCCATGTCGTCGATAGCAAAGGCATCTTCAGTGACCAGATCGACGTCGTGGTATTCGACCGTCAATATTCTCCCTTCATCTTCAATTTTGAAGAAAGCCTCGTCATCCCGGCCGAGAGTGTCTATGCCATTTTTGAGGCAAAGCAAACGATCAGCGCCCAACTGGTGAAATATGCGAGTGAGAAAGTTGCGAGTGTGCGGCGGCTGTACAGAACGAGTCTGCCCATACCTCACGCAGGCGGCACATATGCCACGTCTTCCGCAAGTCCGAATCGTCTTCTCAATCGCACCCGTATCTAGGTCCAAATGGGTGCGACCAACCGCTGCTCTTGCAGTTCTTCTCTTCCTCGCGCCTGTAGTCGCTCTGGCGCAGAGCGGTTCGCCGTTCGATAGCGGCCTGACTGCAATTCAAACTCTTTTCACCGGCACGGTCGCAAAGGTCTCTACCAAATCCTACAGGTGCTCAGTCTTACCCTGTTCGAGAAAACACCCATTTTACGGGCACTTCAGAGCATCGACTCCATAAACGATTTACCTTGCCGCGCTAACCAACTGAATCTGTTCAACTTATAGCCGGACAGTAGTGATTTCTCCTGTGTAGGCGCAACGGATGGCTCTGTTACAAGAGTACCGCTGCGCCGAGCACTCTTCAGTTCTCGTTCAAGCATCTGGATTTTACAAATCAGAAGTATCAAGTTGACGCCTGCTGCGCCAGATTTTGGGCGGCTCTTGCGCGTGAATTGCAACAATACAGTACATGGACAGTTGATCAATTCATTGATCAGAATTACGCCGATCATCGACATGTCATTGATTTCTCCCAAACGACCGAAACTGGATTCTGGCATCTCGATACCGACCAGCTTGCCTACGAAGAACCATGGCAATTTCAAGTCGGAGAAGAAGGTTGGAGAGTCGAAGGTTTTATTCTCAACGGAACGTTCTATATCGTATGGCTTGACTACAGTCACGCTTTATACGGCGATCAAAACCCTGTGAATCGAATCTGACCCACTTTCCGCGCGCCCACGCCGCTTTTCCCTGTCCCCCTCCGCCCGGCTGCGGCTACCATGAAACCGGCGCGGCTCCAGGCACGCCGCCGCGCTGAAAGAGGCTGATTCCGATGCTGCGTTCGATCCTTCTGGGCGTGAGTCTCGCCGCCCTTTTGCCGGCGGCGGTTGCCGCGCAAGACGCCGCAGGGGCGGCGCAGGCTGCGCCCGACGCCAAGCCCCAGACCGATGCCAAGCCCGACGCGGCGAAGCCGGGGCAAACGCCGGCCAAGCCTGCGCCTCCCCCGCCCGCGCAGCCGGCGGAGACCATCATTCCCCTCGAAGACAAGCCCACCGCCTATCGCATTGTGGCCATCAACTCGCAATATGGCACGCCGCAGACGGTGACTACCTATCGCAGCGGCGAGCGGGTGCTGATTGACGAGGTGAGCGCGGCCAAAGGCGCGCAGCGCATGCGCACCCTCTATAACCTGACGGCGCACACCACCCTGACCTGGACGTGGCCCAACACCGAGGCGGGCTGCGCGGCGGGCAGATTTACCGGCGACTGGGGCGACCCCTACGCGCCGGAGAGCACCTTCAACGGCCCCGACTCCAAGCTGGCCGCCGAGGAGCCGATTCGCGGCTCGATGGCCTATGTGATGGAGGGCCCGGTGGGCGACGGCATGGCGCGGGCGTGGATCGACCCGAGCTCGGGGCTGCTGCTGAAGGCGCAGCTCACGCCCAAGGGCGGCGCGCCGCAAACGGTGCTGGAAGTGACTGAAGTGGACAAGACGCCGCCGGCGGACGCGGTGTTTGCCCCGCCCGCGGCCTGCGCCAACGCCGCGGAAGCGCCGCCGCTGACGGCCCAGGAGCAGCTTGCGCGGCTCACGGGCGGCAAGCCGGGCGACTTTGTGGCGGCCAATGTGCCGCCGCCTCCGCCGCCCACGCCCGCAGTGGACGGGAGCGCGGCGGGCGGAACACAAGCGGATGGAGGCGGAGCCGAACCAGCACCCGCCGCTCCCGCGCTGCTGGACGCCTGCACGGTGGTGTTTCGCGTGGTGCGCGCGGGGTCCATGATGCCCCTGACCAGCGGCTTTCAAACGGCCATCGATCTCACGCTGAACGGAAAGCAGTTGCCCAGCTACTCCATCGGAATCAGCCCCGAGGGCTATGTGACCTTCGACGGCGGCGGGTTGCACGAGGTGACGCGCGACTTTCGCGACGGCGCGCTGCGCATCGAGCATGCGCCGGCGCAGTTCGAGATCGACACCGAGTTTGGCAACGCGGGCGCAGGCCACGCACTGATCTACCGGCAGTGTTTTGCGCCGGAGACCACGCTGGTGTTTGTGGTCAAGAATCCGGGACGGCTCTCGGATGGCGGGCAGTGGCTGTGGCTCAAGTCTGTAAAGCCCACACCCAAACCCGCGCCCGCCGCGAAGAAGCCTGTGCCGAAAGATGGGCCGAAAGACGCGCCTAAAACAGCGAAGGCAGCTACGGCGCAATAGGCGGGCCGCCGACGGCTGGGGCGGCGCTCATTCCGGCGATGGATCGCCCTCAAGATATTCCCACCAGGAGTCGGCCAGCTCCGCGCCGAGTTCGTTGGCCATGCGGCGCGCGGCGCGCTCCACTTCTTCAATGAGGCCGTGCAGATAGTCACGCGAGCGCGAGAGGGCCACGACGCCGAGCGTGGCCGACTGCCAGGTGACGGCTTCATCCAGCTCGGCCACGGAGACGTTGAAGCCCTGGCGGAGCTGGTCCTTCATGGAGCGCACCACCTGCCGCCGGTCCTTGAGCGACTGGGCGTGTTCGATGCGCAGTTCGAGGGTGAGCTGGGCGACGGGCATGCTCCTCCTGGCGGAGATTCTACGCGCGTGGAGATTGTTCGCGGCGACGATTCAGCGCAGCAGGGCGAAGGCGACCACGGTCTGGTTCGCGTCGCCGGTTTCGGCGAGCAATTCTTCTTCCAGCGCGTGGGGCACGGGCATCTCGCAGGCGGCGATCTCGGCGTCGCTGGCGCCTGCAAAGCACAGCTCGCAGCAGCCCAGGGCTTCACCCGCGCCCTCGCTCGAGCCCGGACCCGCACCCATGCGCACCGGCGGGCCGAAGACGCGGCAGGTCATGGGGCGCGCATCGTAGACCGCGCAGAGGCCGGTAGCGGGATCGAGCGCGGGGCACGGCGCGTCGTTGGCGAACTCCTCGAAGCGGGCCTGCTCTTCGTCGCTCGTGCCCAGGATGCCGGTGGCGGTGTCGCCGGGGAACTCCGCGCCGAACTCCGCGAGCCACGCATGGGCGCGTTGTACTACTGCTCGCGCAGCGTCAGGGTCTGCCGCATGCAGTACTTCGAGGCCGCCGCGCAGGCGCTCGACATCGAGCGCGTTGATGGCGAAGGCGCCGTGGCAGCAGGGCGTGCAGCCCGGCTTGCATGCGAGCCACGCGCCCGCGCGCCGCGCGGCGTCGGCCAGCGCGGCATCCATGATCTGCACCAGTGCGCGATCGCGCCCAGTAATACCCATTCCCGCAGCATAGTCGATTGCGCCCGACGCTGCTGCGGAGCCGGAAGAGAGACGATCCAGTGAGTGGGAGGACTAGGAGACTACAAGTCGGCCAACACTAAAAGACCAGCTTGTATGTATTACCTTTGCTGTCTTTCGCAACTCCCAGTGCTACAAGGCGAGCGGAGTCATTCTCTCCAACCTGTTTCTCGAACCACTCGACAACGAGAACTGTCCCGCTGCTTCCGGTCAATTCCGTGTGCACGAAAAGCGGACTGCCCAGAACATGGGCCGTGTAATATCCATTGCCGTAGACTGTGTTCCACGCAACGGACATGTCACCCGCATTTTGTGATTCGGCGGCGGCGCTTGCGGACCCCGCCTTCTCATAAACCTGCTTCCACGGCCCGTTGAATTGCTCCCCGTCAGCGAGAACTACAGCGAGTTTCCCCATTCTGTCGTTCGCGTGCGCGCCCACAGTCACTGGCTTGCTCCAGTTCGGCTCAAGAGTGATTTTGGCGGTATAGACGGGAGGCGGCGTCAGCTGAGCAAGTGGTCCTTGAACTGGGTAAAGATGAGCATATCCGTGGCACCCGGAAATCAGGCAGATTCCAAACAGGGCAAGCGCAATGGTGGCCTTCATTGAACCCCTCGATTCCTGCGATTTTGAAGACGCCCAAGGGTACCATTGCCGGGACAATAGCACAGGTGTCCATGGGAATTCTCCGCGGTGCAATCAACAAAAATAACTCCATAGCCGACAAGACTTCGCTGTCGCTCGGCAAAATGGCTTAAGCTTCCTGCGGAGGTTTTCTTATGTCTGAGATGCGCTCGACTATCATGCCCACGCTTCGCTATCGCAATGCCCCTGCGGCCATCGACTGGCTCTGCAGCGTCCTCGGCTTCGCGCGGCACGCCGTCTACGCCAACCCCGACGGAACCATCGGCCACGCCGAGCTCACGCTGGGCGGCGGCATGATCATGCTGGGCTCGCAGAAAGACGATGAGTACAGCCATCGCTTCAAGTCGCCGGGTGAGCTGGGCGGCGCGGAGACGCGCAGCGCGTACATCATTATGCCCGATGCCGACGCGGTTTACGCCAAGGCCAAAGCCGCGGGCGGCGCGATTGTGCGCGAAATTCAGGACACGTCCTACGGCAGCCGCGAGTTTGCGGTGAATGATCCCGAGGGCCACTCGTGGAGCGTGGGTACCTATGACCCCTGGACTGCGCAGGGCTAAATAGGCTGCGGAAAAAGTCTAAAAATCGCAGGCGGATCCGACAGAACATCCCTCAGGGCCTAAAGGCCAGACAGTTTTAAGGCACTTATGGCACGGCTGAAGCCGTGCCCTTTCAAAGCGGCTGCTCCTCGACGAGTTTTTCCGCAACCTGTAAGGCCCCGGTTCATTTTGCTATGTTTACGGCACGACTGAAGTCGTGCCCTTTCAATACGGTCTTGAACTGACCCACTACCCATCATCCTTTCCACATCGTCCCCCGGTATACACTTTTGAGTGATGGAAACGACGGGCTGTGGCACCGCGATCGTTACGCCTTTTCGCGCGGACGAAACCATTGACGAGCAGGCGTTGCGCGCGCTGGTCAATTGGCAAATCGATTCCGGCATCGACTTTATCGTGGCCTGCGGATCGACCGGCGAAGCCGCCACACTCGACGAAGATGAGTGGCTGCACGCGATCCATATCGTGGTCGATGCCGCCTCCGGCCGCGTTCCCATCTGGGCCGGCTGCACCCACAACTCCACGCGCACCTTGCTGCGCCAGGCCGCGCTGCTGCGCCGGGTGCGCGGCGTCGATGTCATCCTCTCCGCCAACCCCTACTACAACAAGCCCACGCAGGAGGGCCAGTTCCGGCACTTTTTGGCGCTCGCCGAGGCAGTCGCGCCCATCCCCGTCTGCCTCTACAACGTGCCCGGCCGCACCGCCGCTAACCTTGAGCCCGCAACCGTGGTCCGCCTCGCCGAGGCCGCGCCCAACATCCAGGCCATCAAGGAAGCCAGCGGCAACCTGCCCCAGATTGCCGCGCTGCTGCATACGCTGCCGCGCTCGTTCAAGGTCTTCTCCGGCGACGACAACCTCGCCCTCGCCACGCTCGGTATCGGCGCGCACGGCCTTATCAGCGTGGCCGCCAACGAGGCTCCGGCCGAGGTCGGGCGCATGGTTCGCGCCGCGCTCGACAACGACTGGACCACGGCGCGCCAGCTCGAGCGCTTCTATGCACGCCTCTTCGAGGCCAACTTCTGGGAGTCGAACCCCGGCCCGGCGAAGACACTACTGAATCTCATGGGCCGCACCAGCGATGTGGTGCGGTTGCCGCTGGTGCCGCCCACCGCCGCCACGCGCGCGCGGCTGGAGCGCCTGGCCGGCGAACTCGGCCTGCTCAAACCCGCGTCTGTGATTGGGACTGAGACCAGGCCCGAAAGCGGCCTGCACCTTTAGACCGGTTTCCGCGTTGCTACACCAACCTGGGTGCCCCCGGTCTCTCTCTCGCCTTTTGGGGACCGGGGATCGTACAAAGTTGGGTACAAGCACACTGCGTCCGCGAGCAATCAGAGTCCCTCATGCAGCAAATGCGGCAGGCGCCGCGCCGCCGCGCCGCTGTCCTTGCCCGCTTGGCCCGCATCTCTACCCCATGTCCAGTACATGCCCACGTAAGCGTAATTCTCCGTCTGTCCCGCGACAGAGTGGCCGTAAGCAAACAGGAACTGCTCGCCGGGATGATGTTTGAAGTGGTAGTAGCCGCCAAAATCGATCAGCGTCGAAGCCTGAGTCTGCGCCGCGGCCGGCCCCTCGCCGCCGTGCGCAAACACCTCGCCGCCCAGCTCCAGCCGCTCGCCAAAGCCGTACTTCAGCAGGAACCCGCCGTAGGGAAAGTCGTGGAAACCGGTCTGCGGCACCACTTCCTCGCCCGCGCCTCCATCCAGCGTCCAGTGGCCGATATTCTTCTGCGTCCAGATGGGCAGTTTGTACCAGACCTTGCCCACGCCGAGGCCCTTGTTGAAGTCGCCAGTGGGCAGCTCCAACATGGTGAAGCTGCCTATCTGCGGCACGTACTTGCTCTCTTTGATCCACGCCAGCTTCGCGCCCAGCTCCGTGTCGGTCAGGCCAAACTCCGTGGGCCCGGTGCCAGACGGCAGATAGACCGGATTGTTCAGCGGCGCAGCCACCCCCGACTGCAACACGGCGTGCAGTTGCACCCGCGGCACCGCGCCCCAGTTGAACTCGACGGCCGGACCCGTCGAATCCAACTCGACAGGCGTGCCGTCCACTCCGCCAAAGATATAGAACTCGTAGTGGTGCAGATCCACCGGCACCGGATCATCGGTCTGGTAAGGCGGTCCCTGCGCCCCAACCCGCGCAGCCGTGCACAGAAAAAGGAAGACCAGCAAGAGAGAAACAGGCCTGGGCCGCGGCATCACGAGCTCCTGCCCAAAGCTTAACCCGCCAGCGCTGCTTTGACCGCGTCACTCACCACCTTGCCCTCGGCCCGCGCGCCCGTCTCCTGAATCCTTGCCTGCACCGCCTTGATCACGGGGCCCATGTCCTTCGGAGTCGGCGCATGCCCGCTCGCCGCCGCATGCGCGGCCACAGCCTCGGCCACCAGCGCCTTCAGCCCGGCCTCATCCAGCGCCTTGGGCAAAAACTCCTCAATCAGAGTGATCTCCGCCGCCTCTTTCGCCGCCAGCTCCGGCCGGTTGCCCTTGGTGAACTGCTCGATCGAGTCGCGCCGCTGCTTGATCATCGTGGCCAGCGTGGCCTGCTCATCGGCGGGCGTCAGCGTGGCGTTCTTTTCGAGCGCCTTGTTCATCAGCGCCGACTTGATCATCCGCAGCGTGGTGGTCCGCTCCGCGTCGTGGGCCTTCAGGGCAACAATACTCAGCTTGGTGATATGCGCAGCCAATGCGCCGGGATCGATCATGGGAAATCCTCTCTAACTGATCGATTTTACTTGAGCGGACGGACGAAAGGACTTGAAGCCTCGTTGTGCGCGCCGCATGCGGATGCGCCATGCGAAAAAAAGATGCAGGCGTAAGGCAATTTGGTTTTACGCAACCAAAACCAACGCAACGCCCGGTCAGAATCTTTTCCGCTTAACTAGCGTTAACAGTAGTGGGAGAAAAATCATGAACACTTACCTGAAAACAATTGCACTTGGTGGAGCGGCTCTTCTTTGCGTCCCTGCTTTTGGCGAAGCGATGGGCCGCCCCGGAGCACTGAACTACGTAGAAGGCGCGGCAGCCATCCAGGGCCAGATACTGACACCGAACAGCGTGGGAAGCGCCACGCTGAACCCCGGCGAAGTGCTGACGACCGGAGATGGCAGGGCGGAGATTCTTCTTACCCCCGGCGTCTTTCTGCGTCTCGACAAGGATAGCGCCGTGAAGATGATCTCTCCCGACCTCACCCACACACAGGTGGAACTCGAACGCGGCCGCGCCAGCGTGGAGGTGGACGAAATCTACAAGCAAAACAACCTCGACGTGATCGACGCCGGCGTTTCAACCCAGTTGGTCAAGCCGGGATACTACGAGTTCGAAGCCAACCGGCCAACCGCGATGGTGTTCGACGGCAAGGCAGCGGTCGAAGTTGGCGACGGCCGCTACAAGACCGTCAAGGGACATCGCGAGTTCGCGCTGGCCACCGGCGTAAACCAGCAGGCGCTCGCCTCGGAGAAGCCCGCGGGCTTTGACACCCGAGACGCCGAGGACGACTTCTACAACTGGAACAGCCTGCGCTCGCAGTATCTGGCCGAAGCCAATAACGAAATGGCCGGCGCTTACGGGACCTCGGGCTACTACCCAGGCTGGTACTGGAACCCCTACGCGCTCGACTACGCGTTCATCGGCTACGACCCCTTCTTTAGCCCATTTGGCTGGGGCTACTATCCCTTTGGCTACGGATTCTACGGCGGCGGATTCTACGGTCGGGGATTCTATGGTGGTCGGGGATTTTACGGCGGAGGCTTCCGTGGCGGCGGTTTTGGCGGCGGCTTTGGCGGTGGCTTCCACGGCGGCGGCGGGCGTCGTTAGAGCGACTTCACCGTTGCTATACCCTCCTTGGGTGCCCCCGGTCCCTCGCTTTTGGGGACCGGGGATGTCAATGAGCGCGCCGACACTGAAGCTGCTCTCGATGGCATATAAAGCAATAATTTTGTTACCATTACAGACGATATTCTACCTTCCGCTGCCAACGAGGGAGCAGATGATCTTTCGAGATTTATTCACATAAACAACAAATTTGTGTATTATATGATTTCGCGGCGGTGCCGCCAAGCTCATCCAAAGCGAGGAAAAGAATGATCCGCAAGACCCGTCTGTTTACCCCCGGCCCGACCCCCCTGCTCCCCGCCGCCCAGTTCGCCATGGCCTCGGCCGATATGCACCACCGCACCGCCAAGTTCCGCGCCCTCTACCAAAAAGTCCTGGCCCAGCTCAAAGTCTTCGTCGGCACCCGGAATGAAGTGCTGCTGCTCTCCTGCTCCGGCACCGGAGC
>DASQSP010000249.1:0-7759 GCA_035642355.1 Occallatibacter sp.
GCAGAGAGGGTGGAAACAACAGCGTCTGGTTGACTGTGTCGGGAAAAAAGTTCTGGCCCATGACAAAATCCTAAACCGATGGAGCACCTGTCACCTTCAAATTAACCGCAAAGGGAATCTATGCCCGACACACTCCTAGAGTTCCGTCGACTGCGTCTCCGCGATCTGCTTCGCCTTGGCCACAAACTCGCCCAGCGGCATCGAGCCCTGGTCGCCCTTGCCGCGGGTGCGCACGCTCACCGCGCCGGCCTGCTCTTCCTTGTCGCCGAAAACCAGAATGTACGGCGTCTTCTGGTTGGCGAAGTCGCGGATCTTCGCGTTCATCTTTTCGTTGCGCACGTCAGTCTCGACACGGAAGCCCGCCGCCTTCAGCTCTGCTTCTACCTTCTTCGCGAAGTCCAGATGTTTCTCGCTGATCGGCACCAGCCCCATCTGCACCGGCGAAAGCCACAGCGGAAACGCGCCCGCGTAGTGCTCGATGAGATACGAGGTCATGCGCTCCATGGTGCTGATCACGCCGCGATGAATCATCACCGGCCGATGCTTCAGCCCATCCGCTCCCGTGTACTCAAGCCCGAACTGGCTGGGCAGGTGAAAATCCACTTGAATCGTCGCGTAGGTCTCCTCGTGGCCCATCACGTCGGCAAGCTGGATGTCGATCTTCGGCCCGTAGAATGCCGCCTCGCCGATGGCCGCGCGATACTTCAATCCCAGCGCATCCATCGCCTCGCGCAGCTCTCGCTCGCCCAGTTCCCACATGGCGTCGTTGTCCACGTACTTCTCTTTGTTAGCCGGGTCGCGCAATGAAAGCCGGAAGCTGTAATCGCCGATCCCCAGACCCGCATACGCCCGCTGTACCAGCCGCATTACGCTTGAGAATTCTTCCCTGATCTGGTCCGGCGTGCAGAAAATATGCGCATCGTTAAGCGTCATGCAGCGCACGCGGCTCAAGCCGCTCAGCACGCCCGAGCGCTCATAGCGATACATGGTGCCGAGTTCCGCGATCTTCACGGGCAGCTCGCGATAGCTCCGCGGCTTGGACTCGTAGATGAGAATGTGATGCGGGCAGTTCATCGGCCTGAGAACCATGCGCTCGGTTTCCAGATCCATTGGCGGAAACATGTCCTCGTGGTAGTGCGCCCAGTGGCCGGAGCGAATATAGAGATCGACCTTGGCCACATCCGGTGTGTAAACGTGCTCGTATCCCTCCTTGCGTTCAAGGTCGAGAATGTATTCCTCCAGAAGGCGCCGGATGGTAGCGCCCTTGGGAAGCCACAGCGGCAGCCCCGCGCCCACATCTTCGTTCACCATAAAGAGCTCAAGTTCCTTGCCCAGCCGCCGGTGATCGCGCCTCTTCGCGTCCTCGATCCGCTGCAGGTAATCATCGAGGTCTTTCTTGCTGAAAAATGCCGTGCCGTAAATGCGCTGCAGTTGCGGATTCTTCTCGCTGCCCAGCCAATACGCGCCTGAAATGCTCATCACCTTCACGGCTTTCACGCGCCCCGTGGAGGGCACATGCGGCCCGCGGCAAAAGTCCGCGAACGCGCCGTTGCGATAAAAACTCACCTGCGAGCCCGGCTCCGTGAACCTGGTCACGAAGTGCGTCTTCATAAAGTCGCCGTCTTTTTGAAACGCGGCCAATGCCTGCTCGCGCGGCTCATGCACGCGCACAAACGGCTCGTCGCGCGCAATCACCTCCGCCATCTTCTTCTCAATCGCGGCCAGGTCCTCCGGCGTGAATGGCTTCTCGCGATAAAAGTCGTAGAAGAATCCCGAGTCCGTCGCCGGCCCGTGGCCCAGCTTGGTCTCCGGAAAGAGCTCGAGCACCGCCGTCGCCATCACATGCGCCGCGGAGTGGCGCACCACCTTCAGCGCCTCGGGATCGTTTTCCTTCAGCAGCTCGAGCTTCGCGTCCGCCATCAGCGGCGCTGAAAGATCCACCAGCCGCGCCGCTGCCGCATCCTCCGCCGCATACATCGCAGCCTCGGCGTCGCCTTCCGGCTTGGCGGCAGTCTTGCTTGCTGGGATCAGCGGCGTCAGTCGCGCCACCACGCTGGCCGCGGCCAGCCGCGGAGAGATGGAGTTGGCGATGGCCAGCGGCGTGGTGCCCTGCGGCACCTCTTTTACGGTGCCGTCGGGAAGATGAATAGCAATTGTGTGCGTGCTCATAAGGTTGGGTGCGCATAAACACCAGCGCGACATTCCAGAATAGTGGGCTTTGGCAGGCTGCGTCGAGCCATTGGGCCGTTTGTCGCGCGATTGGAACCAGACTCAGATAACGCCGCGCAGATTCGGGACCGCCCGCTCTAAGCCTTCCTCGCCAGCGCGCGATGCCCAATGTCGTGCCGGTAATACATGCCCTCAAACTCGATCTTGCCCATCGCCTCATACGCCCGCGTCAGCGCCTCCGGCAGCGAGCCGCCCAGAGCGGAAACTCCCAGCACCCGCCCGCCGTTGGTCACAAGGTGGCTGCCCACCCGCGCCGTCCCCGAGTGGAACACCTGAACTGTCGGCACTTGCCCCTGCGGCACCTGCGCCGCCGCGCCCAGCCCCGTGATTGGGAACCCCGTCTGGTACCCACCCGGATAGCCCGCCGAGCTGGCCACCACGCAGGCCGCCGCATCCGGCGTCCACGCCAGCGGCGTCTGGTCCAGCGTGCCGTCGATGCACGCCTCCAGCGCGTCCACCAGATCGCTCTTGAGCCGCGGCAGAATCGCCTGCGTCTCCGGGTCGCCAAACCGCGCGTTGTACTCGAGCACCTGCGGCCCGCGCGCCGTCATCATCAGCCCGCAATAGAGCACCCCCACAAACGGCGCTCCCTCCTCGGCCATGCCGCGCACCGTGGGCTCGGCAATCTCGCGCACAATCCATTCGGCCATCTCCGGCGCCAGCAAGTCGTCCGTCGAGTAGACGCCCATGCCGCCTGTGTTCGGCCCCGTGTCGCCCTCGCCAATGCGCTTGTGGTCCTGCGCCGGTTTGAGCGGCGCAACATGCGTGCCATCGCTCAGGCACAAAAAGCTCACCTCGTCGCCGTCGAGAAACTCCTCGATCACCACCTGCTGCGCCGCCTCGCCCAGCAGCGAGCCGTCGAACAGTCCGTGCGCCGCCTCCAGCGCCTTCGCCCGCGACTCGCAGATCAGCACGCCCTTGCCCGCCGCCAGCCCATCGGCCTTCACCACAATCGGCGCGTGGAACAGCCCGATCGCCGCCTCCAGCTCCGCCGCCTTGTCGCACACCGCATAGTTGGCCGTCGGAATCCGATGCCGCTGCATGAAATGCTTGGCAAACGCCTTGCTCGACTCAAGCTGCGCCGCCGCCTGCGTCGGCCCAAACACCCGCATCCCGCGGGCCTGCCCGCCGCTGGTATTTTGGCGGGCCTGCATCGCATCCACAAGGCCCAGCGCCAGCGGCACCTCCGGGCCCACAATCGTCAGCCCCGGCTGCTCCGCCTCGGCCACGCGCAACATATCGTCCACGCTCTTCAAATCCGCCGCAACGCAGCGCGCAACCTGCGCCATGCCCCCATTGCCCGGCGCGCAAACCACTTCCGTCACACGCGCGCTGCGCCCCACTGCCCAGGCCAGAGCATGCTCGCGCCCACCCGCCCCGAAAATCAAGATTTTCATTTGTGTATACGTTCTCCCCGACAGGCTATGGTCGGCAATGGGACCGGGGGAAGTCAAACCGGTAGTAGAGATACAAAATCGACGTATAATCCAAGCCATGTTGAAGCGACTCTATATCGACAACTTTCGTTGCTTCGTGAACTTCGAATTCAAACCGGGACAAAAGCAACTGTTGCTCGGACCGAACGGGAGCGGGAAATCGTCGCTTCTTGATGCAATTTTATTCGTCAAATGGTTCATCGAAGGCGGCGAAAATCGCTTCACGCAGTCCACACTGACACGTTGGCAAGACCGGCCACTGCAAGTTTTTGAAATTGAGGCGTTGATCGACGAGAAAACTTTCGAGTACAGGTTGGAAATTCGCTATGCGCCAGATTCCAAGCTCCCTTCCATTAGCGCGGAAACATTGAGAGTTTCCGGTTCGCCAGTCTTCGAACTGGTCGATGGCGAAGTACGCTTTTATCCGAACGATGGCCCTGAACCAACTGGGTTGAGATGGGAAACGACTGAATCCGCATTACACCTGGCTCAGTTCAGCAATCGGTATGTTCGTCGCTTTGTTGCGTGGATGGAGACCGTTCATTGTTTTCAAATTGATCCTTATCCGGGAGAAATGGAAGAGCGTGCAGATAGTGAGGATCGACTTCCGGAATACGACCTTTCTAACCTCGCCCCCTGGTATCGCCATCTCTTGCAGGAAGAGCCGGAAAACAATAGCCGCTTTCTTATCGCATTGAAGGAAGCGTTAGCGTCTTTTCAGTCATTACGATTTTCCACGGACGAAGACGGTGTAAGAAAGCTTCGCATGCATTTCGCCACACCGGAAAAGGATGCGCGGCCATTTTCGATTTCAGAATTATCCGAAGGTCAGAGAATGTTGATTGGCCTTTATATGGTGCTGCATTTTGCTGTTGCAAAGGGGCACACGGTGATTCTGGATGAACCCGACAACTTTGTTTCATCGCGCGAGATTCAGCCATGGCTGTTGGCCGCTGAACAATCTGTTGAGGACAACAAGGGCCAGCTCATTCTTATTTCTCATCACCCGGAAATCTTGAATCAGTGGGCAAGTGAATATGGCCTGCGCTTCTTCCGCGAAGAGAACGGCCATGTGCGAACAGAAGAGTTTAAAGGCGACGCTGACGGTTTTCTCCGTCCCTCCGAATTGATCGCGCGGGGCTGGAAGGATGAGTAGCCCTTCTTTGGTCATCGCTCTGGTGGAAGATCAACGCCAGGAGCAGTTACTTCGTCGATATTTGGTGAGGGTTGGATTCAACCGTCACCAGGTGCGCTTTGAGATGTCACCTTCGGGTCAAGGGAGCGCCGAACGGTGGGTTCGCGAGAATTTCGCGCGGCAAGCGGGAAAATGTAGGGCGCGTAATGCTCGTGCAAAGACAAGTATGTTCGTCATGCTCGATGCGGATGCCCACACAGTACAGGAGCGCGTCAACGCGCTGGACGAGGCACTGATTTCTGCCGGCCAAGAGCCGATCAATCCGACCCACGACAGCATTGCCCGACTAATCACTAAACGCAATGTGGAGACTTGGATCGTCTGGCTCAGTGCCTCTGAAAGAGCAATGCGAACTGTCGATGAAGCACAAGATTACAAACCAACGAAGAACTCCGGGGCATGGTCAGCGTTAATCCCTTCGGCTTCTGAAGCCCTTTGGGAATTGACGAGGCCCGCTGCATTCCTTCCTGACTTTCTCATTGGTTCGCTTAGGAATGGAATTCAAGAAATCAATCGCGCATTGCCTGTAGAACGGTAATGCACTGATGCCCGACCTCCGCATCAAGCCCCATCACGAGCAACTGGCCGCCCAAGAGCGCCGCGCTGCCCAGCGCTCTGCCTTCCGCCGCAATCAGGCCCTCGGCCTCGTCCTGCTCGCCGCCGGCGTCTGCCTCTGGTGGCTCCTCCACACCAATCCCGCATGGATCTTTCCATCCGGCTGGTGGCGTCCGTGAGCGCCGCTGCACCAGTGTCAGGGCACGACTTTAGTCGTGCCACTAAGCCTGCCAAAAAATCCGGGGCTTTAGCACCCGAGGGGAAGACCTTCCAACCCGACCCCCTCGCTGTCCTCATCCTCGGCCCCACCGGCAGCGGCAAAACCGCGCTCTCGCTCGCCCTCGGCCAGCGCTTCTCCGGCGAAATCGTCAGTTGCGACTCAGTCGCCGTCTATCGCGGCATGGACCTCGGCTCCGCCAAGCCGTCGCGTGAGGAACAAGCCCTGCTCCCGCATCACCTCATTGACGTTGCCGGCCCCGACCAGCCCTTCACCGCCGGCGACTACAGCCGCCAGGCCCGCACCGCCCTGCGCAGCATTGCCGCCCGCGCCCGCCTGCCCATCGTCACCGGCGGCACTGGACTCTACCTCCGCGCCCTCACGCAGGGCCTGTTCGCCGGCCCGCAGCGCCACGAGCCGCTGCGCGCGCGTCTCAAGCGCAGCGCGGAACACCACGGGGAAAGCTGGCTGCACCGCATACTCACCCGCCTCGATTCACCGTCGGCCGCGCGCATCCACGCCAACGACACACCCAAGCTCATCCGCGCCATCGAGGTCTGCCTCACCGCGCGCACTCCGCTCTCGCAAGCCATCGCCGCGCCCGGCACGATGAACGACCCGCTCACCGGCTTCCGCCTGCTGCGCATCGGCCTCGACCCACCACGCACGGAACTCTATCCGCGCCTCAACGCGCGCTGCCAGGCCATGTTCGCCGCCGGCCTCGTCGATGAGACGCGCAATCTGCTCGCCCGCTTCGGCCCCGTCAAAGCCCTCGACGCTCTCGGCTATCGCCAGGCCCGCGCCGTCATCGAAGGCGCACTCAGCGCGGACGAGGCCATCGCCGCCGCGCAGCAGGGCCATCGCAACTACGCCAAGCGCCAAATGACCTGGTTCCGCCGCGAGCCGCAAGTCCACTGGCTCACCGGCTTCGGCGACGAATCCGCAGTCCAGCAAGCCGCAAACGAACTCGTCGCCACTGCACTATAGCCCGGCGCGAGTCTTCTCAGTTGGATTTCCCTGCCCACAAGCGCATACTATCCGCATGGCCACGCTGCCCATCGACGAGCCCCGTGTGACGGTCGAGGAGTATCTCCACACCGTCTACCGGCCCGACTGCGACTACGTCGAGGGGCACATCGAGGAACGAAACTTGGGCGAATACGCTCACGGCATGCTGCAGACGCTTCTTGCTGTTCTTTTCACCAACAACCGCGCAGCATGGAGCGTGCGCGCCGTAACCGATGTCCGCATGCAGGTCAGCCCGCACCGCTTCCGCGTGCCGGATGTGCTGGTGCTCCGCGCCGACGCGCCGCGCGAGCAAATCCTCACCCACCCGCCGCTCATCGCCATCGAGATTCTCTCGCCCGAAGATCGCCTCAGCCGCTTCCAGGCGCGCATCAACGACTATCTCGCCTTTGGCATCGAGCACATCTGGATCGTCGACCCCGAAGGCCGCCTCGCCTACACCGCCAACAGCTCCGGCCTGCATCTGGCCCAAAGCGGCGAGCTCGCCATTCCCGGCACGCCCATCCGCGTCGTCCTCAGCGAGCTCTTCGCCGAGCTGGATCGGGCCTAACCACTCGCCGCGAAACAACCTCTGCCCCAAATCATCCATTTGGCTCGCTGCATATTGACCTTCAGGAAGAGACCAACGATGCATACAGCCCAAAAACTCCTGCGTTTGGCCTCACTGCAACTCTTGATGGTGTGCCTGGGAATGTGTCCGGGACTGTTTGCGGCGACGCAACCTGAACGGGCAACGGCGGACCCTGCATTGATTATTTCCACTTCAGAGATCGCGCTCGGCTGCGGTGACACGGCGGCGGGGCCGCGTTTGCTGTGGCTGCGTGGCAGCGGGCTCGATCTGAGTAACAACGACTCGGAGTCGCTCCCCGCAAGCGTCACCATCGGGGGTGTGGAGCTTGCGGTCCACTGGGAGCATCGGGCCGCGCTCGACACGCACAGTGCGCATCATTTGGTTCTGGTATACGAATCGGCGCATCCCCATCTTCAGCTTCGGTGGGAGTGGGAGGCGCGGGCGGAGTTCGGCCCCATCGAACACAGGATCGCTATCCGGAATCTTGACAAGGACGAAGTCTGGCTGCCCATGGTCGACTCACTCGCTGT
>DASQSP010000250.1:0-3308 GCA_035642355.1 Occallatibacter sp.
AACTGAATACAATCTCAAATGAGATCGGGGGCACCTGCCGCTTCGCATTCGTCCTTTAGAGAAATCGCCTCAGCCGCTCGGCGAGCGATCGCCGAGTGCCCGCCAACACATCGACACGTAACGGCAGATTGACCTCTCTCTCCTTTCCCAAACGCCCAATCATCTGCCATGCACGATAATGGAACTAAGTCCGACCGCGGATTCGGGAGCCGATCGCGTCTCCCGCCGCATCGTACACACAGAGCCCATGAACGCCGTCGACCAGGCCCGCCAGCAGTCCTTCCAGCAAACGCTGCTCAGCGCGCGCCGTACCATGCTGTTTAGCGAGATTCTCAAGCTGGCTTTCGACAGCTTCAGGTCGAACAAGCTGCGCTTCGCGCTCACGGCGCTGGGCATGGTCATCGGCACGGCCTCGGTCATTCTGGTGGTCACCATCGGCCTTACCGGCAAGCGCTTCATCCTCGACGAAATCCAGAAGATCGGCACGAATGAAGTTGAGGTGGAGTACTCGGGCGGCGGAGCCACAGGCTCAGACCGCCTGCTCTACAACGACTACCTGACCCGCGAGGACGAGAGCGCGGTGCTGACCCAGGTGCCCAGCGTTATCTACTCCTCGCCCATTCTCGAAGCCCACGACCGCATCAGCTTCGGCGGCGGCGTAGTCAAGGACACGCTCATTCTCGGTGTCAGCCCGCAGTACCGCAACGTGCGCAATCTGGTGCTGCTCGCCGGCCGCTTCTTCGACGATGAAGACGAGAGCACACACATCAAGTGTGCCGTGGTGACTGTGCCATTCGCTCGCCAGATGTTCGGCAGCTCCGACGCCGCCGTCGGCCAGACCTTCTCCATCCAGGGCATTCCCTTCACCATCATCGGAACCTTCAAGGAGGGTGGTGAGACCTTTGGCCAGTCGGAGATCACGGACAACACCATCCTCATTCCCTACTCGGTGGCCCGCTACTTCACGGGCACCAACAGCGTAAAAACGCTCTACTTCTCCATCCGCAGCCTGAACGAGGTTCCCGACGCCACGCGCGAGATCGTGCGCGTGATCAGCTCGCGCCACAAGCCCAACTCTGTCTACAAGGCGCAAAACCTGAGCGAGCTGCTGACGACGGCCGCCACCATCGCCAATGCGCTTACGGCGATTCTGGTTCTGGTCGCAGCCGTCACCCTCGCCGTGGGCGGCGTCGGCATCATGAACATCATGCTGGCCACCGTTCGCTCGCGCATCCGCGAGATTGGCATCCGCAAGGCGCTGGGTGCGACCTACCGTGAGATCAAGCTGCAGTTCCTTGCCGAAGCGGTCATCATCTCGCTCATCGGCGGCCTCGTCGGCGTCTTTGCCGGCCTCACCATTCCGCTCTCGATCCGCTTGTTCACGGACTACGCGCTGCCCTTCAGTTGGCTCTCGGTCTTCATCGCGCTCGCTGCCGCTACCCTGGTCGGCGTGGTGTTTGGGACGGTGCCCGCCACGCGCGCGGCGCAACTGGACCCGGTCGAGGCTCTCAAGTATGAGTAGCGACGAGCAGCCGCAGGGGCCGAATCTGATTCTGCTTTATACGCTGATCGTGCTCGGCGCGCTGCTCGCAATGGCCTGCGCCGCAGCCATTGTCTGGCCGTTCTACCACCGGCATTAAAGCCTGAAGAACCACGGTCGTCTCGGATGCCGCAGCATTGCCTGCATGGGTATGCGATTCGTGGTAGTGGGACAGCTTGCGACAACTCATCCCTCAGGGGCTGAAGCCCATCTTTTTGATTGCCTTATTGGCGCGACTAAACAGGCTGCGGAAAAGCACAGTTTCGATGAGGAAAGTTCAGCAGGGGCTGAAGCCCGGCGAAGTATTTACGGCATTTGCGGCACGAGTAAACTCGTGCCCTGTTACAAAACAGCCCTTCGACGAAGTTTTTCCGCAGCCTGTAAAGTCGTGCCCTTTCAAGACGGTTTCAAACCGAGACCGTGCTCCATTGGCGCTTTCATGCGAGTCTAGCCAGGTAAGGCATATACTGAAAAAGGTAAGGAGGTGCCGCGATGCCGGCCAGAGCCAAAGCCGTTATTGAGACGCCCGTGCGGGCCAAGGTCACCAGCAAAGGCCAGGTCACCATCCCCGCGTCCATCCGCAAGCGCCTGGGCCTCAAGCCCGGAGATCATCTGCGCTTCGAGCCGGGCAAGGACGGCATCCGCCTGGTTCACGACGCCGACGTGAATGTGTTTGAGAAGTGGCGCGGCATTGGCACGGGCTTCCCCATCGCGGGCAACAGTCGCGAGTCTCTCGTAGCTTATTTCCGTGAGTTCCGAGGCCATGACGACATCGATTGATACCAACATCGTGGTCGCCCTCTGGTGGACGGCCGATCCGCTCAATCAAGCCGTGGCGAAAATGCTCCATACCGCAAGAAAGCGCGGCCCGCTGGTGGTTTCCGCGCCGGTATATGCCGAGTTGATGGGTGACCCGAGCCGCACGGAAGCTGACCTCGAGCGCTTCGCTCAGGATGCCGGAATCACAATCGAATGGAATTTTGAAGAGGAGCTTTGGCGTGATGCAGGCCGGACCTATCAAAGCTACATTCGCAGGCGGCGTCTGGCCGTGGAATCATTTCCGCGACGGATTCTGACCGACTTCCTCATCGGCGCACACGCGCTGTCGCGCGGCTACGCATTGCTCACTCTCGATAAGCGGCTCTATGCGGCAGCTTTCCCTCGGCTGCGCATTATTTCGGTGTAGCCCCATTGCTCATTGTCACCGCCCGCTCCGGGATCAGCACCGGAATTCCATCGACCACCGGATAGGCGCGCCCGCAGCCCGCGCAAACGGCGCGCTCTGCGGCAAAGCGCAGCTCTCGAAAGCAAACCGGGCAGGCCAACCGGCCCGCCCAGGTCTCGCATGCATCCAGATTTCTCTTCGCGGCGCTCTCGGTCATCGCGTTATTGGATCGTCGAATCCGGCGCATCGGGCGCGCCGTCCGGCTTGCGCGGCGGGCGGCTGGCAAACTCGCGCTCAATCTTCTCGTTGGTCCCCGCGCGCGCAAACTCATGCGCCACGCGAATGCCGTTGAAGATGGCATTGTCGTTCGACGAGCCGTGGCCGATGATGCATACGCCGCGCACGCCGAGCAGCGGCGCGCCGCCATACTCGGTGTAGTCGAGGCGGCGGCGAAAGTCGTTGAAGGCGCGGCGGGAAAGAAGCGCGCCGACCTGCGCCGTTACCGTGCGCGTGAGCGACTCGCGCAGCACGTCGCGCACGAAGCGGCCAAGGCCCTCGCTGGTCTTGAGCGCGACGTTGCCCACGAAGCCATCGCACACAATC
>DASQSP010000251.1:0-8162 GCA_035642355.1 Occallatibacter sp.
CGCAGCTCCCGGTACCCGCGTCTCAGATGGCGCCCAATCAAAACGGTCAAACCGTAGTCAGCAGAGTTTGCCCCGGAGCAACTCCCGGCAATTGCACCGACACAAATTCCGTTCCTCTCACCAGCCTCAAGCAACTGGAGATCCCCGAGGGCGCATTGGGCGACTTCTTCGGCCCCGGCACCACAGTCGGAGCCCCATTCGCCGCTCAACTCGGCGTGCGGGCAACATTCTAGGCAGAAGCCGTGAGCGCCAGACTCTCCCACAGGCGCAGCGTGGGCGCGGCCTGGTTGATGGTGTAGAAGTGCAGACCCGGCGCGCCGTTGCGCAGCAGCGTTTCGCACAGGCGCGTGACCACGCTCAGGCCGAAGTCGAGCAGTGCTGGTTTATCGTCCTGCAATTCTTCCAGGCGCAGACGAATCCAGCGGGGCAGGTCCGCGCCGCAGCCGCCGCAGAAGCGCACGATGTTGGCGAAGCCGGTGATGGGCATGATGCCGGGCACAATCGGAATGTTGATGCCGGCCTTGCGGCACCGCTCGACAAAATCGCAGTAGGCATCGGCGTTGTAGAAGAGCTGGGTGAGCGCGCCGTCCGCGCCGGCCTCCACCTTGCGGCGGAAGTTGTCGAAGTCCGCTGCTGCGCTCGGCGCCTGCGGATGAACTTCAGGGTAGGCCGCAACCTCAATGGTGAAGGCATTGCCGTGCGTCTCGCGGATAAAGCTCACCAGCTCGTTGGCGTAGTGGAACTCGCCCGGCGCCGAGGCGCTCATGGCTGTCGCGGGCAGGTCGCCACGCAGAGCAACGATGCGCTTGACGCCGGCCGCGCGATAGCGATCCAGCAGCTCGGCGACTTTGGCGCGCGTGGAACCTACGCAGGTGAGGTGCGGCGCGACTTCAACGCCGGTCTGGGCCACAACCCTGGTCAGCGTCTCGTAAGTTCCGTCCTGATCCGAGCCGCCCGCGCCGTGCGTGATGGAAAAGAAGTCCGGCCGCACCGCGGCCAGTTGCTCCACCACTGCCGGCAGCTTGGCGGCAGCCTCGGGCGTGCGCGGCGGGAAGAGCTCGAAGGAATAGCTGAGGTGCTTGCTCATCGTAAGGTTCCAGTTTGCAGTTCATAGTTCTCAGTTCGTAGTTCACAGTTCGCAGTTTCCGGTTGCGCGCGGAAGCTCGTGCTTCCATCCGGCCTGACTGTGAACTATGAACTGTGAACTCCGCTAGTACCTTGACCGTGAAGATTCGTGGTTTCCCAGGTCTCAAAAGCGAGACCTGGGGCACCCAGATTCATCGGCGCGATTGCAAGATCATCCGGTCACGGTACTAGTACCTGTAGAACTCCGCCTTGTACGGCCCTTCCACGGGCACACCGATGTAGTCTGCCTGCCGCGTGGAGAGCTTCGTGAGCTTTACGCCGATCTTCTCAAGATGCAGCCGCGCTACTTCCTCGTCCAGCTTCTTGGGCAGCGTGTAGACGTCCACCTTGTAGGTGTCCTTGTTGGCCCACAGGTCGAGTTGCGCCAGCGTCTGGTTGGCAAAGCTGTTCGACATCACGAAGCTGGGGTGGCCGGTGGCGCAGCCCAGGTTCACCAGGCGGCCTTCGGCGAGAACGAAGATGCCGTGGCCGGCCTTTCCCGCTGCCGGGGGAAATGTGTAGAAATCAACCTGCGGCTTGATGTTGAGCTTGGTTACGCCTTTCTCGCCGTTCAACAGGTCCATCTGAATCTCGTTGTCGAAGTGGCCGATGTTGCAGACGATGGCCTGATCCTTCATGCCCTTCATGTGCGCGAGGGTGATGATGTCCACGTTGCCGGTGCAGGTGACGTAGATGTCGCCGCGGCCCAGCGTGTCTTCGACGGTGGTCACTTCGTAGCCTTCCATGGCCGCCTGCAGCGCATTGATGGGATCGACTTCCGTGACGATGACGCGCGCGCCCATGCCGCGCAGCGAGTGCGCGCAGCCCTTGCCCACGTCGCCGTAGCCGCACACCACCGCAACCTTGCCCGCCACCATCACGTCGGTGGCGCGCTTGATGCCGTCGGCCAGCGACTCGCGGCAGCCGTAGAGGTTGTCGAACTTCGACTTGGTCACCGAGTCGTTGACGTTGATGGCCGGCACCAGCAGCTTGCCCTGCTCCATCATCTTGTAGAGCCGGTGCACGCCGGTGGTCGTTTCCTCCGAGACGCCGCGCCAGTCCTTCACCACCTTGTGCCAGTGCCGCGGGTCATCGGCGTGGACCTTCTTGAGCAGGTCCTTGATCACCTTCTCCTCGTGGCTCTCCGACGGGCTCTCCACCCACTTGTCGCCATTCTCCAGCTCATAGCCCTTGTGGATCAGCAGCGTCACGTCGCCGCCGTCGTCGACTACCAGCTCTGGGCCAGTGCCACCCTTATGGTCAAGTGCTTTATAGGTGCAATCCCAGTACTCCTCGAGCGACTCGCCCTTCCAGGCAAAAACGGGAACGCCGGTCGCGGCAATCGCGGCCGCCGCGTGGTCCTGCGTGGAGAAGATGTTGCAGCTCGCCCAGCGCACTTCGGCGCCCAGGCTCGCCAGCGTCTCAATCAGCACGGCGGTCTGAATCGTCATGTGCAGCGAGCCGGTGACGCGCACGCCAGCCAGCGGCTTGGCCGCGGCGTATTTGTTGCGAATCGCCATCAGGCCAGGCATCTCGTGCTCGGCGACGGTGATCTCCTTGCGGCCCCAGTCGGCCAGCGCCATGTCGGCGACTTTGTAATCGGCGGGTGCAATCTCGGGGATGGTTGCCATTCGGGCTCTCCTTATATCGACGTATCGTGATATGTTGATATGTATCAGAAACCGGCGATACCGTCAACCGTTGCGAATGATTCCGTTGTGAATGATTCAAGGATAGCGAAAGTAGGGGAAATTCTACGCAAAGTTTGAGTGTAGAGTTTGGCGTTTGGATTGAGGGAGTTGAATGGTCTTGGAGCTTTTGTGGGGTTGACAGGGCTTCTAGGCCGGATGGTTTGGGTTCGTGGTTTCCCACCCTTGGCGCAAAAAACAAAGACGCGCCAAGGATGGGCACCCGGCACTCGGTAGAGATTTGTGGTTTCCCAGGTTAGGCGCAAAGTGCGCGCCGAACCTGGGGCACCCGGCTTTTGTGGGGTTGACAGGGGCTTCGAGGACACTATGCCGTCAATCGTGAAAATGCTTCGCGCCGCTGCCGACCCTAATCGGCTTCGTATCCTTTTGCTGCTCAAGGAAGAGGAGCTCTCCGTGGCCGAGCTGCAGGAGATTCTGGTGATGGGGCAGAGCACGATTTCCACGCATCTGTCGCAGCTCAAGCGGGCGGCGCTGGCCGAGGACCGGCGCACGGGCAAGAGCAGCCTCTATCGTTTGTCGGCGGAGGGCGCCGAAACGATGATCGCCGATGTGCTGGCGCAGGCCCGCCGCGAGATTCCCGAGGCCGCGACCGACCAGGCGACCATGCGCCGGGTCGTGAAAAAGCGCCAGGACCGCATGCGGGCGTTTTTCGACAGCGTTGCGGGGCGCATGGGCCCGGATTATGTGCCGGGCAAAAGCTGGAAGGCGCTGGCCGAAGCCTTTCTGAGCCTGCTGCCGCCGATGACGATCGCCGACCTGGGCGCGGGCGACGGAACGTTCTCCATGCTGCTGGCGCGTCACGCCAGGCGCGTGATTGCCGTCGACTCTTCCGTAAAGATGCTGGAAGTTGGCCTCGACCAGGCGCAGCGCAACGGTATCAAGAACGTTGAATTTCGGCTGGGCGACATGGAAGAGATCACCATCGACGATGCCGCAGTCGAACTCGCATTTTTTTCGCAGTCGCTGCATCATGCCGCGCACCCCGAGCGCGCGGTGCGCGAGGCATGGCGCATACTTCGTCCCGGCGGCCGCATCGTGATCCTCGACCTGGCTCGCCATCGCTTTGAGGAGGCGCGCGAACTCTATGCCGACGAGTGGCTGGGCTTTGCCGAAAGCGAGATCGAAGAGATGCTCGCCTCTGCCGGATTCCTCAACGCGCAAGCTGTCATCGTGGACAAGGAAGCGGAAGGGCCGCAGTTCCAGACGATGCTTGCCGTGGCTCAAAAACCACCCGCGGTGGGGCCGCTCGCGCTTCGCGCCTTGATACCTTGACGCATTCTCGCTCTCCCAGGCCACCGGCGTGATTCCAATTGCGTTGTCATTGCATCGAATCGCAAGGGGCATCGCGATGAGTGAGACTCGGGCCATCAAGAAGAAGCAGACTCCGCATAAGCGCGGGGGGGCTTTGGCGCGCGCGCGCCGCACCGCTTTGCTGAAGGCTCTGGCCGACCCGAAGCGGTTCGAGCTGCTGGAGCGGATTGCCAGGTCTTCCTGTCCGCTGGGTTGCACGGAGGCGCTGTCCGCCCTGGCCATTGCGCCGGCTACGCTGTCGCATCACATCAAAGAGCTCGAAAATGCCGGGCTCATTCGCGTCGAACGGGCGGGCAAGTTCCACTTTCTGCATCTGCAACCCGAAGTGCTGGAGGCTCTTGCGGACCTGCTGGCGGCGCTTGCCCGGCCGAACCGAGCCCAGGACCGAGGCCGCGCAAAAAAGATTCACAGGCATCCTGAATCCAAATCGCTATCTTCATAATCAATTCGATAGTTGTCGAAATGTCGAACCCAGGACATCTCGATCGGAGAGCAAAGTATGAGTTCCCTTCAAGGTAAAGTCGCGCTGGTCACCGGCGCATCCAAAGGTATTGGGGCGGCCATCGCCCGTGAGCTGGCGGCGCGCGGCGCCGCGGTTGCAGTCAACTATTCCGGCGACAAGGCTGGCGCTGAAAAGGTCGTTGACCACATCAGGAAAGCCGGCGGCAAGGCCGTCGCCATTCAGGCCAACCTTGGCGATGCAGCCTCCATCGGCCCTCTGGTCGAGAAGGTCGCCAAGGAGCTTGGTCCCATCAACGTGCTGATCAACAATGCGGGCGTCTACGAGTTTGGCCCTATCGAGACCATCACTCCGGAGCACTTCCACAAGCAGTTCAACGTGAATGTACTGGGCCTGCTGCTGACCACGCAGGCGGCGCTCAAGCATTTCGATCCCAAGGGCGGCAGCATCGTGAACATCGGCTCCATTGCGGCCGCGGGCATCCCCACGGGCTCGGTTTACAGCGCCACCAAGGGCGCGGTGGACACCATCACCGTGGCTCTGGCCGGCGAACTTGGTGCGCGGCAGATTCGCGTGAACTCGCTCAACCCTGGCATGGTGGAAACCGAAGGCACACGGACAGCCGGCATCATCGGCAGCGACTTCGAGAAGAAGTCCGCGGCGGAGACTCCGCTGGGCCGCATCGCGCAGCCGGGCGATATCGCCGGCGTGGCGGCTTTCCTCGCCTCCGATGACTCGGTCTGGGTCACCGGCCAGTTGATCAAGGTCTCCGGCGGCGCTCGCGCCTAACGTTCGCCATCTCTCCGCGAGTCTCAGAGATTCGCGGAGAGGCTTTCGCTTTGCAGCAGTTTTTTCTTCCGCTCTACTCCCCAGCGATAACCAGTAAGAGAGCCGCTGACGCCAACCACGCGATGGCAGGGAACCACCAGCGAAACACGATTGAGCGCGCAGGCACGGGCCACGGCGCGCGTGGATTTGGGAATGCCCATCTCCCGCGCAAGCTGGCTATAGGTGCGCGTCTGGCCGCGCGGAATCTGGCGCAGCGCCTGCCACACGCGCAGTTGGAAGGCCGTGCCGCGCAGATCGAGCGGCACTTGCGGTGCGGCCACACCTGATTCATGGCCGGTTGCGCCCACTTCTGCCAGCGCTGCTTCCACAAGCTGTGCAAGGGATGGGTCTTTGCGCAACGCAGCGGCGGGAAACTCCTCGCGCAGGCTGGCTTCCGCTTCGACTGAGGTTGCGCCGAGCGCGAGCCAGCACAGTCCTCGCTCGGTTGCACCAACCACGATCCAGCCAAACGGCGAGCGCGCGGTGGTGAAGCGAATCTCCTCGCCCTTGCCGCCCTCGGCAAAACGTGAAGGCGTCATGCCCAGGGTTGCACCGTCATAGGCGCGGCTCGACGAGCCATAGCCTGCTGCGTAGATTGCTTTGGTCACTGAGTCTCCCTGTTTGAGTGCGTCTCGCAACCGCCCGGCACGCAGCGCGCGTTGATATTGCAGCGGACTCACGCCCATGGCTTGCTTGAAGAGGCGCTGCACCGTGAAGGGGCTCATCTTTGCGATTCGGCCCAGTTCGTCCAGGCGCACCGGCCGGTCGAGATTGGCCTCAATATACGTGCGAATCGCGTCCAATGGATCGGTGCGTGGCGCCGCCGGCTTGCAGCGCTGGCAGGCGCGGAATCCTGCTGCCTGGGCCTCGGCCGAAGTCGGAAAGAAACGCACATTGGCGCGCAGGGGGCGGCGGCTGGCGCACGCAGGCCGGCAGAAGACGCCGGTTGTCGTGACTGCGTAGAAAAAATCCGCGTCGGGGTCGCGCCCCAGCACCTGCCGCCATGCGGCCTCGGGATCGATCGCCGCCTGCGCCGAGGAATTTGATGCGAGTTTGGTCATCGTGTTCGTCGCCATGAAGTTTATGGTTGCCGATTGCGCCCTCGCCCGCACCCCGATTCTTGCGCGTAATTCCGATTTCCTCGATACAGCGGCGATTCAGGCTCCGCGAGCACGCAGCACGGCCTCGGCGCGGTGCAAGTCCTCTTCGGTGTCCACGCCGATGGTGTCCGCGGGGGCTGCGGCAACATAGATGCTCATGCCATTGTCCAGCAAACGCAACTGCTCAAGCTGTTCGATCTGCTCCAGGAACGAGGGCTCGAGCGACGCAAACCGCTCGAGCGCAGCCTTGCGAAAGGCATAGATGCCCAGATGCTTGCGATAGCCGCTGAAGCCGGTGCGATCGCGATCGAAGGGGATTGTGGCCCGCGAAAAATACAGCGCACGCCCGTCGAGCGCGGTCACCACCTTCACCGCGTTGGGATTGGCGGCCTCTTCCGGCGGGCAGCGCCGGGCCAGCGTGGCCACATCAACCTCGGGCCGGTCGAAAAGAGCCAGCAATTTGCCGAAGAACTCCGGCGTCAGAGTCGGCTCGTCTCCCTGGATGTTCACGTAGACATCGGCGTCGACCTGGCGCGCCACTTCCCTCACCCGGTCGGTCCCGCTGGCGCAATCGGGCGAGGTCATCGCCACAGGAATTCCACGCGCCCGGCACACCTCGGCCACCTCGTCCGCGTCGGTCGCCACCAGCACGCGCTCCATGAGGCCGCTCGCGGTTGCCGCGCGCCACACCCACTCCACCATCGGGCGGCCGGCAATCTCGCGCAGCACCTTGCGGCTGAGCCGCGTGGAGCCGAGCCGAGCCGGAATCACCCCGGCCACTCGCAACTTGTTCATGCTGGCGAGTCTACATGAGGCGCTGCCGCGCCCCCTTTGATCCGGCATGTAAAGTGTTGTGCTCTCCCACCCTAGCCCTAAAAAAACGCGGCAAGTACCGTGACCGTGAGGATTCATAGTTTCCCAGGTCTCAAAAACGAGACCTGGGGCACCCGGCCGGGCGGCCTCGGCCTGTTACTGTCGCGTGTCCCGCAGGTTTGACCTTAACTTCAGCCGCCCGTATCATCTAAGGAAGGCGTAGCCCCGACGGCGGAGTAGCTCAGATGGTTAGAGCGTGGGATTCATAACCCCAAGGTCGGCAGTTCGATCCTGCCCTCCGCCACCAGACATTTCAAGCATCTGCGGCTGGGTTACTCTCTCCGGCAAGGCCCCGTTTGACCCCATTCGGAAACGGCCCCCAAGGAAGGTCTGATTAAGTCACAGCGCATTCCCTCAGGAGCTAAAGCCCAGTTAAATTTGCGCTACTTACGGCACGGCTAAAGCCGTGCCCTTTCAAAACATCGACTTGATCAGAGGTTCCCTAAACTCCCCCAAACTACTGGATGCTTGCAGACCCTTTGACGGTCTGGCTGGGCACACCGAAGACCAGGCTCACCACCTGGCTGTTGACGTGACGTTTACTGTCCGTCATGGCCTGTCCGTACACGTTCATCGTGGTCTGGATCGAGGCGTGACGCATGAGTTCCTGTTGCACCTTCATCGGAGGGCCGGTTTCGTCCAGCCACGAACGGTACGTGTGGCGGAACGTGTGCCAGCCGATATCATCGCCGATCCCGGCAGCGATTCCAGCCGGTTTCAGGATGCGCTGTTGCAGGCCGTCCTGGTGACCCTTGA
>DASQSP010000252.1:0-17554 GCA_035642355.1 Occallatibacter sp.
CGAATCTTTCCGCAGCCAGTAAAGCCCGTACCCTTCACGCTGCCTCTTGCGAGGAATTCTTCGCCTTCAAACTTAGCGCGGGCTCAGTTTTTGGCCAGCTCGGCTTCGATGGCGGCGACGAGTTCCGGCGCGTCGGGAGCGGTGTCCGGAGCGAAGCGCTTGACCACTTCGCCGCTGCGGTTGACGAGGAATTTCTCGAAGTTCCAAAGGATCTCCGGCGCGGGGAGGGTCTCGATGCCGTAGCCCTTGAGCTTTTCGGCCCAGGGAACCTCGGAGAGGCTGATGGCTTTGGGCTGCGCGGCGATGAGCGCGGCGTAGAGCGGGTGCTTGTCGGGGCCGACGACGGTGATTTTGCTGAAGAGGGGAAACTTGACGTCGTAGTTGGTGGAGCAGAAGGTCTGAATGTCTTCGTTGGTGCCGGGCTCCTGCGCCTTGAAGTCGTTGGCCGGGAAGCCGGCGACGACGAAGCCCTGGCCTTTGTATTGCTCGTAGATGTTCTCGAGAGCCTCGTACTGCGGGGTGAGGCCGCACTTGCTGGCGACGTTGACGACGAGGACGACCTTGCCCGCGAACTCGGCGAGGGATGCGTCTTCTCCGGTGATTTTGTGGACGGGAATGTCGTAGACAGAGGCGCTCATGATGTTCTCCTTGGAAGATGATTGCAGAATGCGTGGGGCGGCGCAGCACTATTACCGTGACCGTGAAGATTCGTAGTTTCCCAGGTCTCAAAAGCGAGACCTGGGGCACCCAGATTCATTGGCGCGATTGCAAGATCATCCGGTCACGATACTAGCCAGCAGACGCCTGCCTACTTGGATGTACAAGTCGACGGCTTCGAGCAGTTCTTTTTTGGCGAGGCGCTCGTGGGGGGTGTGCGCGACGTGAATCGATCCGGGGCCGAGCAGCACGGGCGTGCCCCAGTTGGTGAGTTCGGGAATGTCGGTGGCGAAGCGGGCGACCATGGTGGGCAGGCCCTCGACGGCTTGCAGGCGGACGAATTTCAGTTCCAGCGTGAAGTCTACCTGGGCAAGATCGCCGATGGCCGCGACGATGGCCGCGCGCACCGGCTCCGACGGGCCGATGAGTCGGATGAGGAGCTGAGCCTCGGCGGTGTCGGCGATGACGTTGGGGGCGTGGCCGCCGCGAATGAGTCCGACGTTGAGGGTGGTGTCGCCGGCTTCCGGGTCAACGGGCAGAGAGAGGGCCAGCACGTTGCCGAGGGCGGCGACGAGCTTGTGGATGGCGCTGTCGCCCAGCTCGGGATAGGCGGAGTGGGCCATTTTGCCGGTGGCGCGAATGATGGTGCGCAGCGCGCCTTTGGTGGCGAGGGCGATGCGGTTGTCGGTCGGCTCGCCGTTGATGAGGAAGCGGCTGCCCTTGGGCGCGAGGTTGGCGGCCTTGGCTCCGGCGGAGTCGCGCTCCTCTCCGGCGACGAGGAGCACGCCGACGGCGAAGCCCTCGGCACGCAGCGCCTCGGCCGCGGCAACCTGCGCGGCGATGATGCCTTTGGCGTCGGTGACGCCGCGGCCGTAGAGGAATTCGCCGTCCTCGCGGAAGGGCATGTAGGGCGGAACGGTGTCCATGTGCGTGGAGAAGACGAGATCGGGGGTCTGGCCGGCGACACCGGCGTAGACGTTCCAGCGGGGGCCGTTGGCGCCGCTGTCGGCAGGCTGCTCAACGGGGGTCTTTTCCACATCCCAGCCGCGTCCGGCGAGGAACTCCGCGAGAAAGTCGCCGACCGCGCCCTCGTGGTAGGTGGTGGACTCGATCTCGACGAGCTGGCGCGTGAGCCGGATGGGGTCAATCGGATTACCAGGGTTAGTAGGCTTAGTGAGATCAGTGGGCTGCGGCTGGGGCATGGCTTTGCCAGAATACCGTACCGGCGGGCGACGACCGGCGGGGAGGACGGCAGGCGGATGCGCGTTGGTCCGGAAAGCGGAGCCGGATCAACTGGATCAATCTGGCTAGTACCGTGACCGTGAAGATTTGTAGTTTCCCAGGTCTCAAAAGCGAGACCTGGGGCACCCAGATTCATTGACGCGATTGCAAGATCATCTGGTCACGGTACTAGTCGGCATTGGTGACTATTGCGCGGCATAGTTCTCCGTTTTGCACGGGTCCGCTGCGCGTAAAATAGCGGAGGAATGATGTCCTCATCGGTACCTGCCGCGCCGGCGCAGCGGTCTGGCGCGACGCTGCACAGCATCGAAATAGCCGGGCCGGCGGGCAGGCTCGAAGGGATCCTCAACGAAGGCTCTGCCGATGCTCCCTATGCGGCGCTGATCTGCCATCCACATCCCAGTGGCGGGGGCTCCCTGCACAACAAGGTGGTGTACCACGCGATGAAAGCGCTTAACGCGCCTGAGTTCGGGCTGGGCTGGCCGGTGCTGCGCTTCAATTTTCGCGGCACGGGCCGCAGCCAGGGCACGCACGACGGACGGGCGGAGGCGGAGGACGTTCTGGCCGCGCTGCGCTGGCTTGAAGCGGAATGCAAGCGGCCGGTGGCGGTTGTCGGGTTCAGCTTTGGCGCGGCGATGGCGCTGATGGCCTGTTGCGGCGCGCGGGCTGAACATCCCGATGTGCGCGCGCTGGTTGCGCTGGGCCTGCCGATACAGGCTGAAGGCCATACTTATCGGTATTCCTTCTTATCCGGCTGCACACTTCCGAAACTCTTTGTCAGCGGAGACCGCGACGCCTTTGCGCCCGCGGACGACCTGAAGCGCGTGACCGCCACCACGGCCGAACCTAAAACGTTGGTGCTCCTACCCGGCGCCGATCACTTTTTTGCCGGCCAGCTTGAGACGATGCAGAACGCCGTCGCCGGCTGGCTCAAGGAGCAGTTGCCATGACACCCGTGAGCGATACCGCTCTCGATTCCCTTCACCTGGAAGCGACCGAAATTTTTACCGGAGCCATTGAGACGTGCAGCATCGAGACTGCCTTCGACCGGCGGCTGCGCTTCGAGGGCAACACGATGCACCGCCTGCTGCCGGATGGCAGCGGACCGGACACGATCAAGCTCGCGAGCTACAAGCGGATTTTTGTCATCGCGCTGGGCAAGGCCGCCACGCCCATGCTGGCGGTGCTGATGGAGCGCATGAAGCGGCGCATGGGACTGCGCGGCATCTGCTGCTCGCAGTATCTGCCCAAGCGGCGCAACTGGCGGTTCCGCTATTTTGAGGGCGGGCACCCGCTGCCCAACGCGGAGTCGTTTGCAGCGGCGCGCGCGGCACTGGCGCTGCTGAAGAAAGCGAAGAAAGATACGCTGGTGCTGTTTCTCATCTCCGGCGGCGGCTCGTCCATGTTCGATCTGCCGCTGGCCCCGGAGATTGGCCTGGACGACACCATCGCTTTTCACAAAGTGCTGCTGGAGAGCGGCGCGCCGATCACCGAGATCAACACGCTGCGCAAGCACTTTTCCGCGGTGAAGGGCGGACGGCTGGCGCTGGCCGCGGCCGAAGCGCTGAAGGTCTCGATTCTGCTGCCCGATGTGCCGCTGCGCTCGCTGGGCGCGCTGGCTTCCGGGCCCACTTCGCCGGATCAGACGTCGGTGGGCGATGCGCGCGAGGTGATTGCCAAGTACAGCATGGTGGAGAAGTTTCCCAAAGCGGTGCGGGCCTTTTTTGAGCGCGCCGACCTGCCCGAGTCTCCCGGCAACAAGAGCCGCCTGGCCGGTTTTCTTCCCAGGCTGCCGTGGCCGGGATTTGCCACTCCGCGCAGCTTCACCACGGCCGAAGCGCTGAGCGGCGAGCAGGAGGCCTTTCGCGATTCGGTGTATGAAGTGCTGCTGTCGAGCCACGACCTGGTGGAAAGCGCGCGCGGGCTGGCCCAGAAGGCGGGTTTCTTTGTGGCCGTGGATAACTCCTGCGACGACTGGGACTATGCCGAAGCGGCGCGCTACCTTCTGGCGCGCTTCGATGAGTTCCGCGCGTTGTATCCGCGGGTGTGCCTGATCTCGGTGGGCGAGGTGACGGTGACGATGGATCGCGCGCCGGGAGCCGGAGGCCGCAACCAGCAGTTCGCGCTGGCCTGCGCGCTGGAGCTCGCGAAACATCCGCATGAGCGATTGACCGTGCTCAGCGCGGGCTCGGACGGCATCGACGGAAACACCAGGGCCGCGGGCGCCATCGTCGATCCAACGACAGCGGAGCGCGCGCGCGCCTTCGGCTTCGATCCCGAGGAGGCGCTGCGGGCGTTCAATGCCTGCCCCCTGTTCACGGCGCTGGGAGATTCGGTGGTGACGGGACCGACGGGCCATAACCTGCGCGACCTGCGTTTACTCCTCGCGGATAAGTCCTGACAGGACACAGTATCCTGCGTGTGGCAGCGACGAGTGCCGTGACCGTTAGGATTCGTAGTTTCCCAGGTCTTCCGCCGCGGCGGACGAGACCTGGGACACCCTGCGGTTGTTGGAGTGTTGAACTTACTTGATTGAGCGTTCTCTCCAGGATCGGCTTGCGCACGAAGAGAAACCCGCAAGGCCCGGGATAAAGCGCGCGGAGATTCGGCGAGAACTCCCGGCGCCGGCGAGCCTGGCGCCACGGGACTTGACAGCGCCGCCGCCAGCCGCGATTTGAAGGGCGGCAAAACGTAACTTACTAACCAACTTGATACCCCCTCCAAATGGGCTGATGGCCCAAATGGGTCGCGATTCGCCGCATAACTCGCTCAATTTCCTCCAATGCAAACCTCCCGTAACCAACTCCGTCGATTACTGCTCAATCAATAGTCATCGCGATGTTTTTCCTGGCTCGATAAGGCGCATAATCAGTTATGTCTCTGCGACAGTAGAGTCTAGAGCGCCGCCGTAATCCGGTGATCGCAGAGTCTTAACAAGCCGGGGCCTGCAAGCGTTGCGAGCGGGCTGGCCACGGCAGCAAAGGTGGAGACGTTTACGTCGCCACGGAATTTGATCGCGTTTTTCAACCTGCACGCAGGTTGCTTTCCCGGTCAAGTTGGAACGATGCGAAGATCGATCGGGTCAAGCGAACGCACACCCGGCGCGCGCATCGGATCAACAGAACGTTCGGTTTGAATGGAAGATGCAGTGTTTTTTTCTCCAGATCTGCGCGAGCCCACTTATGTGTTTGCCGGCCTTCGGCTCAAGGCCGATGGCACGTTGTTGCGTGGCGACCAGGAGGTGCATCTGCCTCCCAAAGGTCTGGCCGCGCTCCGTGTGCTGCTGGCGCATGCCGGGCGCATTGTGCCGCCCCACCAGTTGCGCCGCGCGCTATGGGGCGAGGTCAACGTTACGGCAGACAGCGTTCCTCGCTGCGTCTCTTCCCTGCGCGCCGCCCTGCTGCCCGACGACTGCATCCAGACCCTCTACAAGCAGGGTTACCGCTTCACCGCGCCGGTGCGCGTCGAGCAGCCTGATAGCCCTGCCGCCCGTGTTCCGCGGCTCGCGGTGCTGCCATTTCAGGCCAGCATCGGCGTCGCCGATCATCTTGGCGCCGCAGTCGCCGAAGAGACCATCACCCGGCTGAGCCGCGGGTTTAACGGCCGCCGGCCGCTCTTCACTCTCGTCGCCCGCGACTCCGTCTTCACCATGGCCCAGCAGGGACACAGCGCCCGCCAGGTGGGCGAGGCGCTCGACGCCGACCTGGTGCTGACCGGCAGCCTGCGCGCCATGACAACCCACTATCGCCTGCGCGTGGAGATGGTGCGCGTCCACGACGACGCGCAGATCTGGGTCGAGGATTTCCTCGTTCCGCAGACCCGCACCGCCGGGCTTGAGTCTCAGCTTGCCGGCCGCCTCGCCAACCGGCTCGATGCCGGACTCGAAGGGCTGAGCCTGAGCGCCGCCGAAGAGCCCCGCGAGAGCGAGCACAATTCCGCGCGCCACCAGGCCTATGAGCACTTCCAGCTTGGCCATCAGGAGATGCGCGGACTGCACAATTTCGACATCCACAATTTCGACATCCAGGACGGACTGCACAATATGGTCCGCGCCACCGAGCTCGACCCCGCTCTGCTGCCCGCGCATCTGGACCTGATCAACCTCTGCGTCACGCATGCCTTCTACGGCTTTCTGTCACCCGCGGCCGCCTCCGAACAGGCCCGCCGCGCTGCCCGCGCCATCCCCTGCGACTATGACGGAGCCGCCGCGGTGCTGCCCGCCCTGGGATGGATGAAGTTTCACGTCGATCGCAATCTCGAAGGCGCGCTCCGCGCATTCGAGAACAGCGCCCACCTTCCCCACGATTTCGGAATCACGCGCTGCCGCGCCGCCTTCGCCCTCAGCCGCCACCGCTTCGACGAAGCCATCGGCCTGCTCGAATCCGCCCTCCGCGACGACCCCTTTTCAGCCTTGCTCCACGCCCGCCTCGGCTGGGCCTGGCACCTGGCGCGCGATCCGGAAAAAAGCCTGCGGCACATCGACTACGCCATCACCCATTTTCCCAGCCACGAGGGCGTTGCCCTCTACGGCGCGACGATCCTGGCGTACAACGGCAGGGCAGAGCGAGCGCTGGAACTCGCCGAGCATGTTCAGCGATGCCTGCCCACCTGCGACATCGCTACCGCGGCGCGCGCCTACGCCCTGGCCCGCGCCGGCCGGGCCGACGATGCCGCCGCATGTCTCGAGCACCTGCACGGTCTCAACAGCGAGCGCTACGTCTCCAGCACCTTTATCTCCGCCGTCAGCCTGGAACTGGGCGACCCGGAGACGGCCATCGCTGCACTCCGCTCTGCCGGAGAAGCGCGATGCCCCTGGTTCTTCCAGGTTCTCGCCGATCCCCGCCTCGATTCCCTGCGCGCCCATCCCGAGTTCGTCCGGATGATCGATACTCTGGCCGCTATGGAAACCACCGCCGAGCAGCACGCCCGCTCGATCGCCCTCCCCATCGACCCCGACAAAATTTTTGAAGTAAGAGGAGAACGCGACCCCGCCTGAAGACTGGACTATTGCGCGCTCTGGGTACGCGCGGGCGTCAATGACCAGGCCAACCGCGCGACCCGCGCCGGTAATTACACACGGAGCGTGGGCGGCGCGCAGCCGGAAGAAACCCAAGACCAAGTCCGAGTTCACCTTCACCCGCACCGTCCGACTATTGAAGCAAGAGCAAACTCGCAAGAATCGGCAGTTTTGCAAAGAAACCGCCTATGTTGTTTTCAAATGCCCCAAACGCTAGCGAATCGTCACATGGCTCTCGTCACTTTGTTTGAAGAAGCGCAGGGTGAGATCAACTGCGCCAGCGGGTTTATCGCGTTTCGGACCAAAGCTAAAACTGTATCCCTTCAACGACGGCTCACCTGCAATCTTGTGGTACAGCAAGTTGATTGCGTCATCCTGGAAGACATCGCCAACCTTCATCCCAAGCAAGGCTCTGACTGCAGTTTCTTGTTCCGGGCCCAGCTTCTCGATTGTCAGGCTTCTCAGGTGATACAGAGGGCCGGTTACTACCGCTAGATGGTAGGCCGCCAGCGCGTGCTCTCGATCAAGAGAGGGCTCACTCTCAATCCACACATCTGCGTAGCCAAGGTGGTGATAATAGGCAGCGACTGCCGGCCCCAACTTCCTAAATGGACTTGCGCCGGCGATGTCTCCAACCTTCGCGGTAAACAAACTACTCACTATCTCGCCTCTGAAGAAGCGGTCCTCCATCGGCGCTGATGGAGGAGATGTGATATTGCAAACCCGGATTAATCGTGAGCGTCAGATCAACAACAAAGCGCTCGCCTGTCTCCTTTGGCGGTCCGTGCTCGAAATGGGCCTCGGAGGCCAGGTACCCATTTCTTGCAAGCACCTCATCGATCTGTGTCAACCAAAATGCCTGGCTCCCGCTGTTATATGGGCGTCCGGTATTGCCGTCCACTTCCGAACGAACCAGACGATCAACGTCGTCGTTGCCCGACTGCACTTGAATCTCTCCGATAACGACCTGCGGGGTGAGAACACTGAAGCTGATTGTCGGCGTTGAGGGCCGCGGTAATGGCTGCCCGAACAAATCTGTCGGCTGAGGTGCGACGGCCGAGTAGGAAGGCTCTTGACTCTGCACCTCGGCGACGATGCCTTTCTCGCGCAGTAATGCGGTTAGCGCATTGCGCACTCGACCCAGCGCAACGCTTGTGGTGTCAACCTCATCCGTAAGTCCGGGAACATGTGCCTTCACTAGCGTGCGTAGATCGTTGTCGCTCCACCAAACAAAATTCTCGAACCGATAAGGAAGGTGTGTGGGGTAGCTTTGAAGCGGCCTCGGAGATTGAGCAGACGTAAAGGAAGGTGCGCCATTCAGCACAATGTGGACACACAGAGACAGCGTTCCCAAAACCAATCGACGTCGATTCATGCGGTAGTATCCCGCAAACATCCTATCGCATGACGATTTCAATATCGTCCTGGAAGATTCGGAACAATCAACAGCAGCAGAGATCGTTCTCTGCCGCATGGGTCGGCGTTATTCCAAGAGGCGCGTCAGTTCCTCTCTCTGCTCCTCGTGACCGAGAAGCGGCGCAAACTGCGCCACAATTGCGCACAGGAATGACCAGAATAGCGCCAGCAGCCCGGCCAGCAACAGCAGTGGTCCACCGACCGCAGCCGGACCGTAAGTATCGACATTCAGCTTCACCGATGCTCCATCCATCGGATAGGCCACACTCCAGCCCGCGCCTCCGTGGCAGTAGCCAAAGATCAGCCCCAGCCCACCTGCCAGCAGCAGCACGGCAACAATCAGCGGTCGGTCACTCCTCATGGCACGCCTCCATCCTTGGTTCGACGCCGAATTCGCGCGCCGGGATTCCCGCGTCCGAAACTACTTCGTGCGATTGATCCCCTTGAGTCAGGAAAAAGCGGCATAGATCGCTCTCCGCCGCCGCCCTGTCCGTGGGTTTTCTTTTCAAAGTGCTTCAGTCCAACCGGTGTTGCGAAACCTGCGCCGTCCCTACTGCAGCGCAAGGCGGTGAGAAACAAAAAACGGCGGCAAGGGGATCGCCCCCTGCCGCCACCGGTGTGAACTACAACCGCAGTTGCTCTCTGCCAAACACCCTTCATGAAGCTCGATGAATCCCGGTCGAATCTTGATGAATCCTGGTCGAGAGCAGCCGCCCTACCGCAGGCGGCCGCCGGGTTCCGGCGCCGCTACGGGCGGCTGCGGTGCGCTCTCGTCATTCAGCTGCCCCGTCGGGCCTGAAGACCCATCATGTCCCGGCGGTGGAGGCGCGCCGTTCGGCCCGTCCGTGCCCCGGCCCCGGCCATGTTCATGCCCGCCCGGCCCGCGTCCGTCCCAGCCCTCGTGCATGCGGCCGCGGTTCTCGCGCAATTCCTGCATAGTCTTCCACTGTTCCGGCGTCAGCTTGGCGCGCAGCGCCAGCAGATAGCGCGCATTGGCCTTTTCAAGCTCCGCCCGTGCGGCCGCCACTTTGTCAATCTGCGCCAGAATCTTGCCCTCGTCCGGCTGGTCGGCGTGCATCAGCGGCTCCATCACCAGTTCAGCCTTCTCCAGGTTGCCGTGCAGATCGATCAGTTTCTCGCGGTGATCGAGCAGAATCTGGTCGAAGTCCTTGCGCTGCTCGTCGGTCAGCTTCAGTTGCTCGATCATGCGCGGATTGTTCCACCAGCGGCCTTCCACGCCATGCCCGCCAAAGGCCCGCTCCATGGGCGGCCGATGCCCATCGAAGCCTCGTCCGCCCGGGCCGCCCGGGCCCGAACCCGGCCCCTGCGCCCACGCCGCGCCCGCCATCATCAGGCCGGCCATTGCCAGCCCTGTACGCAACACTCCCATAGCCCTCATTGCCTCTCCTTTGTCATCGCAGTTCTGTCCTGCTGCGCGCTGTTCTGTCCTGCCGCGCGGCTCTTTTCGCCGCGTCTACTTATGACTGCCTTCGCTGCCGTCCGCCACCACCGCCAGCGGTTCCAAAGGTTCCATGGCGCTCGGCACCTCGCGTGCGATTGCACTGTCCACGCTGGCAAAGAGCTCTTCATCCTTCTGCGCCTCAACCCGCTCCTCAACCCGCGACTTGTCCGCCGCCAGCCGTTGCTGCGCTATGCGTGCCGCCGTCTGCTGGGCCAACTCCCGCTGGTGATACTCATAGGCGCCGCCGGTTGCCAGCAGCAGCGCTGCCGCCAGGCCCCAGCCAATCAACGCGCCCCCATGATGCAACCCCGTTGCGCGCGCCGCTGTTGTGCGTGAAGGGCGCTGCCGGCTCAGCTCCGCGTCGCTCCAGGCATGAACGGTGGCGCTAAAGTCACGCAGCGTCCGCCGCAGCGCCGGATCCATCAAGTCCGGCTCCATCAAACTTTTTTCATCCAGCTCGTCGAGCTTGTCTATTTGCCCAGCGGCCGCATCCTCGGCCTTCTTCCTCCGCATCAACCAATTCATCGCTTCCCTCCCATCTCCGCCCGCACCCGCATCACGGCCCGCGAAAGATGCGCCTTTACCGTTCCCTCGCTCAGCCCGGTCGCGCCCGCAATCTCTCTCAACTCCATCTCTTCCACAAACCGCAGCAAAAACACCGTCCGCTGCCGCTCGCTCAATCCATCCACGGCGTGCCATACCTCGGTCACCCGCTCCTGCGCCAGCAGCCGCTGCTCCTGGCTGGTCTCGCCGCTGGGCAGCCACTCGCTGGCCTCGGCCGCATCCACCGCGTTGGTCCGCGTCAGCCGCCAGAACTGCACCCGCCGGTTGCGCCAGTGGTCCTTCTGCAGATTGATCGCGATCCGCATCAGCCACGTCATCGCCGTCGATTCGCCGCGAAACCCCGCCCAGTTGCGGTGCGCCTTCAGGAAGCACTCCTGGGTCAGCGTCTCCGCCAGATCGACGTCCCGCGTGGACGCCAGCAGAAAACGATAGATCTGCGGGCGATGACTCGCCACCAGGTGCGAGAACTCCTGCGCGGCGGTCTCTTTCGCCATCGCCATGCTGTACGGGTCCAATGCAGTGGTAGCCGCCATTGTTTGGGTAGACGGGTCCATGCACGCCAAGTTTACAGGGCTTTGCGAATTGTTCGCGCTCGCACTGTCCGCTGGCGGAAACTGCTAAACTACCTGCGAAAACGCTTACCGCCTCGCTAACCGTCTTACGCTAACCGTCTTAAAGGATCGCCCGCCATGCTCCTCGAAGAACTTCGCACTCAGGTCCTCCGCGCCAATCAGGAGATCGCACGCCGCGGCCTCGCCCCGCACACCTTCGGCAACGTCAGCAGCATCGACCGCTCCGGCACTCAGCCCCTGGTCGTCATCAAGCCTTCCGGCGTGGACTACGCCACCCTGACCATCGAGGATCTGGTCGTCACCGACCTCGACGGCGTTATCGTCGACGGCAAACTGCGCCCATCGAGCGATCTCGACACCCACACCCTGCTCTACCGCGAGTTCCCCCAACTCGGCGGCATCGTCCATACCCACTCCGAGTTCGCCACCTCGTGGGCCCAGGCCGGCCGCCCCATTCCCTGCCTCGGCACCACCCACGCCGATTACTTCCACGGCCCCGTCCCCATCACCGAGCCCCTCACCGCCGAGGAAGTCTCCACCGGCTACGTTCGCAACACCGGCCTCGTCATGATCCGCCGCTTCCGCGCAGAGAATCTCGACCCCGTCGCCGTCCCCGGCGTCCTGGTCGCCGGCCACGCCCCCTTCGCCTGGGGAAAATCCGCCGCCGAGGCCGTCGAGCACGCCGACGTCCTCGAGTACATCGCCCGCCTCGCCTTCCGCACCGTCCTGCTCAACGCATCCGTCGCCGCCATCCCCGCCCACGTCAGCGACCACCATTACCTCCGCAAACACGGCCCCAAAGCCACCTACGGCCAGCGCTGAGCGCCTTTATAAACCGGCGCGCATCCAGCTCGTACCGTGTACAAAAAATCAACTAATTCATTGGTTTGAACCGGAGTATAGTTATCTGCGTACCGTAAGCGTGCCCCTCGCTTTTCGATACCATTTAACGTAGGCGAATCCATTAACGCGTATCGCTGTTCCACTTTGTTGTATTTTTAGATACGATCAGTCTGGCGCGCCCACGACATTTTCCGCCGTGGACCGTCTGTATCTTGCAGATTCCCAGATGATTGCCGCAGGTGATGGTACAAATCCAAAACCTTGTGTGCGTGGCAACCGACGTGCATCTCAAGTTAGTTGACCTAAGGTGCTCTCCCCATGGAGACGAGTCTTCTTAACCGCTTGCAGTTGACACTGCTGGCCGTGGCCACGGTCGGGCTGGTACTCCTTGCGGTCCTGAACTTCCGGCAGGAAAGCCAGTTCCAGCAGCCCGACGACGGCGTCTGGTGGACCGAGGCTCCCGGCGGACTTGTCGCCGTAAAAGTGCTGCCCGGCGGACCGGCCGCCCACGAAGGCATCAAACCCCACGACCTGCTCACCGCGGTCAATGACACTCCCGTCGTCCACATCTCGGACCTCGAGCGCGAGCTCTACCGCACCGGCGTCTACATCCGCGCCCATTACTCCATCACCCGCCAGGGCATTCCCCTCGACACCCCAATCGACATTGCGCCGGTGCCGCCCGACCGCAGCCTGCAGCAGGCGCTGCGCCTCATCGGTCTCATCTATCTCGCCATCGGGCTCTACGTTCTCTTCCGCCGCTGGACCGCGCCCCGCGCCACCCACTTCTATCTCTTCTGCCTGGTCTCCTTCGCGCTCAACTCCCTCAAGTACACGGGCGCGTGGGACGGCCTGGACAAGACCGTCTTCTGGTGCAACGTCCTCGCCGAGTCGCTGCAGCCCGCGCTCTTCCTGCACTTCGCCCTCAGCTTCCCCGAGGAGCGCATCCGCAGCGCGCGCCGCCTGCTGCTGCCGCTGGTCTATGCGCCCGGCGCCGCCCTCTTCGGCCTCTGGATCTACGCCTTCAACTTCTGGGAGGCCACCGGCGAGCTCAAGCACCGGCTCGACCAGACCGGCACCGGCTACGACGCGGCCTTTTACGTCCTGGCCGCGGCTCTGTTCCTCAACAGCTACCGCCGCGCCTCCACGCCGCTCTTGCGCCAGCAGCTCAAGTGGCTCACCCGCGGCGCGCTGCTCGCGGTGCTGCCCTTCACGCTGCTCTACGCGCTGCCCTTCCTCTTCGACGTATCGATGCCCGCCCTGCTCACCAAGCTGGCCGGCCTGTCGCTGGTCTTCCTGCCGCTCACCTTCGCCTGGGCCATCGTGCGCTACCGCCTGATGGACACCGACCTCATCTTCAAGCGCGGCGTTGCCTACACCCTCGCCACCGCGCTGCTGCTCGGCGCCTACTTCGGCGTGATTGCCCTGTCGGCCGTCATCGTCCACAACGGACTGCCCGAATCCATCAACCGCTGGGCGTTCGGGCTGGCCATCCTCGTCACCGCCGCCATCTTCGATCCCCTCAAGCGCCGCGTCCAGGGCTGGGTCGATCGCGCCTTCGACCGCCAGCGCTACGACTACCGCAAGGCCCTCGTCGAGTTCGGGCGCGAGCTTAGTTCTGAAACCGATCTCCGCGCACTGCTCGCCTCCATCGTCGATCGCCTGCCCCACACTCTGCTCGTCTCCCGTGTCGCCGTCTTTCTTGCCGAGGCTCCGGGTTCGCCGCCGGCGGCTCCCGGCCGCTCCAGTAGCGGCATGCGCCTCGCCGCCTCGCACGGCCTGCCCCCCGAGGCTGCCGCCGCGCAATTCCGCACCGGCTCCGCTGCTCTCGATCTCGGCTTCCTCGACTTCGACCACGCCCCCGACCACTCCCACATCTTCCTCGAGAACGCCGATCAGGCCCTGCACCTCACCGACGCCCAGCGCCGCACCGCGTCCCTGCTCGACCTCAACTACTACCTGCCCTGCCGCGTGCAGGACGGCGCGCAAACCCGCACCATCGCCGTCATCGGCCTCGGCCGCACCATCGGCGGCGACTTCCTCTCCAGCGAGGATGTCGAACTGCTCGAGTCCCTCGCCAGCTACATCGGCATCGCCCTGCAGAACGCCATCCTCTACATGCGCCTCGAAGAAAAGATCGCCGAGTTCGAGCGGCTCAAGGAGTTCAACGAGAACATCGTCGAATCCATCAACGTCGGCATCCTCACTCTCGACCTCGACGACCGCATCGAGAGCTGGAACGCACAGATGGAGGCGATGTACGCCCTCAGCCGCGCCGAAGCCCTGGGCCAAGCACTTCGTGCCGTGTTTCCTCCTGAATTTGCTGACGCGCTGGATACTTTCCGCAACGAGTCCGGCGTGCATCACCTCTACAAGTTCCCGCTCACCACCCGCGCCGGCGAGCAACGCACGGCCAACATCGCCGTCGCCCCGCTGCTCTCGCGCGACTTCGTCGTCGTGGGCCGCATCGTGCTGGTCGACGACATCACCGAGCGCATCTCGCTCGAGAATCAGCTCGCGCAAGCCGACAAGCTCAGTTCCATCGGCCTGCTCGCCGCCGGCGTGGCCCACGAGATCAACACCCCGCTCGCGGTCATCTCCTCCTACGCGCAGATGCTGTCGAAACAGATGCGCGGCGACCAGCGTCTCGGCCCCGTGCTCGAGAAGATCACCCAGCAGAGCTTCCGCGCCTCTGAGATCGCCAACGGACTGCTGAATTTCTCCCGCACCTCAACGACAGAGTTCCGCGACACCGACCTCAATCAGGTCATCCGCGACACCCTCTCGCTGCTTGAGCATCAGTTCAAAACCGCGCAGATTGACGTGGATGCCAGCCTCGCCGAAAATCTGCCGCCCATCCACGGCAACCCCGGCAAATTGCAGCAGGTCTTCCTCAATCTCCTGCTCAATGCCAAGGAGGCCATGCCCGGCGGCGGCCGCCTGCGCGTGGCCACGCTGGTTAACGGACACGTCGAGGCGCTCGTCAACGACTCCGGTTCCGGCATCGCGCCCGAACACCTCAAGCGCATCTACGATCCCTTCTTCACCACCAAGACCATGCCCAAACCCGGCGAGCGCCGCGGCACCGGCCTCGGCCTGTCGGTCTCCTACGGCATCATTCAGGAGCATGCCGGAAAAATTCACGTCGAGAGCGCCATCGGAGCCGGCACCACCTTTCATCTTGAGTTCCCCCTGTTAAGGAAGACCGTACATGTCTGAGGTTGGGCAGTCCCTGAATCTATCCGCGCCGCCGTTCGCCGCCGGCGGCGCCAGCATCCTGGTCATCGACGACGAGGCGGGCATCCGCGAATCCCTCGAAGTGCTGCTTGCTCTCGAGGGCTGCGGCGTGCGCACCGCCAGCGACGGCGAGCAGGGCCTGCGCATTCTCGAACTTGAAACCTTCGATCTCGTCCTCCTCGACCTCGCCCTGCCCGGCCAGAGCGGCCTCGAGCTGCTGCCGCAGATCAAGGAGCGCCAGCCCGAGACGCCGGTCATCATGATCACCGCCTACGGCACCGTCGACAACGTCGTCGAGGCCATCCGCGCCGGCGCGGCAAATTTTGTCCAGAAGCCCTGGGACAACGAAAAGCTCATGGCCGACATTCGCTCGGCCGTCGCCCGCCATCGCGCCGAAGAGGAAAATCTCCAGCTCAAGCGCACCCTCAAGCAGCGCTACAACTTCACCAACATCGTCGGCAAGAGCGACATCATGCTGCGGGTCTTCGACCTCATCGCGCAGGTCGCGCCATCGCGCTCCACGGTCCTCATTCAGGGCGAGAGCGGCACCGGCAAGGAGGTCATCGCCAAGGCCATCCACGCCCACTCCCCGCGCAGAGACAAACCCTTCGTCCCCATCAACACCGGCGCCATGCCCTCGGAGCTGCTTGAGTCCACTCTCTTCGGCCACGTCAAAGGCGCATTCACCTCTGCCATCGCGTCGAAGAAAGGCCTCTTCGAAGTCGCCAACGGCGGCACCCTCTTCCTCGACGAAATCGCAACGATGGGCATGGACACACAGGCCAAAATCCTGCGCGTGCTCCAGGACAAGCGCTTCATGCACCTCGGCGGCATTCAGGAGATTCAAGTCGACGTGCGCATCCTCGCCGCCACCAACGTCGATCTGCGCCAGGCCGTGCGCGAGGGCCGCTTCCGCGAAGACCTCTTCTACCGGCTCAACGTCATCACCGCCGATCTGCCGCCGCTGCGCGCCCGCCGCGAAGACATTCCCCTGCTCGCGCAGCACTTCCTCGACTTCTACGCCAACGAGAACGGCCTGGCCCCGCGACGGCTCTCATCCGACGCCATGCGGGCACTGGTGGATTATGAATGGCCCGGCAACGTGCGCGAGCTGGAAAACTCGATTGAGCGCGGCGTCGTGCTTTCCTCCGGCCCCATCATCGGCTCGGACCTTTTGCCCGGCCACATCACGGGCCGCAGCTTTCAGGACGCGCTGCTCGAGCACAACCCCAACGCCTCGCTCTTCGACATCCTCGAAGACATCGAGCGCCGCATCATCGTCGAAAAGCTCGAGCGCTGCAACGGCAACCAAACCGATGCCGCCGAGCAGTTCCGCATCCCGCTCTCCACCCTCAACCAGAAAATCAAACGGCTCAGCATAGAGATCCGCAAGCGCGGCCGCGAGTAACTCCGCCGATCGATTCTCTGCCGGAAAGCAACCGCCGCGAGTACACTCGGGGAAAGGGGGCTGCGATGAGCCAACTCGACCGCATTACACAGGATCCAGCCGTCATGGGCGGCAAAGCCTGCATCCGCGGACAGCGCGTGACCGTAGGCATGCTCGTCAACCAGATTGCCGCCGGCCACTCCATCGAGGAGGTCCTCGCGCTCTACCCCTATCTTGAGCGCGAAGATATTCTGCAGGCGCTGCGCTACGCCGCCTGGCTCGCGGAAGAACGTGAGATCGTCCTCGCCTCTGCATGAAGCTGCTCGTGGACATGAATCTCTCTCCGGCGTGGGTCGCGTTCCTGGCCGCGTCAGAGATTGAGGCCGTTCATTGGTCTTCCCTCGGCTCCGCCAATGCTCCCGATCACATGATTCTTTCCTATGCCGCCAGTAACGGATGGATCGTCTTGACGCACGATCTCGACTTCAGCGCGATTCTCGCGGCAACAGGAAAAGACAAGCCAAGTGTCGTGCAAGTTCGCGCAACCGATCTCAGGATCAAAGTCATCGGTCCCGCAGTCGTAGCGGCCCCGCGCTAGATGCACGTCGAACTTGAAGAAGGCGCTCTACTCCCATTGACCCAAAACGCACCCGCGCGCGGCTTCTTCCCCTACTCCGGCAGTAATGGATCGCCGCTCTACCGCGCCTCAACCCACCGCCGCAAAAACATCCGCATCCCCTCCGGCGGCTTCAGCCACACATCCGCACCCGTCACCCGCTCCACGCGCCGCATCAGCACGCTCAAATGCGGCCCGCGCGCCGCATTCACCGCGCGAAACGCCGCTTCGTCCGTAAGATCGTCGCCCAAATATGCCACCGCCGCACCCTCACAGTTCTCGCCCTCGCTCTCCCGCAAAATCGCTTCCACAGCCCCGCCCTTGTCGCGTCCTGCACGCAGTTCTATTCCCGCCTCAAACCGCAGCAGCCGCAGTCCGTCCATCCTCGCGAACGGCGCAAATAGTTGTTCAGCCCGCTCTTGCACCGCCGCAGCCTGCTTCGCCGAAAGCCCGCGCCAGTGCATGACCGCCGCATTCGGCTTGTCCTCAAACAGTCCGCCCAGCGCATCACGTTTTAACTTTTGCCGCAGCTCTTCAAGCG
>DASQSP010000253.1:0-17034 GCA_035642355.1 Occallatibacter sp.
TCATGAATCGCGCGGCCATTGTCCGCGGTCTTCGTCTCCAACTGATCCGTGTGCTCCACGATGGGTGCAGTCTGGGTATGTACCCAATTCTTGGTTGCGCATCCGCTGGTACCGGCCGCCACAAGCGCCGTCGCCGCCATCCACAGGCCAAATCGGTAGTTCATAATGTTTTGTCCTCCCGTCCGCCCGGTTCGGCCTTATGCCGCAGGACGGCCAGCTGATAACCCTTCTGCCCCTCAAGAATTGCAACTGCCGCACCAAACTCGATCTGTTTCGCATCCCAATGATTGCGCGGAAGTTATTCTCTTATTCCCCCGTAACTGCATAACCCCGGAGTGTGTAATTTTTACCCTCTTGCGTAACTTTGGATTGCTTTCCGCCTCCCGGCCTCAACTTTCGCACCCGCTATGCTTAAGAGAGGACACGCCCGCCGCCCGCACCACTGAATCCCATTGACCTCCCCTATGGACCTTTACGAGAAAATCCGCACCCTCCCCACCCAGCCCGGCGTGTACCTCTACAAGAACGCCGAGGGCGAGGTCATCTACGTCGGCAAGGCCAAGAATCTCCGCTCGCGCGTCCGTTCGTATCTGCTGGAAGCCTCGCAGGCCAACGCCAAGACCGGCTCGCTCATGCGGGAGGCCGTCGACCTCGACTACATCCTCGTGGCCAACGAGCACGAGGCGCTGGCCCTCGAAAACAACCTCATCAAGCAGCGCAAGCCGCGCTTCAACATCCTGCTGCGCGACGACAAGACCTACCCCTACGTCAAGCTCACCCTCGCCGACCGCTATCCCAAGGTCTTCGTCACCCGCCGCCTGCGCAAAGACGGCGCCGCCTACTACGGCCCCTACTTCCCCGGCAATCTCGCCTATCGCGTGGTCGAGCTCATCCACCGCAGCTTCCTCATTCCCAGTTGCAAGGTCGATCTCTCGCGCTACCACCCGCGCGCCTGCCTGCAGTACTACATCCACCGCTGCCTCGGCCCCTGCGTCGAAGGCCTCACCACGCCCGAGGCCTACAAACAGGCCGTGCGCGACACCCAACTCTTCCTTGAAGGCCGCGCCCCCGAACTTGAACGCTCGCTGAACATGCGCATGATGGCCGCCGCCGAAGCCGAGCAGTTCGAGGCCGCCGCCCGCCTGCGCGACCAGCTCTCCACCGTGCATCAGTTGCAGGAGAAACAGCGCATCGCCACCGCCGAGCAAGGCGACGACGCCGATGTCTTCGGTTATCACTTCGAAGACGGCAGCTTAGCCGTCAATCTCTTCCACATGCGCGCCGGCAAAATCGTCGACCGCCGCGAGTTCTTCTGGGAAGACCTACCCGATCTGCTCGAAATCAACGCCGATGCAACTGATATCGACGCGCCACAAACTCCGGGTGCGGGTGCCCCAGGTCTCGCTTCTGAGACCTGGGTAAGTGACAACTCGGGCGCGGGTGCCCCCGGTCTCGATTCTGAGACCGGGGAACGCACGACTCCAGCCATCATGTCGTTCCACCCCGGCCCCTTCTTCAGCGCCCTCCTCAAACAGCTCTACATCGACCAGCAATACGTCCCGCGCTCCATCCTCGTACCCACCGACTTCGCCGACCGCGAAGCGCTCGCCGATCTACTCACCGAACGTACCGGCCACCGCATCGAGCTGGCCGTGCCGCAGCGTGGCGAGAAGCGCTCCCTCGTCGACCTCGCCGGGCAAAACGCGCATCAATCCTTCACGCAGCGCTTCCGCGTCCTCATCCCTTCGCGCAAAGCCATTGAAGAAGCCCTCGCCGACGCGCTCATGCTCCCCGAGCTGCCCAAGCGCATCGAATGCTTCGACATCTCGCACATCCAGGGCGCGGAGACCGTCGCCTCGCTCGTCGTCTGGGAAGACGGCAGGATGAACAAGTCCGCCTATCGCAAGTTCAAAATCAAAACCGTGCTAGGCATCGACGACTTCGCCTCCATGCGCGAGGTCGTGGACCGCCGCTACCGGCGTCTCAAAGAAGAAGAGCGCGAGCTCCCCTCGCTCATCCTCATCGACGGCGGCCTCGGCCAACTCCACGCCGCCGCCGATGCGCTCGAGGCCCTCGGCTTCACCGCGCAGCCGCTCGCATCTATCGCCAAAAAGGAAGAAGTCATCTACGTCCACGGCAACGAGGACGAGCCCGTGGTCCTCGACCGCCGCTCGCCGGTGCTGCATCTGGTGCAGCTCATCCGCGACGAGAGCCATCGCTTCGCCATCGGCTACCATCGCCAGCGCCGCGCCATGCGCGACCGCGACTCCGAGCTGCTCGCCATCCCCGGCGTGGGCCCGCAAACCCGCCAGCGCCTCATCACCCACTTCGGCAGCCTGCGCAGCGTGCAGCAAGCCACCGCCGAATCCCTTGCCTCCGTCGTCCCAAAGAAGACCGCCGAAACCATCTGGCGGCATTTCCATGAACAGTCGGCGACATTGACGAACCGGGATGTGTGAACTATAGTTCACACATCCCGGGGAGTGGCTCCATGGCACTGAAAACGAAACAGTGGGATCCGTCTGAATATCTCGATAGCCCCAGGTCAATCGCCGCTTATCTTGAGGCCGCCTTTGATGACGGCGATCCCGCGCTCATCGCCGCAGCGCTCGGAGACATTGCACGCGCCATGGGCATGACCCAGCTCGCAGAGCAGTCCGGCGTCACGCGCGAAGCCCTCTACAAGGCGCTCTCACCCAGCGGCGACCCGCGCCTGTCCACGTTCCTCGGCGTCATCAAAGCCCTCGGCATCAAACTCACTCCCCGCGCCGCATAGCCACGCGACCGCCGAAACCATCTGGCGGCATTTCCATCACGAGCAGCCCGCGAAGTAACGCATTAGAGACTTACGCCTGCTTATCACCATAATTCGTTGCAATTGGTGATAAAATAGGTGACAAAGAGGTGTCTATGCGCGCAACTGTTACCCTCGACGACGAACTTCTCCTCAAAGCCCAAAAGTATACCGGGATCGAGGAGCGGACCGCCCTGGTGCGCGAGGCCCTCAAGGCGCTCATCGCGCGGGAAAGCGCACGCCGGCTCGCCGCACTCGGCGGCACCATGCCGAAGCTCAAAGACATCCCCCGCCGACGGTCTGCCTGAGCGTGATCCTCGCCGACACATCCGTGTGGATCGATCACTTTGGTGCGCCGCATCACGAAATGAGCCGCCTGCTGGCGAAAGACCAAATCGCCGTTCATCCGTTCGTCATCGGCGAATTGGCCCTGGGCAACCTGAAAGGCCGCGCTGCGGCCCTTGAATACCTCGATCGGCTGCCCCACGTTCTGGTCGCGCAAGAAAGCGAGGTGCGCCAGATGATCGAAACACACCATTTCTATGCTCGTGGCATCGGCCTCATCGACGCACACCTCATAGCCTCGGCCTTGATCGACCCGCCGGCACGCCTATGGACACGGGATATCCGCCTGCGCAAGGTTGCGGTGGAACTCGGCGTTCACATGCATTAGCATCCGCACCCTCAATCAGCCGCCCCGCCGCAACGGCTCATCTCGACCGATGGAGCTGGCCCTTTCCATCCGCTAAAATTGAAATCGGCGCACGGCTCCTCGCGCCACTCAGCTCTTCCGTCTCACCCGACTCCTATGCCCGACATTCATCTCCTCGACGACCCCCTCTGGAATTCTTTGCGGACCACTCACGCCAGCCTCGCGCTCGTCTCCGGCCGCGCCCGCCGCTATCCGCCCGCCATCGGCCCGCTCAGCGGCCTCGCCGATCAAAGTGACGCCGCCTACGAAGACCTGCGCGCCCTCGCTGGCGCCGGCGGCATCGTCGTTCTCTTTCTGCGCGACGCGCCCATTGCGCGCGCAGGCTGGACCCTCGTCCGCGAAGGGCCGCTGGCGCAGATGGTCTGCCTCGAACCCTCCGCCGCCACGCCGGTCCCGCTATCAGAGGGCGCACACATGCGCCTCCTCACCGCCGCCGATGCGCCGGAGATGGTCGCCCTCGCCACGCTCACCGAGCCGGGGCCATTCCGCGAGCGCACCCACGAGCTTGGCCTCTTCCTCGGCATCTTTGAAGGCGAGCGCCTCGTCTCCATGGCCGGCCAGCGCACCCGCAGCCCCGGCTTCGTCGAGGTCAGCGCCGTCTGCACCCATCCAGACACGCGCGGCAAAGGCTACGCCCGCACCCTCATGCTCGCCGTCATGGACGACATCCGCGCCGGCGGCGACATGCCCTACCTGCACGCCTGGGCTGACAACCACAACGCCATCCGCGTCTACCGCGACCTCGGCTTCACCCACCGCCCCGGCATGTACGTCGCCGCGCTGCGCAACGACCGCTAACCGAAGCCGCCAACCGGACGCAGATGCTGGGCTCGTCTACCATCAGTTGAGAAGCCATGCCCGCCAAGCCCAAGCTCGGCCAGAACTTTCTCCACGACCAGGCCGCCATCCGCCGCATCGTTGCGGCGCTCGGCGACTGCTCCGCCCGCACCGTGGTCGAAATCGGCCCCGGCCGCGGCGCCGTCACCCGCGCCCTCGCGCCCGCCTGCCAACACCTGCTCGCCATCGAGCTCGATCCGCTGCTCGCCGCGCAGCTCCGCGAAGAGTTCCCCGCCAGTCACGTCACCGTCCTCCAGCAAGACGTGCTCGCCTTCGACTTCGCCGCTGCTGCCGCGCAGGCCGGCCAGCAACTCGCCGTCGCCGGCAACCTGCCCTACTACATCACCTCGCCCATCCTTCTCAAACTCGCCGCCAGCCACGCCGCGCTCACCCACGCCGTCGTCATGATGCAGCGCGAGGTCGCCGACCGCGTCGCCGCCGCGCCCGCTTCGCGCGATTACGGCGTACTTTCTGTCATCGTGCAGCTTCACGGCCCGGTCGAAAAGCTCTTCACCCTGCCGCCCGGCGCATTCTCGCCGCCGCCGGATGTCCACTCCACCGTGATTCGCTGGCGATTCGCGCCGCGCTTCGTCGAGTTCGGCCTCGATGAGTCGAGCTTCACGCCGTTCCTGCGCCTGGCCTTCGCGCAAAAGCGCAAGACCCTCGCCAACAACCTGCGCGCCGCTGGAATCGCGCCCGCCGCCATCCAGCAAGCCTTCACCGCAGCAGGAATCGACGCGCAATCCCGCGCCGAAGCCCTCGGCATCGAGCAGCTCGCCGCGCTCTCCCAATCTATCGCTGCCCTGACCGACCAATCCCCCTAAAAAGAAAAATGGCCGCAGGAGTCTCCTCCCGCAGCCATATCCTCATTTCGCTCAGACGTAGAGCTTAGTGGTGCGCGCCTCCGCCTCCGCCGCCACCGCCACCGTGCGAGGCGCCGCCGCCACCACCGCCACCGCCGCTGTAGTGCGGTGCGCTGGGTGCTCCGCCGCCACCACTGGCACGCGGTGCGCTTCCACCGCCGGAATTGGGATGGCTTGCTGGCGCTGGAGCCCGGCCCTCATACCCGCCGTAGTGAGACGGAGGGTGATCGCCGTTGCCGCCATAGACCCCAGAGCGATAGCCCGATGAGTAGCTTCCCGGAGCCGGCTCCACATAGGCAGGCCGCGCGCCGGCATTCACGCCCGTTGCGCCATGCCCCACAAATCCGGAGCTCGGCGCATTGCCTGGCGCGGAAGCGCGGGCCGTCTCCCGAGTGCCGCCGCCCACCGTCACCGTCGCCTCGTGGTTGTAAACCGTTCTGGTACCTACCGGCCGCAGAGGCTGCACCGTGGACCCGGCGATCACCACCGGCCCGCCGCGCGGACGAATCGTCTGCCCGATGGCCCCGTTCGATCCGGCCCCGTTTGATCCGGCCCCGTTTGATCCGGCCCCGTTCGATCCAGCCAGGTTCGATCCCCCATGGAACCGATTCACGGCCACTGTTGGCGGGATCTGACGCGGACTCACCGGACCGCCGCGCGGGCGCTGCGGAGGCCGATAGCGAAAGGGCGTGCTGCCAATGTTGGTTCCCAGACCACCGCCGTACCAGTAGCCGCCGCCGGGTTCCCAGCCCCAGCCAAAGCCGTCATAGTAGCTCCACAACCCCGAGCCATACGGCATAAAGCCCCACGACTCGCATGAAACCCACTGGTAGCCAAAGCCTGGCGTCGCCACCCAGCTCCCGCAGCCGTAGGGATCCCATCCCGCCGACTGCGCCTCATAAGGCGACCAGACGTAGCCCTGCCCCGGCACGTTGTACCAGTTGCCGTTCGCATCCAGGTCGCTCCACGCCGGGTTGTTCGCATTGGGCAGGTTGTCGGTGGCCACCGTCCGCTGCGCTTCCTCTGCGGTCAACGCCTGGTCGCGGTCGGAGTTCCACGCATCCCACGAATCGGGCTCGATCGATTCGGCAAGCTGGTAGGCCGCCGCATCCGTCGCATTCAGCACCGCGCTCTCGCCGCCGTGCAGGTCCAGCGCCAACCCGGCCGCGCCATCCAGATGCGCATTGCCGGAGAACACCGCCAGCGCGCCCGGCGGGTTGTCGAGATCAACTCGCAGCACCGTAAATCCGCTGGCGGTCACGGTATCCGTGCCAAAGTGCACGCCAAACCGCCCGCCCGAGGATGTGCCCTGCAGCTCGAAGTAGGCCAGACCGCTGTCCAGCACCACCTCCGTCACCGGACTCCCATCCTGCTGCCGCATCACGCTCAGCGTCAGCGAGCTGTTCGGCGTCACCCGCACAATGCTGCCGTCGTCAAACTGCACTTCGGCACGGCCCTCCTGCGCGGTCGCGATCCGCGTGCCTTCAAACAGCGGTGTATTCGCCAGTGCCGGCGCAGCCAGCACCGTGCTGCCTTGCGAGAGTTGTACCGGTCCGTCGACATTGCTCAGGCGCGCCGCGCGCGCTGCATCCTGCGCCAGCGCCGCCGTGGCCAGCGCCAGCACACCAGCCGCCGTAGCCACCAGCCGCAACGCCCTGTTTCGCCCCGCAGAACCAAAGTTCGCCATCGAGCCACTCCAACCTTGCCGGTCCGTCCCGCCTGCGAGCCAGCAACCCATCGCACAGACGCCGAGACGCCGACACTGATTTGACACTGCCAGGTGCAGGAAAGTCTCGCAAAATCCGCGCCTGGTTTGACTATTTAGTGGCATCCGCCAGCAGCAGTTGGGCCCGCCGCCGCACCCGCACCATCACCGCGGGGTCTTCTCTGAGCTTTTCGAGAATCCCGCGGATGGCGCCAAGCTCCTGCAGACGGCCGTCGTGCTCCGCCTCCTGCATGAACTCCATTTCGTGGTCCAGACCCAGCGGATCGTGCAGCAAAATCAGCTCCAGCCGCGCGCCCTCCATGATCGTCGAGGCCACCGCCACGAACGACTCGCCCAGCATCTGGATTTCCTTGTCCTTCGAATAGTTGAACCGGCACGATCCACCGCCGTCCGGCCCGGAATAGGTCAGCGTCTTCCAGCCCTGGAAGGCCACCTTCATGTGGCTCTCGCAGTCCACTCCGCGCAGATTGTGACGCCGCCGCACGGTGTCAAACACGCGTCCCGCAAACTCGCCGCTCAACCGCACATCGCGGTCCACCACCGCCGGCTCCATGCTCGGCTCGTCGTCCTGTCCAGAGCCCGGCCCCGCATCCGGAACCGCTGTGCCGCGCTCGGCGTGGAAATGCGCGCTGCCGTCCGGGTGCAGCACCAGCGTCCAGCTCGCCGGCATCAGCGCGGGGTCGGAGTACTCCACCCGCAGCGCCGCATCCGGCTCGGCCAAAATCGGCGTCGCCGCCAGACAAACGGCGGCCAGCAGCCACGCCCTCATCGCGCCGCTCCCTGCTGCAGCAGCGTCTGCGCGGTGTGAATGTGGCAAATCGCAATGGCCAGCGCATCGGCCGCATCCGGCGGCTCGGGAATCTCCTTCAGCTCCAGCAGCCGCGCCACCATGAACTGTACCTGCTCCTTCTTCGCGAGGCCGTAGCCCACCACGCTCGACTTGATCTTGAGCGGCGCATACTCCGCCACCGGCAAGCCCTGCGTGGCCGCCGCCAGCAGCGCCACCCCGCGCACCTGGCCCAGCTTCAGCGCCGACTTCGCATTCACCGAGTAGAAGACTTCTTCAATCGCCACCACCTCCGGCCGCCAGCGTTCCAGAGCCTCCGTCAGCTCGCGAAACACCTGCGCGAGCCGCTCCGGCAGCGGCCTGGTCTTGGCCAGCCGGATGGCTCCCAGCGCATTGCAGTGCAGCCGGGGCACGCGCCCGGCGTCGTCCGATTCCACCACGCCAAAGCCCGTAATCTCTGTCCCGCAATCGATGCCAAACACGCGCATGTGCTGCCAGTCTAACCCAATCCGCACTACCCAATCCGCCTATCGATCCGGCGACGAACTACGGGACGTTGGGTGCCCCATCCATCGCGCGTCCTTTGCGCGATGGGTGGGAGAGAACAACTCTATTCAAGCCCGCTCAAACGCAGCAACGGCCCGGGAGAAACTCCCGAGCCGCGCCGGTGAACTGTTGGGATTGGACTAAGGCCATCGCGCTGCCGCGAGTGCCATTGACCCGGCCGGTGTTGCGCAGTCCGCCGGGGCAAATCTGGGGCTGGGGCGCGATGCCCTAGGCCTCAGTCACCTCACGTACCAAACTACTGAAACTGTCTTTTTGCATAGGCTGGATCACCCTCCTTTCCCGTGTAGGCACAACTTAAACCCGCCGGCCCCGCGCGTCAAGAGGCGGAGGGTTGGCAATCGTGAGGCCGCTAGCGACGCGCCTTGCGCTTGCTCTCGAGGCGCGGCCAGTACTGAAACTCGTCCGCGTAGAGCTCACCGCTCAGGTCCGCCGCGCGCGCCTGCATCCGCGCCTGCGCGTCGGCAACGCCTTTGTTGTAGACAGCCGGCCCAATCTCTTCGAGAAAGAAATTTAGCAGCATCCCCGCCGGCAGATCGCCAATCGGCTCCGGCATCTCTTCCTTGAAATATCGCTGGATCGACACAATCGCATCCGCACGCATCTGCTTCGGCAGTTCAATCTTCATCATCGCGCGCCATCCTCACGATGAGAGTAAACCGCCGTTGCTCAAACCAGCGCAAGATTCACCAGCTATGCAGCCACTCCTCGTCGCGCCCCACGCGCACGGGCACGTTGAAGAGCTCACTCAGCCGCGCCTCGGTCAGCAGCTCGCCACGCGGCCCGTCGCCCACAATGCGCCCACCGCGCATCAGGATCACGCGCTCGATCTCCGGCAAAATGTCGCTCAGGTGATGCGTCACCAGCACCATCCCCGTTCCGTCTTGCGCCAGCCCCCGCATCGTCTCACGCAAATCCCGCTGCGCCGCAAGATCGAGCGCATTCGAGGGCTCATCCAGCAGCAGTTGCCGCGGCCGGTGCACCAGCGCCCGCGCAATCAAAATGCGCCGCTTCTCCCCGGCTGACATCTCACCCACAAGTTGCCCCGCCAGGTGCGTTGCATCCATGCGTTCTAGCGCCCCCGCCGCGCGCGTGCGCATCTCGCCGGTCACATGGAGATTCGGCCACAGCGTCGACGCCGAAAAAAATCCCGCGATCACCGCATCCAGTCCCGTCGTCACCGCGGTCCGTTCGCCGGGGAGATCCGCGCCCACCACGCCAAAGTGCTTGCGCAGCTCGGTCAGATCCCAGCGCTCGCGCCCAAAGATGCGCACCTTCATCCCCGGCAGCACCATGGGATAAATCTGGCAGCTCATGGTGAGAATCAGCGTCGATTTGCCGCATCCATTGGGCCCCAGAATCGCCACATGCTCGCCCGCGCGAATGGTCAGGTTCACGTCATGCAGCACCACTCGCTCGCCGCGCGCCACGTTGACATTCTCGAGTTCGAGAAACCTGGTGATAGACCCTGACTCTTGCGGCGGAGTGTCTTCGTTCGAGAAGATTTTCGTCATGAGTGACACACAACCTCCACTCTATCCGACGTGCAGGCGCCCGCACCCCGCTCCGGCACGGTAATCTGAAATCAGTTTTCGATTCGGACAAAGGGTTTTCATCCATGAGCGAGGTCTCAGAGTTTCTTATCCCCCGCGGCTTCCGCTTCGGCGCCGCCAAAGCCGGCCTCAAGCAGAGTGGCCGCACCGACTTCGCGCTGATCGTGGCCGATGCACCCGCCAGCGCCGCCGCCGCCTTCACCGCCAACCGCGTCGTCGCCGCGCCCCTCAAGATAGATAAGCAGCATCTCGCCTCCAGCGGCGGTCGGGTGCGCGTGGTCGCCATCAACGCCGGCAACGCCAACTGCGCCGCCGGGCAGGCCGGCATCGACGCTGCCAACGCCGTGTGCGCCGCCGCCGCCCAGACCTTCGCATGCCAGCCCGAAGAGATCTTCCCTTCCTCCACCGGCATCATCGGCGTGCCCCTGCCCGCGGAAAAACTCATCGCCGCGCTGCCCGCGCTCGCCGCCAACATCGGTCCCGCCAGCGACCACTTCCAGCAAGTTGCGCAGGCCATCCTCACCACGGACAAAGTGGAAAAGACCGCCTTCGCGCGCATCGAGATCGAGGGCCGCGAGGTGCGCATCGCCGCGCTGGGCAAGGGTTCCGGCATGATCCACCCGCAGCTCGTGCCCCACGCCACCATGCTCGTCTACATCATGACCGACGCAGCCATCGGCCCCGCCATCCTCGACCACTACCTGCGCCAGGCCATTGAAACCAGCTTCAATCGCATCTCCGTCGACGGCGACACTTCGACCAACGACACCGTTCTGCTGCTCGCCTCCGGCGCCAGCGGCGCGGTCATCGGCCCGGATCATGCCGAGTTCGCGGATGCCCTCGCGCAGGTCTGCACCTCTCTCGCCCGCCAGATTGTCGCCGACGGCGAAGGCATCACCCACGTTGTCGAACTGAACATCGAGGGCGCCGCCACCAACGGCGAAGCTCTGCGCGTGGCCAGGGCCATCGCCCACTCGCCGCTCGTCAAAACCGCGTGGGCCGGCGCCGATCCCAACTGGGGCCGCCTTCTCGCCGCCATCGGCTACTCCGGCGCGCTCATCGACCCCGACCGCATCGACATCTGGTTCGGCGCGCTGCCCATCTGCGTCAACGGCGGTCTCGCGCCCGCGTTCGACAAGTCCGCCGCCCACGCCTACATCAGCCAGCCCGAGTTTTCCATCCGCATTGATCTCCACCAGGGCGATGGTCATTGCACCTTTTGGACCACCGACCTCACCCACGAATACGTCCACATCAACGCCGACTACTCCACCTAAACCGCGCCCACGCGAGTGTCTCAATCAAAGAGAGGACCAGAGAGTTGATCCCGCGCGAGAAGCTGCTCGATCTCTATACCGCGATGATGAAGTGCCGCATGCTGGCCGAACACGCGGCCACGCACAACCCCGCCGCCTATGGGGCTGCCTTCGCCGCGGTCGCCTGCGACCTGAAGGCCCGCGACACCGTGGCCGCCGCAACCGGCGCGCCCCTCGTCCGCGCCGCGCGTGGAGCCTCTCTCGAGAAAGCTCTCGCCGCGTTGACCCAAACCAGGCCGCGCAAAATCGATCCGCTGGCCGCCGCGATCCGCTCCGCCGTCGCCCACAAGGCCGCCAAATCCACGCATCTCGCCGTGGCCTTCTGCGGCAACGCGCCCGCCGCCGCGTGGAAGAAGTCTCTCTCCCTCGCCAGCCGGCGCAGCCTTCCGCTCATCTTCGTCTCGCTGCGCGCCTCCGGCGCCGCGCCCGCTTTCGCCGCCACGCCTGCCGATGCGCCGCAAGCCCTCGCCTTCGGCGTCCCGCTCATCACCGTCGACGCAGCCGACCTCGTCGCCGTCTACCGCGTCGCCAGCGAGGCCTTTGCCCGCGCTCGCCTGCGCCGCATTCCCACGCTCATTGATGCAGTGCTCGCACCCGGCTCCGACCCTGTCGCCACGATGGAAAGCTGGCTCGCCGCGCGCGGCCAATTTACACCCGCGCTCCGCCGCAAGGTGCGCGCAGACATCGCCCGGCAACTGCGCGCGGCTTCCCTTCCCGGCATTCCATAAGTCCAATCGGAGTTGCCTCGCATCCGCGAGCCGCCGGTACCTTTGAATCACGAGCCGGGCGCGGCGAATGCTAGAGTGAGGAAGATATGACGTTGCGCTTTCCCCTCGCCGTTTCTCTGGTTCTGCTTGCCGGGATTTCCCTTTCCGCCACAGTCTCCGGCCAGGTGCAGCCGGATGCGGGCCGCCCCCAGCCCGATTGCGAGCTCTCTACACTCGACTCTCCGTATATCCCCGTCGATAGCTGGGTCTATCCCGCCGTGCTGCGGCTTTACTCGCTGGGCTTTGTGAACACCGTTTACCTCGGCATGCGTCCCTGGACCCGCTCCAGCGTCAGCAATATGCTCGACGAGGCGGGCGCGCTCATTGAAGACGCCGATTCCGGCCCCGCCACGGACAAGGCTCAGGACGAGGCCCAGGCCATCTACGACGCCCTCAGCCGCGAGCTGCACCCCGACATCGAAGGCCCCTGCGGTTCGTTCGAGGGCAAGTCGCGCGTCGAGTCCGTCTACACCATCGCACGCGGCATCAGCGGCACGCCGCTGAACGACAGCTACCATCTCGGCCAGACCATCATCAACGACTACGGCCGTCCCTACCAAAACGGATTCGACAATTCCACCGGCGCCAGCGGCTATCTCTCCGCGGGGCGCTTCCTGCTCTACGCCCGCGGCGAGTTTCAGGGCGCGCCCTCGGGGTCCGGCTACTCACCCGGCCTGGCTAGCGCGCTCTTCAACATTGACTACATCGGCCTCAACACTCCCTTCGTCCCACAGTCCACCATTCCGCTGGGCCCGCTTGCTTCCATCACCCGCGCCCGCTGGATCGAGGCCTACGTCTCCGGTCACTTCCTCAACCACGAAATCTCCATCGGCAAACAGGATGACTGGCTCGGGCCCGGCCTCGGCGGCGGCTTTGCCTACTCCAACAACGCGGAGAATTTCTACTCCTTCCGCATCAATCGCGTCGAGCCGTTGCACATCCCCGGCCTCTCCTACATCACCGGCCCATTCCGCTACGAATTCCTGGTCGGCTCGCTGCACGGCCACAACGAAGTGCGCAACCCGAATTATCCCGGCCCCGGCCAGCCCAATGTTTACAACCCCGGCAACCCCTGGATACACGTCGAGAAGGTCAGCTTCCGTCCCACGGAGAATCTCGAATTCGGCTTCGAGCGCAGCGTCATCTGGGGTGGCGCCGGACACGGGCCCATCACTCTGCATACCTTCCTCAAGAGCTTCTTCAGCTTCGCCTCGCCCCCTGCCGCCGAGAAGCTGGGCCGCGACGACCCCGGCGCGCGCTTCGGCGCGTTCGACTTCTCCTATCGCCTGCCCTGGGTGCGTAACTGGCTCACCCTCTACTCCGACAGCGAAGTCCACGACGATGTCTCGCCCATCGACGCGCCCCGCCGCGCCGGCTGGCGTCCCGGCATCTATCTCTCGCACTTTCCCGGCGTCCCCAAACTCGATCTGCGCGTCGAAGCCGTGTCCACCGATCCGCCCGTCTCCACCAGTGTTGGCGGCCGCTTCATGTATTTCGAGGCCATTCAGCGCCAGGGCTACACCAACAATGGCAACATCATTGGCGACTCAATCGGCCGCGAGGCCAAGGGTGGCCAGGCCTGGCTCACCTGGCACCTCAGCGGCAATGAGTGGCTTCAGTTGAATGCGCGCAACCAGAAGGTCGCGAAAGATTTCGTCCCCGGCGGCACCACGCTCAACGACTTCGGCTTCCAGGCCGTCAAGCGCGTCGGTCACGACTTCCAGATCGATGGCAAGTTTACTTTTGAGCGCTGGAATGCGCCCATCTACAACACCGGAACGCCGGTTTACCCCGCGCCCAACCACAACGTAACCGCCACCACGGTTCAGTTCACATGGTTCCCGCAGCGCAAGGTCAGCTTCTAAGATAGAGCTTCTAAGATGCTAGTGAACAAGCCGCTTTGTAACAGGGCACGATCCGCCGCGGCGGATCGTGCGAAAAACGGCCCAAGGTCGCTGGGGCTTTAGCCCTTGAGTGCCCTTCGATCGACCTGATCGGGGCTTGCCTAGCTCATGCCCACCGCGTGCCTGCGCAGCACATCGGGATCGTCGATCTTCACCACCTGACGCGAGCCGCAGGTGCTGCAGCCCCAATGCGCCGCGCACAGGTGCCACAGGAAGTACAGCACGCCGGGCACGACAAACAGGCACAGCAGCTTCAATCCGCGCCGCGCCGAACCGCTTAGCATAAAGCGGCTGAGACCAACCGACTGACATCGAGTACAGCAGACTGCTCTCTCCATTGGGTCCTCCCCAGACTATGAAGTATAGGCAGCAGCACCAGCGTTGCCATGACCCATCCTGGGGATGCGCAGTACTTTCGAAGCATTACTTTGGAGAGGACGGCGAGCCCACGTCTTTCGGTACAGGGTCAGCTTGATACCGTCGCGCGAAGGGTGGGAAAGCGCGAATCCAAACCCACCAATACGCAGCATCGGTCTACCCCAAAACATGGGTGCCCCAGGTCTGGATCCTCAGACCTGGGAAAGCCATCCTGCATCCCAGCCGCAATCAAGCTGAAAGCTGACGGCTGAGAGCCGTTAGCCGATCGCGTAAAACCCGCCAATCCAATCCTGCAGCGCCGCCGGGAAGCACCCCAGCAGCAGCACGCCCGCGGCAATCAGCAGCAGCACAAACAGCGTCACCGGATGCGCCTTGATCGCCGTCGCATCCACCGGCGGCATCACATACGCCCGCTTCAGCACCTGCAGGTAGTAGTAGAGGCTCACCGCGCTCATCCCCACCGCCAGAATCACCAGCCCCAGCGCCTGCCCACTCGCATGAACAGCCAGCACGGCAGCAAACAGATTGAACTTGGCCCAGAACCCCACCAGCGGCGGAATCCCCGCCAGCGACAGCAGCAGCACCAGCAGCACCGCAGCCAGCAGCGGACTGCGCCTCGACAATCCCAGAAATGCGTCGAGTCTGTCCGAGCCCGTCGCCTTCTCCACCACCGCGATCACGCCAAACGCGCCGACCGTCGTCAGCCCATACGTCAGGATGTAGTAGAGAATCGCCTGCGCGCTGCGCGGCGAGTACGAAAAAAACGCAAGCCCCAGCAGCATGTAGCCGGCATGAGCAATCGCCGAATAGGCCAGCAGCCGCCGTACGCTTGTCTGCGCCAGCGCCGCCAGATTGCCCAGCACCATCGACACAGCCGCCAGCACCATCAGCAGTTTCATCCACGCTGCGTTGAAGCCGAGATAGGCCGGCTGCGGCAGCAGATGAAATCCTGTGACAATCCTCGCCGTCGCGGGCATGCCGTCAAACACATGCCACGCCGCCGTGCCAATCGAGATCAGCAGCGCAAAGCTCGCCACCTTTGACACCGACGCGATAAACGCCGCGCCCGGCGCAGGCGCGCCCTCATACGCATCCGGCGCCCACAGGTGGAAGGGCGCAGCAGCCACCTTGAAGCCCAGTCCCGCCGCAATCATCACCAGCGCGATGTACAAGAGCGGCGCAGCGTGGAACGCATTCGGCGCGTACAGCCCCAGCATGATCTGGTGCAGGTTCGTCGAACCGGTAATGCCGTAGAGATAGCTGAACCCGAACAGCAAAAACGCCGCCGACATGCCGCCAAACAGGTAGTACTTGATCGCCGCTTCCGCGCTCGCGCCGCTGCGCTTCGCAAACGCCGTCAGAATATAAAGTCCCAGGCTCAGCAACTCGAGCCCGACAAAGATCACCAGCAGATCCTGCGCCGCTGCAATAATCAATCCGCCCGTGGCCGACATCAGCGTCACAGCCACAAACTCGCCTACGTTCTTCGTGAACGTCGAGCCCTCCAGCAGCATCAGCGTCAGCACCGTCAGCGCCAGAATGCCCACCTGCGCCACCGCAGCCGACCCGCCCGTCGCCAGCAACATCTCGCCGTTCGCCGCGCTCAGCCCACCCGGCAGGTAATACGGAATCGTGATCAGCGCAGCGCCGCAGCCAATCACGCCCACCAGCGCCGCAACGCTCAGCCGCAGATGCAGCGCAGTCCTGCGCAGGCACAGGTCAATTACCAGTACAACCAGAGCGGTAATTTCGAGCATCGTCTCCGGCAGCGTAATACGAAAGAGCTCCGCGTAGTTCATTGCGCGCCTCCCGCAAGCAGTGCCTTCACCGCCGGCTCAATCGCATCCAGCAAAATGCGCGGATACAAGCCGACCGCCAGGCTTGCGCCCATCAGCATCACCACGCCCGTCACCTCGGGCCAGGTAATCGCCGCCAGCTCATGCCCATGCTCATGAATATGCGCATCGGGATGCACATCGCTGAAGAACGCCTTCTGCATCGCGCGCCATGTATACGCCACGCCCACCACAATGCCCACGCCCGCCGCCGCCGTCCACCACGGATCGGCCTTCCACGACCCCGCCAGCACCTGCAGCTCCGCCACAAAACCCGAGAAGCCCGGCAGCCCCATCGACGCCACGCCCGCAATCACAAATGCCCACGCCGCAAACGGCAGCCGCTTCGACAGATGCATCGTCGCCAGTTCATCCAGTTGCCGCGTGTGCGTGCGCTCATACACAATGCGCCCCACAATCGCGAACAGCAGTCCCGCAATCACGCCGTGCGAAAACATCTGCAGCACCGCGCCGGTCACGCCAATCTGGTTCAGCGTCATCAGCCCCAGCAGCACAAACCCCATGTGGCTCACGCTGGAGTAGCCGATGACAAACTTGAAGTCGCTCTGCACCAGCGCCACCAGCGCGCCATATACGATCCCAATCACCGCCAGCACCGCGAACACGTCACGCCACGACCCAATGCCGAGCAGCGAAAATCCCCACGGGTCCATGCCATGCGGATACAGCCCCATCGCCACCCGCAGGCAGCCATAGGCGCCCAGCTTCATCACCACGCCGGCCAGCAGCATCGAGGCGGCCGTCGGCGCAGCCACATGGCCCGTCGGCGCCCAGGTATGAAACGGCCACATGCCCGCCAGAATTCCAAAGCCAACAAACACCAGCGGAAAAAGCCACATCTGCGCGCTCACCGGCAGATGCGCATGCGCCAGCTCCACCAGTCCCGTCGAGTGGCCGCCCGCCATCGCATACGAAGCCAGCAATCCAATCAGAACCATCGCGGAGCCAACAAACGAATACAGCGCCAGCTTCATCGC
>DASQSP010000254.1:0-5156 GCA_035642355.1 Occallatibacter sp.
GATCGCGGAAATAATGCGCAAAGGGATGTGGCCTGGATTGTTGGGGATAGAGAAAGTGGGGGTTGACAGGGCGGCCGGGACGATTGGGGTTCGTGGTTTCCCACCCTTGGCGCAAAAACAAAGACGCGCCAAGGATGGGGCACCCGGGGTCGTTGTTTGTCAGGTATTGATTTCCCAGGTCTTCCGCCGCGGCGGACGAGATCTCTACCCCAGCGACGAAGACCTGTCGCCGGGGATCCCGGACCTGGGGCACCCGGCCAGAGCAAAGATCGTATGATGGAAACACAACATGCGTCGATTCGGAAAATTTCTGGCAGCCGGACTTATGCTGGCGATGGCTGCGCCGTGGACTGCGCATGCCGCGGCCCGCTTCGGCCGCCCCAAAAATTTTCAGGAAACCGGCTTCCTCAATCGCACCCTCGACTTTCGTGACGCGACGCATCACTTCCAGGTCTACCTGCCGGAGGAGTGGCGGCGCGACGACCACAGGCAGTGGCCCATCATTCTCTTCCTCCACGGCCGCGGAGAACGCGGCGCGGAGGGCATGTGGCAGACTCAGATCGGCCTGCCCGAGGCGCTGCGCGACCACCCCGAGCGCTGGCCCTTTATCGTGGTGATGCCGCAGTGCCCGCAGCGCCGCTACTGGACCGAGCCGGAGATGATGGAGATGGCCCTGGCCGCGCTCGATCAGGAGACCCGCGAGTTCCATGCCGACGCGGCGCGCACCTATCTCACCGGACTCTCACTGGGCGGTTACGGCGCCTGGGAGCTGGCGCGCGCCTACCCCCAACGCTGGGCAGCCATCGCCATTGCTGCCGGCGGCATCTTCTGGAGCTATGAGCCCGGCCGCTGGCATGACTCCGCGACCCTGCCCGCCGAATACGCGCACGCGCTGGGCCGCACGCCCATCTGGATCTTTCACGGCAGCCTCGATCCGGTGGTTCCGGTTCGGGAAGACGAGCTGATGTACGAAGCCGTCAAGGAAGCCGGTGGCCACATCCGCTACTGGCTCTACCTCGGACTGGGCCATGATTGCTGGTCGCGCGCCTTTAACGAGCCGGAACTGCCTCGCTGGCTCCTGGAGCACCGCCGCGATCCCAGTGATGAACCGAGCCCCTTCGCCGAGCGCCTGGCGATCCCGCTGCATCCGCCCGCGCTGCGCCTCACCCCGGCGCAGCTCGACAGCTTCCTCGGCGACTACCTCGACGAGCGCGGCCAGCTTGGCGTCACGCTCTTCCGCCAGGGCGAGCAGCTTTATGCGAAGAACATCCACGGCGAAATCTCCGCGCTGGCGGCTGAATCCCTGTCGTCGCTCTTTTATCCCAACGGAATCAGCCTGGCACGCATCGCCGTCGAGCGGGACGCCCAGGGCCGTGTGACCGCTCTCATCTATCATGACGACCGTCACGAAGAGCGTTGGGAGCGGCGTCCCGCGCAGGCTTCTCGCAGCGGGCATTTGCGCCGCGGAACCGATGGGGCCCCGGTTACGTATCATCCATCGGCATAAACACGAAGGAGGCCAGGCATGTATTGCAGCGCATGCGGACAGGCTTTGGTTGCGGGGCAGCCGGTTTGCCCCCAGTGCGGACGGCCGGCGATTGGGCCCGTGCCGCCCGTGCCCAATCTCGACTTTCAGCTCCAGAGCTATGCCTGCCGCATTCGCGCGCTGGGCATTGTGTGGCTCATCTACGGCGGGCTTTCGCTGGCCCTCAGCATCGCGGGAATGTTCTTCGCCAACGCCTTTCTCAGCGGAGACTTCGGCTCGTGGTCGCACGCTCCCTGGGGAGCGCGCATGTTCGGTCCGGCGTTGATTCACTTTGTCTGGGCCGTGGTGGCGGTGCGCTCCGCGCTCGCGTTTATTGCCGGATGGGGCCTGCTGGAACGCACGCAGTGGGGCCGCGTGGTGGCCATCGTTGCCGCGTTCTTCTCTCTGCTGCGCTTCCCGCTGGGCACCGCGCTCGGCATCTGGACGCTGGTCACGCTCTTCGGCTATCGCAACACCACGCTCTACGACGAGCTGTAACCGCAGTGGCCGCAGCCGGATTGGCCCTGCCGTAGAATGGCCGTATGAGTTTTCCTCAAAGCCGCATGCGCCGTTTGCGGCGCAGCCAGCCGCTGCGCGCGCTGGTGCAGGAGACAGCGCTCGACCCCGGCGACCTGATTTATCCCGTGTTTCTGTGCCCCGGCGATGGCGTGCGCAGAGCGGTAGGCTCCATGCCCGGCGTGTTCAATCTCTCCGTGGATGAAGCGGTTCGCGAAGCCGAGGAAGCCGCAAGCCTGGGTCTCGGCGGCCTGCTGCTCTTTGGACTGCCTGACGCCAAGGACGAGCAAGGCAGCGGCGCGTGGGACGACGACGGCATTGTGCAGCGCGGCCTGCGCGCGCTCAAAGCCACCGCCGCCGCCAAAAAGCTGGTGCTCATCGCCGATGTCTGCCTCTGTGAGTACACCAGCCACGGACATTGCGGCGTGGTGGTTGAAACCGAGGCCGGCTTCGACGTGGACAACGATTCTTCGCTCGCGTCGCTGGCCCGCACCGCGGTAAGCCAGGCTCGCGCCGGTGCCAATGTCGTCGCCCCCAGCGACATGATGGATGGCCGCGTGGCCGCCATTCGCGCCGCGCTCGACGAGGCCGGCTTGGCGCAGACGCCGATCCTCAGCTACGCCTCGAAATTCGCGTCGGCGTTCTATGGCCCTTTCCGCGAAGCCGCCGATTCCGCGCCCCAATTCGGCGACCGCCGTACTTATCAAATGGACGGGGCCAACCTCCGCGAAGCCCTGCGCGAGATCGACCTCGACCTCGCCGAAGGCGCGGACATGATCCTGATGAAGCCCGCCATGCCCTACCTCGACGTGGTTCGCGCCGCGCGGGAGCGCACCGGCGCGCCCATCGGGGCTTATCAGGTGTCGGGCGAGTACTCCATGCTGCAGGCGGCGTTCGAGAAGGGCTGGCTGGACCGCGAGCGCGCGATCCTTGAATCGCTGGTGAGCATCCGCCGCGCCGGCGCCGACTTCATCGTCACCTACTTTGCCAAGGACGCAGCCCGGCTGCTCGCGCGCTAAAGTTTCTTGCGCAGGTATTCGAAGGCCACATAGCCGATCAGCGCGGACACCACCGCGATCAGGAAATTCGCCCCGGTAAAGATGTCGTAGACCGCCGCGGCCAGGGTCTTGCCCCTTCCGTTGGCTACGGTGAACTCGCCCATCAGCAGATTCGAGTAGAAGAGAAAAATGATGAACGCGACCTCGAGCACCGCGCGCAGAGCGGCGGCTCCCGGTCCCGGACGTGCAGGCGTCTGGCTCATGGTGCTTCCATCGTAGCAAGCGGCTTGAGAATTGCGACGTAAGCAACCTCTACAAATCGCCTTGCGTTGCGTCCGGTCTGTGCTCTTCTTAAAACAACCCGCCTATGCGCACATCGCTCGAACGCTATTTTGAATTCACGCGTCTGGGAACCAACTGGCGCGCCGAGATTATGGCGGGAGTCACCACGTTTCTGACAATGGCTTGCATTATTCCGGTGAACCCCGCCATCCTGGCCACACTGTTTCCGCTGCGCTTTGTCTACCTCGGCGCAAGCTGAGTAGCTTGGTTGATGCCGCGCGTCCTACAATCGCAACTGATGCGCCCCTCACTTCGTCTCCGCGCCCTCTTCCTCGCCCTGATTGCAACCTGCGCCGCGCTGCAAGCCTATGCCGCAGACACCTATCGCGTAGTCCACGTCTACCCGCACGACCGCCAGGCGTTTACGCAGGGGCTGATTTATCTCGATGGCCACCTATATGAGAGCACTGGGCTGAAGGGCCAGTCCTCGCTGCGCGCCGAGGACCTGGACTCAGGCCGCATCCTCCAGTTCCACGATGTGCCCGACACCTACTTTGCCGAGGGGCTGACGAACTGGGGCAATACGCTGGTGCAGCTCACCTGGCAGGCTCACATCGCGTTCGTCTACGACCGCGCGACCTTTCATCTGCTGCGCACGTTTCACTACGACGGCGAGGGCTGGGGACTGACCCAGGACGGCAAGAGCCTCATCCTCTCCGACGGCACCGCGAACCTGCGCTTTTTCGATCCGAAGACCTTTCGCGAGCTGCGCCACATCACGGTCAAGGACCACGGCATGCCAATCACTGAGCTCAACGAACTCGAGTACATCCACGGCGAGATCTACGCCAACGTCTGGCACACGGACCGCATCGCGCGCATCTCTCCGGCAACGGGCAAGGTGCTGGGCTGGATCGATCTCAGCGGGATTTTGCCCGCGAGCGAGCGCTCCAGCGCCGAGGCCGTGCTGAACGGCATCGCCTACGACGCGGCGCACGACCGGCTGTTTGTGACCGGCAAACTGTGGCCCAGCATCTTCGAGATCAAAGTCATTCCCGAAGCGGCCGCCACCAGCCGTCGCAAATAGCCGCTAGTACCGTGACCGTGAAGATTCATGGTTTCCCAGGTCTTCCGCCGCGGCGGACGAGACCTGGGGCACCCAGATTAATCGGCGCAATTACAAGATCATCTGGTCACGGTTCTAGATGCTCGGACGAGGGCTGTCCAGGTGTTTGGGGATCAAGTTAGCACGAATGCTGGTTCCCGACGATTGCAACGTTCGTGTTGTTGCCGCCAACCTCGGAAAGCACAAATCCTCAATTCCACTGTACCCGCGTCCGCCGCAGCCCCCGCACCGCATTCGCCAGATAGATGGCATCCGCCGCGCGCAGGTCCTCGACGCCGAGCACCCGCTCCTCGATCTCCGGCCGCGTCTCCAGCAAATGCCGGCGATACACGCCGGCCAGCAATCCGCAGGCGACTGGCGGCGTGAACCAGCGCCCAGCTTTCTCCACAAATACATTGCTGATCGCGCCCTCCGTTACTTCACCGTCGCGATTCAGAAACAGCACATCCGCAAATCCCTCCTCCGCCGCCCGCGTAAACTCCCGCGCATAGAGCGGCCGATGCGTGGTCTTGTGAAATAGAAACCGGTCCCGCGCATCGGTGCGCTCCGCGGCCAGGCACACCCGTAGAATCTCGCCTCTTGCCTCAGCCAACGCTTCGCTCTCAATCCGCACCGCGCCTGCGTGATCGAGCAGCAGCCGCACCCGCCGCGCGCTCTCAAATTCCTTCGTCGCATGCCTGATAGCCGAATCTCGGAGCGCCGAATGTTG
>DASQSP010000255.1:0-31546 GCA_035642355.1 Occallatibacter sp.
GAAAACGGGGGCAGAAGTTATGGGGACAGTTTTGTACATCCTATGCCTTTGCGTGGGCGTCATTGTCGGCGGATTTGTGCGGTTTGGGAAATCGTATTTCAAAGAGAAGGGCAAGAACTACGCAACGAAGGAGGATTTTGACGGTCTCCTTGAACAGACTAGGCAGCTGACGCAAGCCACCAAAGAGATCGAACACAAGATGTCCGCCGACACGTGGGATAGACAGAAGCGCTGGGAGCTTAAACAAAGCATTCTGTTCGAAGCATCGCGACGATTGATTGAAATGGATGATTCATTGCTCTCGCTAAGTTCTACTCTAACTATCGCCAACGAATCCGAAAATGTCGCATGGGAAGAGAAGAAAGCAGAAGCGTACAAGCGCTGGGCAAACGCCTCAACCGCAATGGAAGATACTCGGTTCCTCGTCGCAGTGGTTTGCACGCTCGAATTGATTAATGCGATCAGCGGCTATGCGATGCTTGCTACTCAAGTGTTTGTGGCGCTGGGCAAGAAGGACCTCGATGCGTACAAGACAGGGAGAAAGGAAATCGTGAGAAAACTGTTTGTTGCTCAAACGGCTGTCCGAAAGGAACTTGGGTTCGAGAGCCTTCACAAGCCTCAGTCCAATGAATCTTCAGCCTCATGATGTCTTGCGAAGGTGTCATTTCCAGATGACAGGCCAACAGACACGCAGTGCCGCTAACTTGCTAACCGCGCGCAGCGCGTGCTAACTCGCTATTTCAGATATTTCTCCAAAAACTCCACCACCCGCTGCCGCGCATCATACCCATGCCACGGCTCCGGCGAGGGCCGCCCATAGAGCCCGCCCGCCAGCGGCCCATGATTCTCGCGCGGATAGGTCACCAGCTCCACCGGCACATCCTCCTGCCGCAGCGCGCGATACATCTCCTGCGCCTGGCCGAGCGGGTCGGTCGTGTCCGCCTGCCCCTGCAGCAGCATGAACGGCGTCTTCGCTTTGCCCGCGCCCGCCAGCGGGCTCTGCCTCCACGCATCCGCCATGCGCGCCCACGGCTTGCCAAAATACCAGCGGTCATACCACGAGCCGCCTTCCGTGCCGTACTCGCTGAACTGGTCAATCACCGGCGCGCCGCTGATGATCGCCTTGAACCGGTCCGTCTTGCCCTCGACAAACGCGGCCATCTCGCCGCCATAGCTGTAGCCCATCAGCGCCATCTTCGTCGCGTCCAGCGGATACTTCTTGAGTACCGCATCCACGCCCGCCATCACGTCCTCATAGTCGCCGCCGCCCAGGTCGTTCTTGTTCGCCGCCGCAAACTTCACCCCATAGTTCGACGAGCCGCGAATGTTCGGCCGCAGAATCGCCCACCCATGCCCCAGAATAAAGTTCGCAAACGGATCGTAGCGATCCTCCCACGCGCCAAACGGCCCGCCATGCACATCCACAATCAGCGGAACCTTCGCGCCCGCCGCATCCGGCGGCAGATAGAGCAGGCCTTCTATCATGTAAGCCCCGCTCTTCCACGTCACCAACTGCGGCGCAACCGCGCGCAACCCCGCAGGCGCAAGCTCCGGCGTTTGAACAGCCGTGCACGCATCGCCCAGGTGCTGCGCGTAGCAAAGCTTCTCCGCCTGCGCGCCGCTCTCCGCCAGCCACAGCCAGCCCGTCTGCTTGCGATTCGAGTTCAGCGCATTCACTGCCGGCGTGCCCATCTCAATCGGCTGCGGTCCGCCCTTGCCGTCCAGCGCCACGCGCACAATCGCCGCGCGCGTTCCTATGCCCGCCGCCGCAATCAGCCCGCCGTCGGCAGGCCCGCCCTCAGCAGAAAAGTACAGCGTCCCCGCATTCACCTGCCCCACAAATCCGCTCGACAAGCTCACCGGCTTCGCGCGCGCCTCATCGAGCGACAGCGCAAACAGCTCGTCATATCCCGGCGGCGCATCCTCCGGCGTTCCCGCGCCAAACACAATGCGCTTCCCGTCCGCGCTGAACGCCCCGCCCCGCGCCGTCGGCGGAACCGCATCCAGCTTCCTCGCCTTCTCCGGCGCAGCCGCATCCACGGTCCACATCGCCGCCGTCGGCCACAGGTCATCCAGCCCATTGGGCGCTTCGGTTTGCACCAGCAGCTCATCCGCCGCCGGCGACCACACCGCCCCGCGCACATTCGGCGCAATCGCCACCGGCTTCAGCCCGCCGGCAAGCGCGCCGTCGGCCTTCAGCGCCGCCACATAGAGCCGCGTACCGTGCTGGTCGTGGTCCACCCAATCCGCATCGGCCTTCGCGTCTTTCTCTTTCTTCTCGCCCGCCGTCTCCGGATCGCGCGCCCACACCGCGAGCCACTTGCCATCGGCCGAAAGCGCATAACCGGCCACGTCAATCTCCACCGTCTCGTCCTTTTTTTCTTCGGGCTTTTTGTCGTCGGCCTTCTTGTCGTCCGGCTTCTTGTCCGCATCTCTTTTGTCCGCGCCCGGTGGCGGAATCGCATCCTTCTCCTTCGACGCATCCACCGGCGGCACAATCTTCAGCTCATAGGGCGCAGCCTCGCCCCCGCGCAGGTCCAGCCGAAAAAGCTGCGTGTGCTCGCCCCTCTTCGCAAGAAAAAAGATCGCGCTGCCATCGGGAGCCCACTCGCCCCCGCGCTCGCCGCGCTTGTCCGCCGGCGGCCCAAACGTCAACTGCCGCGCCTTCCCATCGCCCGCAGCGGCGCCGCTCACCGGAGCCACCCACAGGTGCGTCTTCGCGCCGTCCGCCGTCGCCTCCGTCACCGCAAACAACGCCATCGTGCCATCCGGCGAGAGCTGCGGCGAGCCCAGCGCCTTCAGATGACGCAAATCCTCTGTCGTCGGAAAGTGCGGCGCGGCAGCTTGCTGCCCGCGCGCATTCAAAACAGTGAAGGAGACCAGCAACACATACGAAAACATCCGAAGGCACAGGCGGAGCAAGGAAAATCGCATGGCAAAAGCATACACGGGCGCAGACATAAAAGGCCGCCCGGTGAGGGGCGGCCTTCAAAATGTCTGATGCGCGGCTACGCCTGCGGCTGCTGCCCCGCCACCTGTTGCGGCGGCTCCGGCTTGGGCTTGGGCGGCTCCTTCTTGCTCGGCGCAATAATCGCGTGCAAAATCGTGCCTTCCATGCGCGGCATGAACTCCACAATTCCCGCCTCGCCAATGTCCTGGATCAGCCGGTTGATGATCGCGTAGCCCAGCTCGCGGTGCGCCATCTGCCGCCCGCGGAACCGCAGGCTGGCCTTCACCTTGTCGCCCTCATGCAAAAACCGCACGGCCTGGTTCTTCTTGGTCTGGTAGTCGTGCTCGTCCACCGTCACCGAGAACTTCACTTCTTTAATGGTGATAACCTTCTGCTTCTTGCGCGCGGCCCGCTCGCTCTTTTCCTTCTCGTAGAGGAAGCGCCCGTAGTCCTGAATGCGGCACACCGGCGGCACCGCGTTGGGCGACACTTCCACCAGATCAAGCCCGCGTTCGCGAGCGATCTTCAGTGCTTCAAAAGGGGGCAGGATGCCCATCTGTTCGCCGTTTTCGTCGATAACGCGAATCTCGCGTGCGCGAATGCGATCGTTGATGCGAATAAATGATTTTGCCGAACGTTTATCGAGTGCGATGGTGCTCCTCCGGGTCCATGCCGCGGCCCTCTCCGGGCACACGAGTGAACCCTGAGTATACCATTGCGCCGACTGCGCTGCGGCTTTGCGCCCCCGGTCAGTCCGCCGCCATCGACGCCAAAATTGGGATACAGCGCCAAACGCCAAACTGGAACGCAAAGGGCCTTAAGGATAGGTTGAGAGCTGCCTGGGTGGCCCAACGTTCGAAGAGTGAAGCACCGGGAGCATGAAGGCAGTGCATAAACCTGTCGTCTTGCAAGAAGCAAGCGCAATACACTTTCGCAAATCGAATTGCTGCGCATTGGGCAAGAATCAGGGCCGTTGCACAAGCAAACATCTGTGCAAAATCCACTTGTACGACAAGGCTGTTTTTCGTCCATGTGGCGAATCTTGCGTTGGAAAGCCTTGTAGTAAGCTGAGGAAAATGCGCACCAGATTCATTGCCTCGCTAATTGCCTTTGCTGCCGCCTCGTCGCTAGTCGCGTGTCGATATGACCCTACTGTATGGAAGGAAGACTTCCGCGCACCAGACGGAGCGTGGGTCGCCAAGGCGCGAACAGACCAGTGGGGTGGTTTCGGGTCAGCATACGTTGCCACAACAGTAAGCCTCGTCAGGGTTGATGGCACTTATAACAGAGGCAAAGCATTCGACATCCTCAGTTACCCCGGCGGCGGCCCGATCCCCAAAACCTATGTTCTCAGCGATGACAATGCTGATCGAGACCTCCAGTTGAAGTGGCTCACGCCGACGCATCTAGAGATTACTCATCTGTCTCCCGTGGAACCTACCTTAGAAGTGATTAGGTTTGGCAATGTTGATGTCACGTTCAGGCTAGGTCCATCCCAGGTACAGCCCTAAAAGGACGCCGGCGCGACGGCTACATTAGGTTTCGGGTCACATGTCCGAGGAGTCGCAACTTCCGACAAGTGGAAGCAGTCTCCTCAGCATCCAAGCGCTTTGCCCGCGAATTTAGACGTTTGGTGTGGTTGCCTCAACACGCGATCTGTCTCGATCGGCGCAGCCCGCAGCGCGCCCTCCGCCGTAAGCCCCGTCACCCGCACGCGTACCAACTGGTTGAACTCGAACCGTCCCTCCAACTCCACGGGGAGAAAATTCTCCGTCAGCGCCGCCGTCTTTCCCACCGCAGCCAGCGCCTTCGGCGTATGCAGCGTAATCGCATCGAGCGTGCGCCCCATCACTCGCTCGCGATGCGCCCGCGACCTCTCCGCCGCCAGCGCCCGCAGCGCCGCCATGCGCTCTTTCACAACTTCACCCGCGACCGGCGCCGCCGCATGAAGTGCCCAAGCCCGCGTTCCCGGCCGCGGCGAAAACGGAAACAGATGCAGATACCCAAAATCCATCGCCCGCACCAGCGCCATCGTCTCCCCAAACTCCGCGTCCGTCTCCCCCGGAAAACCCACCATCACATCCGCGCCCAGCGTCAGCTCCGGCCCCGCCGCCGCCCGCAGCGCCGCCACCTTGTCCGCATAATGCCACGGCCGATACCGCCGATGCATCCGCCGCAGCACCGCATCCGACCCCGACTGCAGCGGCAAGTGCGCATGGCGCGCCAATCGCGTCCCGCCAAAATCCGCCATCAGCCCAATCAGCTCCGCATCCCAGTCCATCGGCTCAATTGAGCTAAGCCGCAGCCGCGCCAAATCCGTCTCCGCAAAAATCCGCCGCACCAGCCCAGCCAGTGTTTCCTGTGCCCCATCCATGCGGCGCACTCCAGCCGCATGGGTGGGAGACCAGTCCTCAATCTCCTCCGAACCCCGGCCACTCACGAAATCCCGTCCCCACCGCCCCAGATTGATCCCGGAAAACACCAGCTCCTTGCCGCCAGCCGCGACAAAACCCTGAACTTGCTTCATCACAGAAGCCGCGGGCAAACTCCGCGATGACCCGCGCGTCTGCGGAATCACACAAAACGAACACCGATTCCCGCACCCTTCCTGAATCTTCAGATTCGGCCGCGTCTGCGCCCCCGGCGTCACCTGCGTCTCTTCCAGAAACGAGTGCGCAAAGCCGTCATCCGCCAGCACGAGTGGACCAGCAAGCGCACCCACCGTGACAAATCCTCGCAGCGGCTCACGTCCATCCATCAGCCCCAGCGCAATCTCCGGCGCCAGCGCCTTGTGGCTGTTGCCCACCACCGCCGCCACTCCGTCGAGAGCGGCAAGTTCTTCGGGAGCCCGCTGCGCATAGCAGCCCGTGGCCACAATCCGCGCCGCCGGGTTCGCCCGCCGCGCCCGCCGGATAAACGCCCGCGCCTCGCGGTCCGCCTCAGCCGTCACCGAGCAGGTATTCACCACCACCACATCGGCCCGCGCCAGCTCTTCCTCGCAGCACCGCGCAGCAAGCAGCCGCGCGGCAATGGCCTCGCCGTCCGCCCGCGCCGCCCGGCACCCAAAATTCTCAATGTAGAAGGAAGCTCCCACCCCGTCAGTGTAGGGCTTTTCCAGTGCAGTTCAAAGGCAGGAAAACAACCTCCGGGTGCCCCAGGTCTCGATTCTGAGACCTGGGAAACCACGAACATCAAAATGGATTCTAGGAGAATCAACTCCGGTGCCCCATCCATCGCGCGTCCCGTGCGCGATGGGTGGGAGACCACAACCCTACACAGCACGTCCTATAGCATTTTCGGATTCAATGCAGCCGGGTGCCGGGTGCCCCAGGTCTCGATTCTGAGACCTGGGAAACCACAAACTTAATCAGCACCCATCAATGCAGCCACCTCACCCCGCCGGTCCCCGTCCGCGGCCGCTCCGGAACCACGATGAACCCCTCGCGCCACTGCCCATCCTCGCGCCGTGGCGGCCGGCCCAGAATGCGCGCCCCATGCGCCTCCCGCGCCTCCAGCGCCAGCCCCGGCAGCCCGCCCACAATCGCCTGCAGTTGATCGTGGTTCGGCGGCCGGCTCACCGAGAGCGGCACCACCGCCTTCAGCGCCGCAAATGCCTCCGCCAGGTCGCTCACCATCGCCTTCCGCTTGCTGGGCAGCGGCTTCAGTCCCAGCGCTTTCCACGCCGCGTGAGGATAGCTCTCCACCAGCACCCGCTCCGCTGCCTCTCCCGGCTGCTCCGTGGTTTCCAGCCGCCGCCACTTCCGCCGGCACAGCGCGTCATACACGTCCACGCAGAACTCCGCAAACCGCCGGCTGGTCACCGGCTTCACCATCCCCGGCAGCCCAGTCTTTGCGGCGGTGTTCAACTGCTTCTCGCTCACCCGCGCATGCTTCAGGCCGTTCTCCTGCGACTTCCACGCCTGCGGCCCATCCAGCAGCAGCACCCGGATGTCCCGCGTCGCGCACAGGTGGTTCAGCCGCCCCGCCAGCACCTCGGCATCCACCGAGCCCGGCTCGTTCCACATCAAAATCTCGCAGGAAATCGGCGACCCCGCCTCCGCTCCCCGCTCCAGAATCACAAGCCCCAGGTCCGTCCAGCGGCCATAAGCCAGGTTCACGCTCAAAATTGCCATGCGCCCACCCTAGCCCCGGCGCGGAGAGCGGGCAACGCCCATCCGCCCCATGGCGGCAAAATCCCGCCCGCGCAATACGGATTCGGGCCATCTTCCAGAGCGGGAAAAGCACCCTCCGCTGGAAACCAGCCAAGCAGCCTGTGGTGGAACTCTGGCTTTGAAAGGGCACGGCTTCACAGGCTGCGGAAAAACTCAGTCGTGAAAAACCCAGTCAAAGGTCTGTTTTGTAACAGGGCACGAGTTTACTCGTGCCGCAAATGCCGTAAATACCGCGCCGGGCTTCAGCCCCTGCTGAACTTCCCTCGCCGGAAATGTATTTTTTCGCAGTTTGTTTAGCCTCTGAGGGATGTCTTTCCAGCAACTTCGACGTTCACCGCATGCCGCCAGACCCAGGTATTTCGTAACCTGAGTCCGGTTTCAAGCATCAACACCAAGCGTGCATTTGCCGTCGCCTCCATGGCGCGGCGAGCTACTCCGCCCATTCAGGTGACCCCGAAAATGAATCTCAAACTTTCCCTCGCATCTCTGCCCCTTCTCGGCCTGGCCCTGTTGGCCCCAACCACATCCGTTGCTCAGACGCCCGGCGGTCTGCAGCCCGGTGCGCAGGCGCCGGCCTTTTCCCTGCGCGACCAGGCCGGCAAGAAGCAGGATCTGAATTCGCTGGCCGGGCCGAATGGCCTGCTGCTCCTGTTCTTCCGCTCCGCCGACTGGTGCCCCTTCTGCAAAGGGCAGCTTGTCGACCTCGAGGGTTCGCAGAAAGCCTTTGCGGCCAAGGGCATCAATGTTGCCGCCGTCAGCTACGACTCAACCGACATCCTGGCCAGCTTCGCCCACCGCCGCAACATTACTTATCCTCTGCTCTCCGACCAGGGCTCGAAGCTGATCGACAAATTCGGCATCCGTAACCCCGAAGGCAGCGGAATCGAAGCCGGCATCCCTTACCCCGGCTACTACCTCATCGATCCCCAGGGAAAGATCAAGAGCCGCTTCTTTGAGACCGCGTACGTCAACCGGCTCACCGCCAGCAACCTCTATGCCTATCTCTTCGGCAACTTCGCCCTGCCCGTGGCCGAGAAACAGGTAAGCGGTACGCCCCACGTCACCATTGCCACCGGCCAGTCCGACACGAGTGTCACCCCCGGATCCCTCGTCCGGCTTCTCGTCAACATCACGCCCGGACCCGACACCCATGTCTACGGCCCCGGCGCGGACAAGCTGGACTATCACGTCACCACCCTGACTATCGCCCCGTCCGATCTCTACCAGGCCACCGCGGTCAGTTACCCGACCCCCAAGCCCTTGGAGTTCCCCGAACTTCACCAGACGGTGCCCGTCTACACCGGGCCGACAGTCTTCTCGGTAAATGTCGCGGCGGTCGTCAACCGGAACACCATTCCCATCTTCGCTAAGGAACCCAATCTGCCCATCAAGGGCGAGATCGCTTATCAGGCATGTACGTCCACCGTTTGCTATCCTCCGGCCAAGGCCGAGGTGGAGTGGAACCTCAATCTGAAGCAACTCGATCTCGTGCGCGCCCCCGACGACATCCAACACAAATAGACGACATCCGGCACAAATACCCGGTCAGCTCGTTAGAGCGTTTTCGATTCAAGTATCAACAAGACTCTGGGTGCCCCATCCTTTGTGCGTCTTTTGCACAAAGGGTGGGAGACCACAAATGCCAGGTGCCGGGTGCCCCCGGTCCCTCGTCCGCCGCGGCGGAGGGACCGGGGATGGAAGCTACGGGCCTTACACGCTGCGGAAAACCCGCCAATGCGCACAGCCTTGAAGGGCACGGCTTCAGCCGTGCCAATAAAGCCAATCGAACGTAGCGGCTTCAGCCCCCGATGGATGGGTCATCGCAAACTGACCACTCCCTTCGCCCCCGTGCCGTTGCCGAGTCCCCGGAGCCGGGTTGGCCGCCCGTATGCGATACTCGAAAATGCATGTATAAGCGGATTGTTCTCAAGCTTTCCGGCGAGGCTTTGGCGGGGCCGAAGTCCTTTGGCCTCGACGCCGACAAGGTAGCCGAAATCACCGCCGAATTGGCCGACGTTCACGCTCTCGGTGTCGAGATCGGCATCGTGGTGGGCGGCGGCAACTTCTTTCGTGGCGTGGCGCAGCAGGCCCAGGAGATGGACCGCGTGGCTGCCGACAACATGGGCATGCTGTCGACGGTGATTAACGCGATTGCGCTGCAGGACGCTCTCGAAGCGCGCGACGTGCAGTGCCGCGTGATGTCTGCCGTCTTCATGAATCAGATTGCCGAGCCGTATATCCGCCGGCGTGCGGTGCGGCACCTTGAAAAGGGCCGCGTGGTGATCTTTGCCGCGGGCATCGGCAATCCGTTCTTCTCGACCGACACCGCGGCCAGCCTGCGGGCCATGGAGATCAAGGCCGATGTGCTGCTGAAGGGCACCAAGGTCGAGGGCGTGTTCAACGCCGACCCGGTGCTGGTGAAGGATGCGGTGAAGTACGACGAGATTACCTACATGGACATCCTGAAGCAGGGACTGAAGGTGATGGACCTGACGGCTGTGAGCCTGTGCAAGGACAACAATCTGCCCATGATTATTTTCAACATGAACCAGCCCGGCAATATTCGCCGTGTGGTGCTGGGCGAAAAGGTCGGATCGCTGGTCACGGCGTAAAGCCGGACGCGGCCGCCCCGGTATCGGTTTCTCCAATCATTCGTGGCGGGCCCGGAGCCTGCAACTGCCTCGGCCGCAGGCCGCCAGGAATCGTCCAATCGAAGTGGAACAGCGCAAGCCAGCACCGTTGAACGCACTGACCGGCCTGCGCTGCTTCGCGGCCGTCAACATCGTTCTGTTTCACTTCTCCAATCCATTGTGGTTCGGGCCGCTGGCGCCGGTGGTCAACTCCGGGTTCATCTCGGTGAGCTACTTTATCCTGCTCTCGGGGTTTGTGCTGGGCTACAACTACAACGCCCGGGCGCAGGCCGGCCAACTGGACCGCGTGCGCTTTTGGGAGGCGCGGTTCACGCGCATCTATCCGATCTACTTCCTCAGCCTGCTGCTCAGCGTGGGGCAGTTTCCCACCGAGTACGCGACCCATACCCATGGGATGTTCTGGACCGGCGTGGTGCTGACGCCGCTGCTCTTGCAGGGCTGGGTTCCGACCATCGCCACGTTTCTCAACACCCCGGCGTGGACGATGTCTGCCGAGGCGTTCTACTACTTTCTGTTTCCCTGGCTGGCGCGCTGGAGAACGCCGCAGCGCACCGGCGCGCTGGTTTGGAGGCTGGCGGGAATCTGGTTGGTGGGGCTGGTGCCGGGCGCGCTGTATATCGCGTTTAATCCGGACGGCATTGCGCACCCCGACCGGTTCAGTTATGGCATTTGGCTGTGGGCGCTCAAGTACACGCCCTACGCGCACCTGGCGAGCTTTGTCTTCGGCGTAACCCTGGCCCATCTCAATCAACGCATTGCGCGCGCGGCGTGGTGGCGGATGTGGATGGGTTTGGCGGGCTTTGCGGGTATCTATGCGCTGCTGTGGATGGGTGGGCGGGTGCCCTATGCGCTGATCCACGACGGCCTGTTGATGCCGCTGTTCGGCTGCATTGTGCTGGGTCTGGCGGGCGATAACCCGCTCTCGCGGGTGCTTGGCGTCCGGCCGCTGGTGTTTGTGGGCGAGGCCAGCTACTGCCTCTACCTGCTGCACTTCAATTTGTGGAACCTGATCCACGACAGCCATGTGCTGAACCGGTTGGGCCTGGCGCGGTTCGATCCCTGGATCAGTTATGTGCTGCTGATCGGGCTGGCGCTGCTGGCGCTGCACTTTGTGGAGAAGCCAGCCCAGCGCCGGCTGCGCGCATGGATGCAGCCGCGGACCAAGTCCGCGATCCAGACCGGTGCGGCCCGCTCCTGAGCGAGAAAGCCGGAGTTGTCCGGCTCCGCATAGTCGGGCGCGGCAAAAAGCCCAGCCGCGATGGCTGGGCTTTTTTGCCGCTGAATGCTTGTGAGTCTCAATGAACGACGGACTGCACGGAATGGTTGCCGTGGGGCACGATGACCACCGCTGTGGGCTTTGAGTCGGAGGGATACGGCGTGGCGGTGGCGGCAGCGAGGGCGCCGGAGTTGGGGTTGAGGCGGAAGCCGGAGATCGAGTTGCCAAGGAAGTTGGCCGTATAGACGAAGCGGCCGAGCGCCGGGTCGACGGCGATCGATATGGGCTGCGTATCGGTGGCGTTGGTGACGGTGCCGGTAGGGTTAGCCGCGACGGTGGGCGTGCCGGTGGGCAGGTTGATCGCGTAGGCCGTTACCGTGGAGTCGAGGGCATTGGCCACATATATATACCTGCCGCGCGGATCGACGGCCACCGATGACGGCTGGTTGCCGGTCCTGAAGGGGCCGCTGATATTGAACTCCAGGGTGCTGTCGCTGAGGATGTTGTAGCCGATGAGTTCGTTGGAGGCGAAGTCGGTCACATACACGAAGCGGTTGGTGGGGTCGGCTGCGAGCCCGGAAGGCTTGACGCCGGCCTGGTAGGGGCTGTTGGCCGTGGGGCTGAGAGCGCCACCCGAGCCCACCGCAAAGCCGTAGACCCAGCCGGGGTGCGCGGTGCTGGTCGTGGCGCCTCCGGGATTGTAGGCGGACAGATCGTAGGCCGTGGCGTAGACCGCGTCGCCGCTGGCCAGCGCGACGACTCCGGTGGGGACGACGGCGTCTGTGGTCGCGCCGGGGATGAGCAGGGGTTCGGTGCCGGCCACTGCGCCGATGGTGCCGGAAGAAAGCGGGAAGGCGGCGAGCGTGGCCGAGGTGGTGCCGTAGACCACGTAGAGATAGGTGCCGGTGGCGTTAACGGCCAGGGAGACCGGGGCGTCGCTCAGCGTGAGAGTGTCCTGGGCGGTGAGGACGCCATCGGAGGCAACCGCAAAGTGGACAACGGTGTCGTCTCCCGCGTTGGCCACGTAGAGGTTGGCGTAATCGGCGGAGACGGCCATGGCCACGGGGTTAACGCCGCCGCTCGAAACCGTGGGCGCGCCCTTGCGCAGCGCGCCGGACTGGGAGTCGGCCGCGAAGGTATCGATCTGCCCATCGGCGCTGTTGGCCGTCGCCGCGGAGCTGGCGAGGAAGACGTAGTCGACCGTGACCAACTGGCAGGCCGTGAGGAGTGTGGCCACTGCGAGGCCGATTGCCGAGACCAGGAACAGTTGGCTCAATTTGCTGAACTTCATGCGCTTCCTTCGTCGTGGGCCATGCACCAGCAAGAGCCCGGAGAGTACTGTTTTGAGTTGCCCCATGGACATTGTAAAAGCCCGTATTGGGGTGCTGCGATCTCAGGCCAGGGCGCCGGGCCAGCGGTTACTTCTTGAATGCGGTCCCGTGCGGAATAGCCGCCACCGCGGTGGGAATCGAATTGGTGCCGGCGGGGGAATCCTGCGAGATCAGCAGCGATCCATTGGTCGCATTGATCTGAAATCCTGAAATGGTATTGCCGAGGAAGCCGACAGCGTAGAGATATTGGCCGAGGCCGGGGTCGATGCCCATGGCTACCGGCTGAAGGCCGACCGGATAGGTTCCGAGCTCGGTCAGAGAGCCGTTCGAGCTGGAGTAGGCTTCGATATTCGAGTCGGTGCCGTTGGTGACATAGACAAAGCTGCCGGACTTGTCGACCACCACGGCGGAGGGACCGTTGCCGGCGGCGAAGGGGCTGCCGCTGACCGGTGCAGGCACGCCGTTGGTGGTGGCGTAGGCCAGCACGCTGGCCGCCCCTGCGTCCGTGACGTAGAGATTGGCGCCGCTGGGGCTGGCTGCGACGTTCGAGGGGCTGGTGCCTGCCGCGTAGGGCGAGCCGGCGAGAGTGCAAAGTGTGCCTGGCGACTGGGCCGTCTGATTCACCGGGAGCGGAGGGCAAGTTGCGTTGGATGGTACCGTGTAAGTGCCCGAGGGGACCACAAAGTAGGCAAAGAGATAGCCGCCGCCGGAGGTCGAGTCGACCGCGGTCACGTAGAGGTAAGCGCCGGCGCTGGCGGTAGTGACCGAGGTGGGTGTAACCAGGTCGTTGGGCTTGGCCGGCAGGCTCAGCGGCCAGTAGGTGGCGCCGATGCTGGCGTCGGTCACCGCCGTTCCCAGCGAGTCGTCGCTGTTGATGGGGTAAACCACGATATCGCCCGAGCAGGGGTCCGCGGGGGAGCAGGTGGGCAGCGGCTGGAACCGGTCGACGACGAAGAGGTTGGACGCGCCTACGGCCAGGCTGATCGGAAAGATGCCCGAAGTGTCGGTGGTGTGCTGGGGATAGAGCTTGCCGTCGCTGCCGATGATGAACTGGACGATGGAGTTGTCGTCCTGATTGGCCACGTAGAGGTTGGTATTATCGGGCGAGGTTGCCTCAGACACCGGGAAGCGGCCACCGGACGGGAAGGGCGAGGTTGGAATGGTGCGCATCCTGCCCGACTCGGAGTTGATCTCGAACACGTCGATCTCGCCGTAGTTGTTGGGGCCGGCCGCCAGGGCGCTGGAGACGTAGACGAAGTCCACGGTCAGCGTCCCGCAGGCGGTAAGGAGTCCGGCCGCCAGCAGGCTGGCCGCGGAGGCCAGAACAAGCTGGCTCGATCTGTTCAACTTCATGCGCATCTTTCGTTGGCGGACCACAACCTCGGTTCCGAATCCTTCGTTGGTGAGTGAACGTTCGATGAGTGAACTGCAAGCGTCCGGCTGGCTATTCCAGGTTCTGGCCGCGCTCGCTCCATAGCGGGCTGGCGCGGGCGGGAACCGGCAGTCCGGTCCCCGCCGCGGAGCGAGATGGAGTTAGCTGGTGCGTCCGGTTACGATGCACCAACTGGCGGGCCCCCTCAGCGGATAGCTCTTGTTGGCCGTGCCGGGTAGTTGGGCCAGCACGCCGGCCTGCACGTCGATGGAGCTTCCGGTAACGGTCGAGTCCAGGAAGTTGGCCGTGTAGACAAACTGGTTGGAAGGATCCTCTACCAGGCAAACGGGCCCCGCGCCGGTGCCGAAGGGGCTGCCGCTGATTTCAGGCGTCAACTCGCGCGTGGCGGTATCGATAACCCATCCCGCGATGCCGCTGTCGGCCGCGGTGGTGGACGTGTTGTTGTTGCCCTGATAGGCGACATAAACAAACTTGTTTGTGCTTTCGGCGATCAGATAGATGGGGTTTTCGAGGTTGGGGTCGCCGGGCACCACGCCGCCTGTCTCCTGCTGAAGGGCGCCGGCCGTGCCCACGGTGAAGGGCAGAATCTGGCTGGGCACCGTGACCTGGGCGGTTTCGTTGACCGGTATGTAGGTCAGCGGCTCATTATCGAGAACGTACACAAAAGAATTGGCCGAGACGATCTCCGTGGCTCCCCCGACGTTGAGAGGCTGCGCGCTGTTGGAATTGATGGTGAGCTGGCCGGTGCTGGATGCGTACGTGTAGGGAAACACCGTGTCGCCGGTCGTAGGTGTTCCGCTTACTGTTTCCACGAAGGTTGACGCGAGCACAAAATCGATGGGGTTGGCGGGTACCGGGAAGTACGAGAGCGCCGCGCCGCTGGCCGAGGTCACCTGCGCATTCTGCACCAGGGTGAGGCGGCCGGTATTGGAGTTGATCGAGAACGCGGTGATGTCGCCGCAGGTCTGGACGCCCACGCCGAGAGCCAGGGTGCAGCCGTTGGTCAGCGGGTTATAGCTCGGGGCGAAGTTGTCCGGCGAGTCATGGTCGAGGACGTAGAGGAAGGTGCCCGTGGTGTCGGCGAAGATGCGGATGGGATTCCTGCCCTGGGAGAAGAACTGCACGTCCTGAGGGGAAAGAATGCCGTTGCCGCCGATGGCGAACAGGGTGATGTTGGAACCGCTGCAAGGATCGCTCACGGTGCAGACGCCGCCTCCGGAGGAGTTGACTCCGCGATTGAGCACATAGATGAATCGGCTACCTGAGAGCAGAACGGCGCGGTTGGGGTTGGCTCCGCCCGAGGAGATCGGCAAACCATTGATCGGGGTCAGCCCGCCCTTGTTGTGGTCGATCTTGAAGCCGCTGATAATGCCGTTATTGGTCGAGGAGGAGGAGTCCGTCCCTGTGACATACAGATAGCCGACCGTATAGCTCTGGACGCAAGACGTGATACCGAGAATGGCGCCAACCGAGAGGGCGCTCATCAGAAACGCCTTGCCGAATTTCGTAAACCTCATGCGATTCCTTCGTCCTGGTCCGGCATGCGCCGCCAGGTTTGTTCGTTCCGCAGCAGAGCTGGGTTGGGATCGGTCCCTACTGCATTGTAAAAGGCCAGGGCTGGTTGTGCCTAGCGTGGCTCAGGATTCGTCTCGCTCCGGCCGCGCCCGCATCTCCCGGAAATTCCAAAACTTCGACGGATCGTCGCCGTGCTTGCCGGGTGCAGCGGTCATTGGCTGGAGCAATTGACTCTTGGACGCCCCGGGCGGGGCAAAGTCAACCTGAAAAGCAGTGATCAGTGATCAGTGGCCGGTGTTCAGTGCTCAGTGGTCAGTGATCAGAAAAAACAGCAGGGCGCGCCGGAGGGGCCGCGCCCTGCTGTTGCCTGTTGGTCTCCTACCAGACGCGGCAGGAGTGCTCTGGATACATCGGCGTACCCTTCTTGCAGCCGAAGGCCTTACCGAACTCGTCGAAGTTCTGCACCGAGCCGTTGGTCCGCCACTTGCCGGGCGAGTGGGGATCGACGATGGCTTGTTGCCGGGCTGACTGCTCGGTCTGGTTCTGGCACCACACCTGGGCAAAGCCCAGGAAGTAGCGCTGCGCCTCGGTGTAGCCGTCGATCTTCTGGTCGAGCGACTTGCCCTCCGCGGCCAGCGTGTCTTCAAGCGCCAGGAAGGCGATGCGCAGGCCGCCGTTGTCGGCCGTGTTTTCGCCCAGCGTCAGCCGGCCGTTGAGGTTCTGCCGGGGCTGACCGTCGTGGGCCGGAGCCGCCTCGAAGCCCGAGTACTCGTCGGCTTCGCAGGTCGTGCGCTCCTCGAAAGCCTTGCGGTCTTCGGGCTTTTGCCACTCGACCAGGTTTCCATGACCGTCGTACTTCGACCCCTGGTCGTCGAAGCCGTGGGTCATTTCGTGGCCGATGACCGCGCCGATGCTGCCGAAGTTGACGGCGGGGTCAACGGAGGCATCGAAGAACGGAGGCTGCAGAATGCCGGCGGGGAAGTTGATGTCGTTCATCGAATCGCTGTAGTAGGCGTTGACGGTGGGCGGCGTCATGCCCCATTCCTTCTCGTCGACGGGCTTGCCGAGGTGATTGAAGTTCCAGTCGCGCTCGAAGACGGAGCTGCGCTCGAGGTTGCCGATCAGGTCGGTACGATTGACGTCCAGCGAGGCGTAGCTGCGCCAGTGATCCGGGTAGCCGATCTTGTTGCGGATCATCGAGAGCTTTTCCGCCGCGGCCTTCTTGGTTTCGTCGCTCATCCAGGGCAGGCTCTGGATGTCCTCGCCGAGTGCCTTCTCGAGCGCGGCCACGAGTTGATCCATGCTGGCCTTGGCCGTGGGCGGGAAGTTTTGCCTGACCCAGTCCTGGCCAACCGCTTCGCCCAGGGCGCGGTCGGTCATGGCGGTGCACTGCTTCCAGCGCGGCGTCGGCGTTACCTGCCCTGCCAGCGTCTTGCCGAAGAAGGCAAAGTTCTCGTCGAAGAAAGCCTGGGGCAGGTTGCTGGCGGCGCTGTGGATCACATGCCAGCGAAAGTAGGACTTCCAGGCGTCGACCGGCTCGGAGGCGACCAGGCCGTTGAGCGCCTTGAAAAAGTCCGGCGTGGCGACGTTGAGCGAACCGAAGGGACGAATCTTCACATCCGCGATGTAGGTTGCGAAGTTGAAATCCGGAGCGAGCTGCTCGAAGTCGGCGAGCTTGTAGATGTGGTAGATATTTTCGGGATTGCGCATGGCCACGCGGGGCAGGGAAGCCTTGGCCAGCGCGGTCTCGATCTCCATCACCGCGGCGGCTTCCTTCGCGGCGTCTTCCGGCGTGTCGCCGGCCAGGGTGAACATCTTCGTCACATGCTCGACATACTGTTTGCGAATTGCCGCGAAATGATCGACGAGGTAGTAGTCGCGATCGGGGAGCGTAAGGCCGCTCTGGCCGACCTCGGCGATCTGTTTGCTGGAATCCTTTTCGTCCTGCCCCACGCCGAAGTTAAAGAGGGGCGCGGCGGAGCCCTCGGCTTCGAGTTCTCCCATCAGCTCGCCCAGCTTGCGGGGTCCGGAGAGCGCGGCAATCTGGTCGAACGCGGGCTTGAGCGGCTCAATGCCTTTTTTCTCGACGAGGCCGGTGTTCATGCAGGCGGCGAAGAAATCGCCATACTTGCGCGCCAGAGGCGTCTTGGGATCGGAGGCCGCTTGATCGAGTTCCTTCCACTCGAGATAGCGGTTGCGCTCCTGCACCACGGAGAAGGAGCGCGCCCAGCGCGTCTGGTCGGAGGGGATGGGATTATTCTTGACCCAGTTGCCGCAGGCGTACTGGTAGAAGTCCGTGCAGGGGTCGGCGGTGGTGTCGATGGCCGAGCGATCGAAGCTGCGCGCAGCAGCCGGTTCTGTTGGCTTGCTGTCAGAGGCTTGTGTGTAGGCGATGGCGGAACCAGCAGCCAGCAGCAGTAGCGATGCAATGGTATTCAGTTTCATTGATTTTCCTCGAGAGAGTCCGCGCGCCTGTCCCATCGGTGCTGTTGTTAGGGGAGATGGCGGCCGCGGCAACTGGATTCAGCCGGATCGGACCGCGGCTGAGTTGCCTAGCAGGCTATCATGCGCGGGCATGGAGTGGCTCTCTCGGCAATTTCCGGGTGTGGGTCAGTTTGAATCCCAACGGATCGATCGTTTGTTTCGGAGTTGTCGTTAGCAGAAGCAGACCCAGATCGCTTCAGATAAACCGGCTTTCCGGTTGCCCAAGTTGCCTCAGGAACTCTACTGCTGACTCGGGTTTCTCTTCAGCGCCGTAGGAGATGGAGCTTCCGCGCCCGGTAGTAGCCGAGCGCCCGCGGCGGAAGGATCGATCACTGCCTCTCGCGGAACGGCAGCTACTTTCCTTTGTGCGGCTGGAACGAGCGGCGTCTGCTTCTTAACGCGCTCCATAACAGAGTTTGTTTGCATTACCCAGGAACAGACCAGAGGGCTTATCCAGTCAAGCACTTCGAGAAGCCGGTTATACGACTCCTCGACTGTGTGGGTTCGGGCAATGATGCGATTGTGATGTGCAATCCTATTACGTAGTGTCTTGATTTCGATCAGGCGATCATAAAGTGCTCTCCGGTCTATAATCGGAACAAGCTTGCTGAGCGATGGGCCCCAGTGCGTTTTCGCATATTCAGCCGAAAATAATCTTACCCAGAAGCCGAAGCTTAACTCAGCGACGACACGGTCATGCGTTAAGGATTGAGGCTTGTTGCTGATCGTGTTTTTTGCGTCTGTGATCGCCCCTCTTTCCGAATCGAGCAAGGCGAAGGCGTCAAGCCAGTCTACTCCGTGATCTGAGCAGAGGCGGTTATCCACCGCGTTCCGTAGGGCTACTTCAAATCCTTGGATTACTGGATAAAGCGCCTCTGAAAGCGCTGTATTTCGCTCGTACCTGCGCAGGGCCTTTCGAGTCCTGTCAGTAATATCCCTTGCCGCCGTGACTGCCTTCATGTACATGGCTAGTCGCTCAGGCGAAAGGAATACCAAAATACCGTTGAGGTCGTCTGCGCTGTAGGCGAACTTAATTTGACCGGGAGCCATTGTTCCGATAATATCTCTCTTGTAGGCTTTTTTGACCGCTGCACCCATGGTGCATGTCGCTGAAGCGCCCTGCAGTTCGAGACGGCTACCTTCGGGTAGCCGTTCTCACTTTAGGCATCAGCCTATGCTCTCGACGTCGTCAAGGTTGGCGCGATTGACGCAACCGCCGCCGTCTATTGCAGCTGGGGGCAATGATGGGTACCGGCAAGCGTGCTTGTGGCGAGGGATGGTTCAATCCGTAGCTTGCCTCAAGATAGTTCGATCTGTAGATTCAAACTGACCCACGACCGGTTTCTGGAAATTCATGGCGCCCTGCTGCGCGGCACTCTCCCGCCGCGCATCTTTGCGTGATTTGGGGCGGGACTGAGCGGCACACGCGCTGCTACACTGCCCGGATCACAACTTTGCCCTCAGGAGACCTTTGCGCCATGCACAATCTTCGACGTATCGCCGTTCTCGTTTGCCTTGTCACTGCCTGCCTTGTCACCGCAGCTCGGGCGCTTCCCGCGCAGACGGCTCCGGCCGCAACCCGCACGCTGGTCCGCGCCGGCCGCCTGCTGGACGTAAAGACCGGCAAGCTGGCTGACGCGCAGACCATTGTGGTGGTGGGCGACACGATTCAATCCATCGCGCCCACCGCATCGGTTCCGGCGCGGGCCGGCGATGCGGTGATCGATCTCTCCGGCATGACGGTGCTGCCCGGACTGATCGATGTGCATACCCACCTGACCTACGACCCGGACTTCGATCCCTACCATGTGTTGAGCCGCACCGACGCCAGGGAGGCTATCAATGGCGTAGCCAATGCGCGGACCACGCTGATGGCCGGCTTTACCACGGTTCGTAATGTGGGCGCGGGCGGCTTCACCGATGTGGACCTGCGCGACGCTGTCAATGCCGGTCAGGTGCCCGGCCCGCACATGCAGGTGAGCGGCCCGCTCATCGGCATCACCGGCGGCCACTGCGACAACGACCTGCTGCCCTTCAAATACCACGCCACCGACGACGGCGTGGCCGACGGCATCGCCGCGGTGCAGCACATGGTGAGGCAGAACATCAAATACGGGGCCGACCTGATCAAGATTTGCGCGACGGGTGGGGTGCTTTCAAAGGGCGACGACCCGCAGGCCTCGCAGTTCACGCTCGAAGAGATGCAGGCGATGGTGGCGGATGCGCACCGTCTGGGGCGCAAGGTGGCGGCGCACGCGCACGGGGCGCAGGGCATTCTGTGGGCCACAGAGGCCGGCGTGGACTCGATCGAGCATGGCAGCTACATCGATGACGCAGCCATTGCCGAGATGAAGAAGCGCGGCACGTATCTGGTGCCGACCTTGTATCTCGAGGACTGGATGCTCCAGTCCGGCCATCTGCCGCCTTTTTCTCAACAGAAGATGACGAATGTGAGCGCGGTGGCCAAGGGCAACATCAAACATGCCATGCAGGCCGGGGTGAAGATCGCGCTGGGGACCGATGCGGCGGTGTATCCGCATGGGCTGAATGCGCATGAGCTGGATGTCTATGTGAACCAGTTGGGGATGGCTCCGCTGGCGGCGCTGCAAACGGCCACGGTGAATGCGGCGGACCTGATGGGATGGAGCGGGAAGACGGGTTCGCTGGAGCCGGGGAAGTGGGCCGACATCATCGCGGTCGAAACCAATCCGCTGGACGATGTGCGCGTACTCGAGGACGTGAAGTTCGTGATGAAGGCGGGCGTGGTCTACAAGGGCGGCGGGAAGTAGCGCCCGCCGCTGGGTGGCGCAGAAGTCAATAACAGGTTCGATTGATCCGGTCGGTAAATAGTGTTGCGCTTTCCCGCCCATCGCCCGCTCATCGCGATAAGACTGCGATGACGGGGCACAGCAAGGATGGATGGGGCACCCAAGTCGCAGTACTTAATTGCCGAATCTAGCGGCGGCTGCGGGGCTGGTAGGCGGCCACGGCGGCGCGCATCTGGGCTTCCGGCGAGGCGGTGTTGGCTCGCGCCATCAGCGGCAGGCCATTCTCATCGACATCGCCGGAGGGAATCCAGCCCTGTGACTTCTTCGGAGCTTTGGCTCCCGTGAGGCCGCCGAGTTTGATGGCCAGCACGCCGGCCACGGGAATGGCGAGAAGAAGGAATCCATACGACGGAAGTTGGACGACGGCTACGGTCCATTCGCAGGCGAGAAGCAGTGAGTTCATGGTTGCATGCCCTCCAGGGTGAAGTCCTTCCGCCGCCTTGCGGCCACGGTGTAGTTCCAAGCTAGCCGGGGTCCGGTCCGCAGGCAATGCGGCTTTCGGGGCAGGGAATGGCCGTTTGGGGTGACCGGGGTATTCCCGCTAAGTAATGGATTGGAGGGTGGTTGTCAACGATCATGCGGGGACGGGGCCGCGCCGGAGAATGGTCTTCATGCGACGGGCGAGGCGGCCGCCTGAGCCCATTCCATGGCTTCGGAGTAGGCTGCGGCGATGCTTTCCTCGGACAGTCCGAGCCGGTAGCATAGACGCACGACGGGCTTCCACGCGCCGCATTCGATTGACCTGAGCAGCTCATAGAGGGGTTGCAGCAGGCCCTTGTTTTCAAGCAGCAGATCGAGTGAGCTTTGGTCGAGGGGCAGGCCCTCAATCACTGCGCCCATGGGAATCTCCAGGATGGCATCCATGTGAGAGAGCAGGCCAACAAGAAAGAGATCGGCGTCGCCATGCGCGAATTTTCCGGCCATCAGCTCGCTGAAACGCCCGCGCACCAGGGCGGAGAGCATGAGGTCGGAGGGCCGGTTGCGGGACATCTCGAAGGCGCCGGCCATGCGGCACCAGCGGCGCAGCTCATTCTCGCCCATCAGGGTCAGGGCCTGGCTCACGCTATGCACCTCGCCGCGCGGGCCCCTGGCCGCGCTGTTGATGTAGCGCAACAGCCGGAAGTAGATGGCCGCATCGCGCTTGATGAGGTCTTCGACCTCATCCCAGTCGAGATCGGCGCGTGAAACGGCCCGGAGAAGCCGGAGATACGTGGCCTGGTGGGCGGAGGGCACGCGCGTGCGCATGGTTTCGGGGTGGCGAAAGAAGTAACCCTGGAAGTAGTGGAAGCCCGCTCGGCGGGTCAGGTCGAAGTCCTCGCGGGTTTCCACTTTCTCCGCCACCAGGCCGAGGTTGTGATTGCCGTGGGCGCCGGCAATGCACTGAATGTCGTCCCAGGTGCGCTTCTTGATGTCGACCTTGATGAAATCGGCGTATTGGGTCAGCGGCTCGCGCGGATCGTTGACCGCGAAGTCGTCCAGGGCGATCTTGTAGCCGGCATCTTTGAGGGCGCGGCAGGCGTCTTCCACGGCTTCGTCGGAGCCGGCGTTGCTGGCTACTTCGGCCACTACGTTGCCGGCCGGCAGGGAAATGAGGGCGCGGTCGAGGAGGGTGTCACGGGAGCAGCCGATGAAGGCCAATCGGTTGTCGCAGAGCACGTTCAGGCCCAGCATGCTCGAGGTGTCGATGGCCGTGCGGCTGGCCTGATCGCTCGCGCCGCAGAAGTGGTCGACTACATCGGTGCGAAACAGCAGTTTGTAGCCGATGACGGTTTCGTCGCCGGCAAGGATCGGCTGGCGCGCCGCGTATCGCACCGGGCGCTCTTCGGCTTCCTGGGAATACTCGATCATGGGAACCCCTACGAGGGGTTCATCGGCGAGTACGGCGATCCCTCTACTGCAATGCGGGGCGGGCTCTTGGCAACCGAGAGCGCGAACAGGCGGGAGCAGCTGGCACTTGTGATCCGCCCTGATTTCCAGCCTTTACAGCCGCGCCCGCAGCCTGCCAAACTAATACGTGGACACCCAGACAATCGTTATCCTCGACTTCGGCTCGCAATATACGCAGCTGATCGCCCGCCGCATCCGCGAACAGAACGTCTTCTGCGTGGTGCTGCCCTGCACTGCGCCCCTGGCTGAAATCCAGGTACACAAGCCCATCGGCGTGATTCTTTCCGGCGGCCCTTCGTCGGTCTACGACGCGGACGCGCCGGCGGCCGATCCTGACTTGTTAAACCTAGACGCGCCGATTCTGGGCATCTGCTACGGACTGCACTTCATTGTGCATCACATGGGCGGCAGGGTGGTTACAGCTCCGAAGCGCGAGTATGGCCACGCCGAGGTGACGGTCGAGGACCGCTCGACGCGGCTGTTCACGAATCTGCCCGGCGAGATGCAGGTGTGGATGAGCCACGGCGACGAGGCGCTGGAGCTGCCCGCGGGCTTTCATCGCACCGCGGTCACGGCCAACGCACTGGCCGGCATTGCCAACGAGGAGCGGCGCATCTGGGCGGTGCAGTTCCACCCCGAGGTGCATCACACGCCGCTGGGGCCGCAACTGCTCAGGAATTTCGTCTTCTCCATCTGCGGCGCGCGCGGGGACTGGACGCCTGCGCACTTTATCGAGACCACGGTCGCGGCGATTCGCGAGAAGGTTGGCGCGGGCCATGTCATCTGCGGGCTCTCGGGCGGCGTCGATTCATCGGTAGCGGCGGTGCTGGTACACAAGGCTATCGGCAATCAGCTCACCTGCATCTTTGTGAACAACGGCGTGCTGCGAAAGAACGAGTTCGACAGCGTGCAGAAGAACCTGCGCGACAAGCTGGGGCTGAACATTGTGGGCGTGGATGCGAGCGAGCGCTTTCTGGCTCAGCTCGCGGGCGTAACCGATCCTGAGACAAAAAGGAAACGCATAGGAGCGGAGTTCATTGCGGTCTTCGACGACGAGGCCAACCGGATTGCAAAGGAAACGGGCGGTGTGGACTGGCTGGTGCAGGGCACGCTCTATCCCGACGTGATCGAGTCGAGCAGCGTGAAAGGCCCGAGCCAGACCATCAAGAGCCACCACAACGTGGGCGGGCTGCCCGAGCGCATGAAGCTCAAGCTGATTGAGCCGCTGCGGGATTTGTTCAAGGATGAAGTGCGGCGCATCGGCCGCGACCTGGGCATGCCGGAAGACGTTCTGGGACGGCAGCCGTTCCCTGGGCCGGGGCTGGCGGTGCGCATTCTGGGCGAAGTGACGGCGGACCGCGTGGCGCTGCTGCAGGAGGCCGACGAGATTGTCGTCGCGGAGATCAAGGCGGCCGGACTCTACGCGAAAGTCTGGCAGAGTTTTGCGGTGCTGCTGCCGGTGATGAGCGTGGGCGTGATGGGCGACCAGCGCACCTATGCCTACACCTGCGCGGTGCGCGCCGTGCACTCGGAAGACGGCATGACCGCCGACTGGGCGCCGCTGCCGCACGAGGTGCTGAAGCGCATCTCCAGCCGCATCGTGAACGAGGTGCGCGGCATCAACCGCGTGGTCTACGACATCACGAGCAAGCCGCCGGGCACGATTGAATGGGAGTAGCCACCTGCGGTGGGGCTAGCTGCGGCCTGCGGCCGCCATCCGTGCTGAAAAGTATGCGTCAACTTGCTGGGCTCATCCGCATGCAAGTCGATTTTGTGGCCCGGAAATCAACTGATTTTCGGGTCTTTTCTCTTTCTTTGGTGGCTCAAATGAATATCCATGCCATATATCTTAAAATCTGCCATAATATCAATCAGGTGGCAAGAAATGGCAGAAACGGTAGTTTTAGGCGAAAGCGGCAGAATCGTACTCCCTGCCTCGATCCGCAAGGAGTTCGGACTGGAACCCGGCGAACGGCTCACCGTGAGCAGCGAAAAGGGTGAAATCCGGATCATGAGCCGCAGGATGGCTCTGGAGAGCCTGCGCGCATCGATCGTCGCCAGGCGCGGCAGCCTGAAGGGAATTCTCGACGAGTTCCTGGAAGAGCGCCGCGAAGAAGCGGGGCGTGAGCTGGCCGGTGAGTAACCACGTTCTGGACTCCTCGGCAGTATTAGCCATGATTCTCGATGAGCCGGGAGGGGAACGGGTGAATCGGCTTCTCGACGAGATCGACAAGCGCGCCGAGGTTAAAGTCGCGGTCAGTTCCGTGAATTGGTGTGAGGTTCTGACCCGTATGCGACGCACAGAGATTGCGTTGACGGGGCTGGAACTTCAAGAGATTTTAGCCGGCGTCGAAGTAGTGCCTTTTGACCAGACCGCGGCGGCTCAAACCGCCGAGTTCGCCACGGTGTCGAACGCGCTCTCTCTCGGCGACCGCGCCTGCCTTGTCCTTGCCGCAAGCCGGGACGCCGCTGCCTGGACCGCCGACCGCGTCTGGGAGCGAATGAATCTGGGCGTCAAGCTCGAGATGGTGCGATAGAGTCCGCGCGGGCGGCTCGCCTCGACGTAGCGCAGGCTTGTAAACGTAGCTCACGCTTGCGAGCGCAGCTCGGCGACCTGGTTTTGCAGCGCGTCGAGCCGCTCCATCAGCTCCTTGTGGCGTTTGTCGTCGATGGAGGGGTCGAAGGCTTCGACATAGAAGGTGCCGTTGGGCTCGAGCTCGCAGCGATTGACGTCGTGGACATGCTCGAAGCCCTGGCGATGGATGACTTCGATCAGCTCGTCGTGAGTGAGCGACTCGCGCTGGAGTGCCTTGCGGTCGATCTGGCCGTCGCGCACCAGCACCGCAGCGCGGCCTTCCAGCGCGCGCGTGAGTTTGGGCGAGCGGAAGAGCATGCGCACCACAAACCAGTTGATGCCCAGCAGGCCGATTGCGCCGATGATGCCGCCGGTGACGGAGTTGTCGTCGCCGATGATGGCGTTCTGCACGGTGTTCGACAGCGACAGCAGCACCACCAGGTCGAAGGGGTTGAGCTGCGCCAGCTCGCGCTTGCCGAAGACGCGCAGCAGTGCGACCAGCGCGAGGTAGACGATGACGGGCCGGGCCAGCTTCTCCACGATGGGAAGCGGCAGCTTGAACATGTGGTCGAGAATAGGCGAGATGTCCATGCCCCGAGAATACGAGGCCGGCTAGCGCTTTTCCAGGCGGATGACGACATTCACATCGTGGGTCTGCTGGTCGGCGGTGGCGTTGAAGCGCGCAATCACGTTGGCCAGCGATTTCCGCAGCACGGCGTCGTGGCCCTGCACATCGGTGATGAAGTTGGCCGCATAGGTTTCATCGAAGGGGTCGCCGGGCAGCATCTGCCAGTTGCGGATCAGCAGCGCGCGCAGGTCGTCGCTCACATTTTCAAACTTGACGAAGGCCAGGTGATACACCGGCCCCGGTGCGATGTCGACGGTGTAGTTGACGATGCCGGCTGCATCGTCGAATTGCGGCTTCGGCGTGACCGTGCAATCCAGGTTGCCCTTGGCTTTGTAGCGATTCACGATGAGTTCGGACAGACCGCGCAGCCGCACGCCATCCTCGGGCCCGCCCGGTCGCGCGGCGAGCATCTTGTCCACTTCGGGCTGTGTTACCGGCGCCCCGGCAGGAAGCTGCACGGAGCCGAGCTTGTACACCTTGCCTTCGTCGATCGTGACCGTGTAGGGAACATGAATGCCATCCGGCCCGGCAGTCGCATCGCCGGCGCGGGCCGCGGTCACGCGGACCGCAGCATACCCGCGGTCATGATAGAACTGCTGAAAGCGCTGGTCCAGGTTCCGCTCAGAGTTCAGCTCGGAGTTTGCGGTGTCAAAAGATGAAGTGGAAGCGGCCTTGGCGATGTCGTTGACCTTATCCTTCCATTGCGGCGACGGGCCCTGCACCGTGATGGGGCCTGCCAGCACCTTGGGCGTGGTGATGCTGAAGCTCTCGATGGTGGCGGGGCCGCGATGCGTGGGGTCGCCGGTGGGCACGGCCGTGACTGTGGCTTGCAGCCCATGCGCGGCCAGGATCTGTTCGAGCGCGGCGCGCACGCTTTCCGTATACCCTCCCTCGGACGGGACCTTGCCGCGGTAGAGCGGGAACTGCTTGTGCAACTGCTCATCGATCTCCGCGGGCGAGCCCAGGGGCAGGTTGTCAAAGCGCGCCGCGAGCAGGTTGTCTGACGGCGTGACGGTGAAGACGAGGTCCTGCCCGTCGAACTTGAAGGCCAGTGCCGCGAACATGCCGGTGTCCATCAACTGCTTGGAACAATCGTTCATCTCGGCATAGTTGAGGACGGCGCCCTTTTTCAGGCCGGAGGCATCCAGTAGCTCCTGGGTCGAATACTCCGGCGCGCCGACGAATTGAATTGCCTTGGGTTGAAACTTCTGCGCTTGCGCACACAGCACTGCGCTCAGGGATATCGCGACACCGATGAGCAGGCCAGAGGATTTCGGCATAGTGCGGCAAGATTAGCAGACTGGCATACGCATCGCGAGCCCCTGCGCCGCGGCCCTCACCCTCTGCTAGAGTGAAAATTGCCGGCGATGGTCTTGAAGAGCCACTCCGGCGAAAGCGCTATGACGCCATTCGGACTCTTTCGCAAGACCAATGCCTCTCCCATGCCCGCTTCTGGAGATTCTGTGTTTGCCGCGCTCTCGCCGTTCCGCATCGAGCCCCATTTTGACCCGCGCGTGTGGGGCTATACGGACCTGCGCCCCTGGTATGACAAGACCGCGATGCAGGCCCCGATCGGCGAAGCATGGCTCACGGGCGACCAGTGCCTGATCGCCACCGGGCCGCACGCGGGCAAGCCGCTGGCCACGCTGTTTGCCGAATTGCCGGAGCTGCTGCTGGGCAGCGATGTGCCGGATTCGGGCTCGCCGCTGCTCGTCAAAGTGATCTTTGCCCGCGAAAAGCTCAGCGTGCAGGTGCACCCGGACGACGCCATGGCGCGCAAGTACGGCGAGCTGCGGGGCAAGACGGAGTGCTGGTATGTGATGGCGGCCGAGCCCGGCGCCGCAGTGGCCGCGGGGCTCAAGTGCGGCACCACGCTCGACGATGTGCAAGCCGGCATCCACGACGGCACGCTCGAGAAGAGCCTCCAGGCGGTGGCCGTCGCCGTGGGCGACATGATCTTTGTAGACGCGGGCACGGTACACGCCATCTGGCCCGGCGCCATTCTGCTCGAGACCCAGCAGTACTCCGACACCACCTATCGCATGTATGACTACGGCCGTCCGCGCGAGCTGCACATCGAGAAGGCTCTTGAAGCTACGCACCTGGCCACGCGCGCGGGCAAGATTCCGCCTCGCGTGCTGTCCGATCGCACGGTTCTGATCGAGGAAGACTACTTCTGCGTGGAGCGCATTCCGGTGGCGGCCAGCCGATCGAGCGCCACGCTGCCCGGCGCGGACGAAACTGTGCCCGGCCTGTCGTATCTGTTTGCCGCCGCGGGCACGGGCCGGCTCACCAGCGCCAGCTTCGGCCAGCTCGACATGCCGGCGCGCAGCATCGTGGCCGTGCCCGCCGCTTCGCCGATTTTTGCCGTGCAGGACCTGGGTGGGTTGGAGCTGTTGCGTATCTCGCCGCGCTGGCCTTGAGCGGTGCACCGGTGAACGGAATTTAACATTGCCGTGAGGTTTGCAGCGCATACTGTGCATTCACGCGGCCCATAACCTCAACATTTCTCACAACCCCACCCCTTGAGGCACAATCTATAACGATATGAGCTTCCGAATCGCAGTTCCCTCCGATCTTCGCGGCGCCGTGGATGCGGCCTCCGCCGACTGGACCTCGCACGATAAAGTGGCCCGCTTCTGGAAGAAGGATCCCACGCTGTGGACCAGCGACGGCGAAGAGAAGTGGCTGGGCTGGATCGACATTGTGGAGCGCCAGCAGAAAGATCTGCCTGCTTTCGCGGCGCTGGCGGCGGACATCAAGTCCACCGGCTTCAAGTCGGCGCTGCTGCTGGGCATGGGCGGCTCCAGCCTTTGCCCGGAGGTGCTTTCCGTGACCTTCGGCCAGCAGGCGGGCTTTCCGGCGCTGCATATCGTGGACTCGACCGACCCCGCGCAGGTGAAGGCTATGCGCGACAAGGTGAACCTGGCCGAGACCGTCTGCGTGGTGGCGTCCAAGTCCGGCTCGACGCTCGAGCCGAACATTTTGAAGCAGTATTTTTTCGAAGAGACGAAGAAGGCGGTTGGCGCGGACAAGGCCGGCAGCCACTTTATCGCCATCACCGACCCCGGCTCCAAGATGGAGCAGGTGGCCAAGGGCGACCACTTCCGCCACATCTTTTATGGCGACGCGCAGATAGGCGGACGCTACTCCGCGCTGTCGAACTTTGGCGTGGTGGCCGCGACGGTTGCGGGCCTGGATACGCCGAAGCTGCTGGCCGAGGCGGCCAAGGCTGTGGCCTCCGCGCACCAGCCGGTTGCCGAGAACCCGGGCGTGGAACTGGGTCTGCTGCTGGGCACGGCGCACAACGCGGGCCGCGACAAGATCACGTTCTTTACCTCGCCGGAGATCTACGACCTGGGCGCGTGGATGGAGCAGTTGATCGCCGAGTCGACCGGCAAGCTGGGCAAGGGCATCACGCCGGTCGATCGCGAAGCCATCGGCGCGCCTGAGGTTTATGGCAATGATCGCGTGTTTGCCTACGTGCGCTTGAAGAGCACCAAAGACACGGCCCTCGATGCGAAGGTGGCTGCGCTTGAGGCTGCGGGGCATCCCGTGGTCCACTTCGAGATCAGCGACCTCTACGAAGTCTTCGGGCAGTTCTTTACCTGGGAGATGGCGACCGCCGTTGCCGGCTCGGTGATGGGCATCAATTGCTTCAACCAGCCCGATGTGGAGGCGGCCAAGATCGAGACCCGCGCGCTGACCACAGAGTACGAGAAGACCGGCAAGCTACCCGAGCGGACGGCCTTTGCCACCGACAGCGGCATCGAGATGTACGCGACCGATGCCTATGCGGCGAAAATCAAGGGCTCGACGCTGGCAGAGGTGCTGCGCGCGCATTTCGCGCAGATCAAGCCCGGTGACTACTTTGCCGCGCTGGCCTTCATCGCCATGTTCCCCGAGCATGAAGCGATCATCCAAAAGCTGCGCCACAAGGTGCGCGACACCAAGAAGGTGGCCACATGCCTCGGCTTTGGGCCGCGCTTCCTGCACTCGACCGGCCAGGACTACAAGGGCGGCCCCAACACCGGCGTGTTTCTGCAGATCACCGCGGACCACGCGACAGACCTCGCGATTCCAGACCAGAAGTACAGCTTCGGTATTGTGATTGCGGCGCAGGCCGCGGGCGATCTCGCGGTGCTTGAGTCGCGCGGCCGCCGCGCCCTGCGCGTGCACCTGGGCAAGGATGTGGCGGCGGGATTGAAGACGCTGGCCGCGGCTGTCGAGAAGGCGCTGGCGTAACAGTCCCCCACCGGCGCTTCCGACCTCGATGAACGAAACTGGGCGCCCCCGGTCCCTCGCCTTTGGGGACCGGGGATGGAAGCCAGCCAGGAGACTGCGCATTCATCGTTGCCGCCCCCCACCCATGTGCGACAATCCACATCAGACCGTTTACCTATGCGATTTCTCCGAATCTTCCAGGCCGGTCTCGGGGCGCTGGCGTCTCTCTCTCTTATCGCCTGGCCGCAGGCTCCGCCGCCGCAGCCCGAGAATCAGCTCGTCCTCGCCGGCGGCACCATCGTTGACGTCACCGCCTGGGGCCGCTCCGCCAACGATCTTCCCGACTCCATTGTCATCCTCACGGACGGCAAAATCACCGCCGCCGGCTCCCGCGCCGACGTCCCCATCCCCAAAGGCGCGCGCGTCCTCGACTGCACCGGCAAATTCCTCATCCCCGGCCTCATCGACGGCTTCGCCGGCATCAACTCCCAGGGCCAGGCCAGCGCCTTCCTCTATATGGGCGTCACCACCGTCGTCGCCAGCGGCGACTCGCACCGCGGCCGCATCGACTTCGCCGCCAGCCCTCGCCCGCATCTTTATCTGCTCGACTCCGTCGGCTCCACCGACAACTGGAGCCTCCTCATCGGCCAGAAAGCCTGGGCCGGCAAACTCCGTGAAGGCGCGCACCCCGTCGAGCTCAGCCCCGACGACACCGCCCGACAGCTCGCCGACACCGCCAAACTCGGCACCCGCGTCCTCTGGCTCGGCCCCGACCTCACCGCCGCCAACACTCAGCGGATCGTCGCCCACGCGCATCAAATGGGCCTCGTCACCTACGGCCAGTTCGTCGCCACGCCCTACACCGTCGGCATCGAGGCCGGCGTCGACGCCCTGCTCCACATGGGCCGCTACGAGCTCGGCGCCGTCCCCGACGAGCTCCAGCGCCCCCTCGTCGAAGACCCCTACGGCGCCGCCGCCACCACCGCATACGACTACGCCGAACACGTCCCGCCCAGCGACATTCGCCTGCGCAACTACGCCCGCTTCATCGCCGCGCATCACGCCGCGCTCATGCCCACCTTCAGCATGGATTTCTCCCGCCTGCCCGGCCATCGCAACCTGTGGCACGAGCCCGCCGCGTCGCTCCTCGATCCCGCCAACATGTTCGATCCGCCCAGTCGCGCCACCGGAGAACTCACCTACCCCATCGCCGCCTGGGCCCGCCACATGCCCCTAAGCACCCAGCGCTGGATGGAGGAAAGCCAGCGCAAAAAGTTCGACATGCAGGCCATGCGCCTCTGGCAGATCAACGAGACTCTGTTCGGCGCCGCGCCCCACTATCTCGCCGCCTCCGGCGCGCCCGTCTCCGGCGCCATGCCCGGCCTCTCCGAGCACGTCGAGCTCGAAATGTTCGTCCGCCTCGGCCTCTCGCCCCGCGAGGCCATCGCCGCCGCCACCAACAACTATGCGCTCCAGTTCGGCTGGACCGAGCTCGGCCTCATCGCCCCCGGCCGCCGCGCCGACATACTCGTCCTCGACTCCGACCCCACCCTCAGCATCTGGAACGCCCGCCACATCACCACCCTCATCCTCGACGGCAGCATCGTCGACCGCGACGCCCTCCTCCAGCCCCGGAAGTAGGGAAGCGCTCGCTCACTACCTGCGGTGGGTGCCCCAGGTCTCGATTCTGAG
>DASQSP010000256.1:0-5439 GCA_035642355.1 Occallatibacter sp.
TGCTTCCCCGGCACCAGCGCCTCGATCGACACCAACTCCAACTCCTGCTGCTGCAACTCAGGCTTCTTCAGCATGAATACAAAATAAAACAGGCCCTCGTGGAAATCGAGAGCCTATCTTGGTACTTTGTCAGCAGTCTGAAAGCCCTCAGCCGAGGCTGAGGGCTTTTCGCCTTGTTTGGATTCGTGCTTTCCCAGGTCTTCCGCCGCGGCGGACGAGACCTGGGGCACCCGGCCTGTTGAGGTTATTGCTTTCCCAGGTCCGAAAACACGGACCTGGGGCACCCAAGATGGGTATATCAATGATGAAATCGCTCTAGTACATGCCGTCCATGCCGCCGCCGTGGCCGCCTGCGGGGGCTGCGGCCTTGGGCTCGGGCAGCTCGACCACCAGGGCTTCAGTGGTGAGGAGCAGGCCGGCGATCGAGGCTGCGTTTTGGAGAGCCGTGCGCGTGACCTTGGTGGGGTCGATGACGCCGGCCTTGACCAGATCCTCGAAGACACCCGTCGCGGCGTTGTAGCCGTAGTGATGGTCCTTGGATTCGAGCACCTTGGCGACGACGACCGCGCCCTCTTCACCGGCGTTGGCAACGATCTGGCGGAGCGGCTCCTCGAGCGAACGGAGGACGATCTGCGCGCCGATCTTCTCGTCGCCTTCGAGGGTCTTGAGGAGAGCGTTGACGGCCGGAACCGCGCGAACCAGAGCGACGCCGCCGCCGGGGACGATGCCTTCCTCGACTGCCGCGCGGGTGGCGTGCAGGGCATCCTCGACGCGAGCCTTCTTTTCCTTCAGCTCGGTCTCGGTTGCCGCGCCCACCTTGATGATGGCCACGCCGCCGACCAGCTTGGCGAGGCGCTCCTGGAGCTTTTCGCGGTCGTAGTCGGAGGTGGTCTTCTCGATCTGCGAGCGAATCTCCTTGACGCGGCCGTCGATGTCGGCAGCCTTGCCGGCGCCGTCGACGATGGTGGTGTTGTCCTTGTCGATGGTGACGCGCTTGGCGCGGCCGAGGTCCTCGAGCTTGACGCCCTCGAGCTTGATGCCGAGGTCCTCGGTGATGGCCTTGCCGCCGGTGAGGATGGCAACGTCACCCAGGATGGACTTGCGGCGATCGCCGAAGCCGGGAGCCTTGACGGCGGCGACGTTGAGGGTGCCGCGCAGCTTGTTGACGACGAGGGTGGCGAGGGCTTCGCCTTCGACATCCTCGGCAATGATGAGCAGGGGCTTGCCGCCGCGCGCAACCTGCTCGAGCAGCGGCAGGAGGTCCTTCATGGCGCTGATCTTCTTTTCGTAGATCAGGATGTAGGGTTCGTCGAGGACGACTTCGAGGCGCTCCGCGTCGGTGACGAAGTAGGGGCTGAGGTAGCCGCGATCGAACTGCATGCCGTCGACGGTCTCGAGGCCGGTGTGCATGGTCTTGGACTCTTCGATGGTGACCACGCCGTCCTTGCCCACCTTGTCCATGGCCATGGCGATGATGGCGCCGATTTCATGGTCGCCGTTGGCGGAGATGGTGCCGACCTGCGCGACCGAGCCCTTGTCAACGGGCTTGGAGAGCTTGCCGAGCGCGCCTTCGGTGGTCCAGTTACCGTCCTTGTCGCGCACGCCGATGACGGCCGCAACGGCCTTCTCGATGCCGCGCTTGAGGGCGGTGGGGTTGGCTCCGGCGGCCACGGTCTTTACGCCTTCGCGGAAGATGGCTTGGGCCAGAACGGTGGCGGTGGTGGTGCCGTCGCCGGCGATGTCGCTGGTTTTGGAGGCGACTTCACGGACGAGCTGCGCGCCCACGTTTTCGAGCGGGTCCCGGAGGTCGATTTCCTTGGCGACGGTGACGCCGTCCTTGGTGATGGTGGGCGAGCCAAACTTCTTCTCGATGACGACGTTGCGGCCCTTGGGACCGAGCGTGGCCTTGACGGCATCCGCGAGGATATTGACGCCGCGCAGGATGGCCTGACGGGAATCTTCACCGTGCAGAATTTGCTTTGCCATGTTTCTCTCCTATAGCTGTCAGCCATCGGCTGTCAGCTTTCAGCTGCATCATGCAGCTCGAAAATGTTGATGAAGGCCGCGGGTTGCGTGGCAGGCTGAAAGCCGATAGCTGACAGCTGCGCGCAGCGCGTTACTTTTTGATGATGCCGAGGACTTCTTCCTCGCGCATGATGAGGAACTCTTCGCCGTCGACCTTGATCTCGGTGCCGGAGTACTTGCCGAAGAGGACGCGGTCGCCAGCCTTGACGTCGAGGGGGAAGACCTTGCCTTCGTCGTTGGACTTGCCCTTGCCGACGGCGATGACTTCGCCTTCCTGGGGCTTTTCTTTGGCGCTGTCGGGGATGATGATGCCGCCGCGAATGGTTTCGCCTTCTTCGATACGGCGGACCAGGATGCGGTCATGGAGCGGGGTGAAGGTGGTGGTGACGGATGTTGCTGCCATTGCTTCGCTTCTCCTTCACGCGCGGCCGGGGTTGAGCCCCGCGCGCGGGTTTTTCGGGTGAAATGGGGTGGTGACGGTTGGGAACGGCTCCAGAAGCCAAGGCGAGCCGTTTGGCAGTCGAGCAAGCTCCGCGCTAGCAGTCGTGCCTTCCAATTGCTAACGATAGGAGGCCCGGCGCTGATTGTCAAGAGTGAAAGATTAAATGTGAGTGACATAGGCTAAGATTTTGGTTTGGGTTGGAGCGGTCGGCGGCAGAGTCTGTTCTGTAGATTTGAGGATTTTTCCTATAAATCTGATACTACTTGAGTTAAGGTGCCTATTGTCGGAGCGTCCCAGCGCCCGATGCCCATCCGTGTTTCCTGGGGTAGGTTTCCTGGGGTAGGTTTCCTGGGAGTAGGCTGGACTCGCCTGAATTGCCGGGGCGATCCCTGGCGGTCTTCCACGCTGCTGTTGGGTAAACCGTCGCCCCGCTCGGCCCCGCGAGGGTTCTAATTTCTGCCCTGGAGTTCATTCGCCTGCGCTCATTGCATAAGTTCGGATTCAGCGCGGCGCGGATGGCGATCGCCGGGGGAAGCGGACTCGTCATCTCCGTGATGGTTGCCCGATCGCTGGGCGCCAGCGCGATGGGGGCTTATAGTCTGCTGGCCTGGATCGCGGGAACGATCGCGGCGTTGTCGTCGGCGGGATTGCCTGACGCGATCAGCAAGTTTGTTGCGCATCATAAAGGGGCGGGGGATGTGGCGCGCGCGGGACAGTTTGCCCGGCTGATCTTCCGCGCCCAGGTGATGGCCGCCGGCATCGTATTCCTGTTTGGCGCGGCAGTCTGGTGCGCGCTGGACCGTGAGCACATTGGCCTGGTTCTCGCGGCCAGTGCGTCCGTCATGCCGAGTGCTCTGCAGCAGACGCTGCTGGCGTTGCTGGAAGGCGAGCAACGCTTCGATTTGCAGGCGGCGGCGACGCTGGTGGGATCGATTCTGCAGGTGCTGGTGGTGGCGTTGGTGGCGTGGCTGCATCCGACGGTGATGGGATTTCTGGTGGGGGCGTTCGTCTCCGCGGGGCTGGTGGTTGCGGTCACGTTTGCCTTGAGCAGGCCATTTTTGCGGGCCAGCTCACCGGGCTCGAACGAGATGAGGCTCACGGGAGTTGCGCGGGAGATTGTTGCTTTCTCGCTTCCCGTCTATGCGCTGTGGATTCTGAATCTGATTGTTTTCGACAAGTCTGAGTTTCTTTTTCTCTCGCATTACGGGGCGGCGGAGCAGGTTGCGTTTTACGGGATTGGGTTTGCGCTGACGGCGCGGCTGGCGACGGCGGGCGACAGCATTGTTTATGTGCTGTTTCCGATGTTTGTGGTGAGCCTGGCGCGGGAGGGTGCGGGCGAGCTGCGCGACAGGTACCGGCAATCGATCCGCTATTTGCAGATGCCGATGTTTCCGCTCTGCTGCTGGGCGATTCCGATGCTGCCGGCTTTGATTGTGCTGGCGTATGGGAAGCAGTTCGCCGGGGTGGCGCCGGTGGTTCAGGTGCTGATGGTGACGCTGCTGTTTTCCGTTTCGATGTCTGTGAGCTCGAGCGCCATGTATGCACTGGACCGCCAGTTTTCGATTCTGCGCTGGATGATCCCGGTGGCTGTGCTGAACATCGCGCTGGATTTTCTTCTTATTCCCCGCTGGGGTGCGGTGGGGGCGGCGATTGCCAACGGAGTTTCGCAGGCGGTGGCGGCATGCGGCCTTATTGTGCTGATGCGCAGGGCGCTGCCGGGCGCTTTTCCGCTACGCGATTCGTTGAAGATCGCGCTGGCCGCGGTGGTTTCAGCGGCGCCTATTTTTTGCGCGGAGAGGTACATCGGAGGGGTATTGGCTTTGAGTGCCGCGGCAGCAGTTGCGATACTGCTTTATATTCTCCTCCTCAAAGGTCTGCGCACGCTGACCACGGAGGAATCATCCATGCTTGAGCGGCGCTTGATGCTGCTCCTCAATCGAACTGGTGGATAGACCATGATCCAAGCCCGGCTGAAACAGATTGCGAAGGTGGTTCTACCTGCATCTGTGCGGCACTGGATGCGGCAAACGGCGGTGCGCGTGGGCGAGAGGCCGCCCTATGGGCTGGTGAATTTTGGGAGCCTGCGCCGCACGACGCCGGTTCATGCGGGATTCGGGATGGGGCGCGGTACCTACATCGATCGTTACTACATCGAACGATTCCTTGAGCAGAATGCGGAGTGTATCCAGGGCCGGGTTCTGGAACTCGCGAATAATGAGTACACGCTGCGATTTGGCGGGAAGAGAGTCACGCAGTCGGATGTGCTGGATGTACGCGCCGGCCATGCACCGGCCACGATCATTGCGGATCTTGCCGCGGCGGACAACGTCCCTTCCGATGCGTTTGACTGCATCATTCTGACGCAGACGCTGAACTTTATCTATGACGTGCGCGCGGTGATCGAGACGACGCGGCGGCTGCTGAAGCCCGGCGGCTGCGTTCTGGTGTCGGTTGCGTCCATATCTCAGATCGCACCGGATGAGATGAAGTATTGCGGGGACTATTGGCGTTTCACGAGTCTCTCTCTGCGCAGGCTTTTTGAAGAGGCTTTTCCGCCGGAGAATGTTGCGGTGGAAGCGCACGGCAATGTTTTGGCGGCGCTGGCGTTTCTGCATGGACTGGCGGTGGAAGAGTTGTGCGCGGAAGAGCTGGATTACCGCGATCCCGGCTTCGAACTTACGGTTCTTTTGAAGGCTGTGAAGCCGCGATGAAGGTCTCGGTTGTCATCCCGACGTATAACCGGAGATCGTCGCTTGAGCGCTGTCTGGAAAGTCTGGGCAGGCAGAATTTCCCACGCACAGAGTATGAAGTCATCGTAGTCGCGGACGGATGTACGGACGACACGGTCGAATTCTTGCGGTCCTGGACCTCGCCGTTGACGCTGCGGTGGTTCGCGCAGGCCAATCAGGGCGCGGCGGCGGCGCAGAATGCCGGAGTGATGGAAGCGCGGGGCGAGATTGTGATCTTCATCG
>DASQSP010000257.1:0-22726 GCA_035642355.1 Occallatibacter sp.
GTTCAGCGCGCGCAGGCTCTCGTCGCCGCCTCCGCTCTGCGTCCCCTTGGCAGGAGGAACCGCGAGCGAACCGGCGTCACTGTATCCGCTCCAGACAAGGACCGCCGGCTCCGGCCCTTCCATGTAATGAAAGACCTCGACCGTCCTTGCGCCTTCAGCTCTCATCGCTATCCTCCCCTCGCCGGCTCATCCCGCCGTCGGCTCAGGCCAGTATCTCGTCGCCGGTCTCAAGCTTCAGCACCACCTTGCCCTCGGCCTCCAGCTTGCGCGCCAGATTCAAAATCTCCTGCTGCGCCTGAGCCACTTCGCGCGAGCGCACCGGCCCCAGCACTTCCATGTCTTCCTTCAGCATCTCCACGGCGCGCGAGCTCATGGCCTTGAATATCTGCGCGCGCAGCTCCTCGTTGGCGCCGCGCAGCGCCATGGCCAGTTGCCGCTTGTCCACCCCGGAGACGATCTCGCGAATCGTGGGCGGCGGCACCGTCACCAGGTCGTCGAAGGTAAACATCAGGTTGCGAATGCCCAAAGCCAGATCGGGCTGCGCGTCCTCGATCGATTCGAGAATCTTCTTCGACACCTCGGCGTTGAGCCGGTTGAGCAGGTCGGCCACCGCCTTGAAACCCGAGTAGCTCTTGCGTCCGGTATCGCCCACGCTCTCCAGACGACGATGCAGAATGAGCGCCACTTTCTGCGCCATCTCCGGCGAGAACTGGCGCATCTCGGCCAGGCGCTGAATGGAAACTACCTTGTGCTCCTCGCTCAGGTTGTCGAGCACCAGGGAAGCCTTGCGTGGATCGAGATGGGCCAGCACCAGCGCAATGGTCTGCGGATGCTCGGAGTCGAGCAGCTTGCCCAGTTGCTGCGGGTCGGTGCGCTGCAGTTGCGCCAGGTTGCCCTGCGCGGCCTCCTGCGAGCGGCGCACCAGCAGCAGCAAATCCTCCGCGCGCTCCTTGCCGAAGGTCTCCGTCAGCAGCCGGCTGGCGTAGTCCAGGCCGCCATGCACCATCACGTTATGAGTCTCGAGCAGTTGCCAGAACTCCTCGATGATCTCCGCCGACATCTCCGGCGAGATACCGCGCAGATCGGCCAGCTCCTCGGTCAGCCGCTGCACATCGGGCTCGGGCAGGGTGCGCAGAATCTCCTTGGCCAGTTGGTCGCCCACGGCGACCAGCAGAACCGCGGCCTTGCGCGCGCCGCTCAGCCTCCCCGTTTGCGCCCGTCTCGCCGCTCCATCCTCCTCCGCCATCAGATGCTCCTCCCTTTGCGCCCTACCTAAAGATCCGGCAATTAACTACTGTGACTTGGGTGCCCCATTCTTTGCGCGTTCTTTGCGCGAAGGGTGGGAGAGCACAACACTATTTACTTGCCGAATCAATAAAGACGCCCGCAGACATCATTCGGAATGAATCCAGCTCTGCAGCAAGCGCGAGCTCTGCGTAGGCTCGTGCTTGAGATGGGTTGTGACCTGATCGAAGATCTCCTGGGCGCGCAGACGCGCCGGGTCGGGAGCCGGCGGCTCAAGCGGCACATGCGGCTGCCCGCCATCGGCCAGTTCACGCTGCCCGGCAGACTCGCCCTGCTTGCCCGCCGCCTTGGCAGGCAGCGCGGCACGGGCCAGAGCGGGGCGCAGACCGAACAGCAGAACCAGCAACAGGCCCGCCAACAGCGCACCTGAGCGGATCAGCTCCGGAGATTCTTCAATCGCGCCCAGAACGCGTCCGGCGAAGGGCGTAGGCGGCACGGGCCGGTTGCCGTCAAAGGCCAGGTCCTGGATCGTGAGCACGTCGCCGCGCGCCGCGTCGAAACCCACCGAAGCCTGGGCCAGAGCCGTCAGATTGCGCAGCGCACTCGCCGGCCAGGGTTGCCATTGCGCCGCCTGGCCCCTCGCTGAAACATTTACCTGCCGGTCGTTCACCACGATAGCCGCGGTCATGCGCCGCACCCGTCCCGGCTCCATAATCGAGTGCCGCACCGTCTTCGACACGCCGTACGTTCCCGACTCCGTAGTGGCCATCTCCGGCGGCGTGGTCTGTTTGGGAAATACCGGCAGCGGCTGGGGATTGGTATTCGGTGCATTCGAGGCGGCGCCGGCCACGCCCGCCGCCACCGGCTGCCCGCCCGCAGTCTGCTCGGACTTCTGCAGGCTCAGGGTCGCGCTCTGCTCGGGGTGATAGGTCTCGTCGGTCTGGTCGGTCGCGGCCTGATCGTAATCGAGGGTCACCGAGGCGCGCACGTTGCCGGCCCCAGTCACCGGTTCAAGCGTCGCAATAATCTTCTGCTCGAGAACCTGCTCCGCGCTCAACTGCAGCGCCTCGGCCGTCTTCGGCCCCAGCGGCATGTGTCCCGCCGCATCGACCAGCACCACATGATCGGAACTCAGCCCATCCACCGCCGAAGCCACCAGATTACGGATGGCCTCGGGCTCGCCGTCGGCCAGATTTGCATGGCGCAGCTTGAGGACTACGGAGGCTTTGGCGGGGCGCTCCTCGTCCCGGAACAGCGAGTCGTGAGGCAGCACCAGATCGACCCGCGCCGACTCCACATCGGACAACGTGCCGATGGTGTGCTCGAGCTCGCCCTCGAGAGCCCGCTGGAAGTTCACCCGCTCGTCGAACTCCGAGCCCACCCAGTTGGGCTTGTCGAACAGTTCAAAGCCCAGACGTCCGCTCTTCACCGCGCCCCTAGCCGCCGTCGCCAGCCGCGCCTTGTCCAGTTGCGGCGCGGGCACCAGCAGCGCCGTGCCGTTCTCGGCAACTTCGTAAGGAATCTGCGCCTGGGTCAGCGTAAGCCCCGTTTGCCGTGCCTCATCGGGATCCAGGCCCGCATAGAGCGTGCGCCAGTCGGTGCGCAGCTCCAGCCAGGCAATGCCGCCCAGAAGCCCCGCCAGCAGCACGGCCGAAATCAGCCACCACCGCTGCTGCTCCGGCTGCTGTGCGGCCCAGAGAATCCTGCCCCGGGTCCACAACGCGGCTGCGCCGGCGGCCGCTCCGCCCGTCGGTGCCGGCGGTGTTCTCTCCAGTTGTGTGGTCGTTGTCGCCATCTTCTCTCGCGCTCAGCCGGGCGGTTAGAACTGCATCCCCATTACGCTCTGATAGGCCTGCACTGCTTTGTTGCGCACTGCCAGGGCCAGTTCGAAGGCCATCCCGGCCTTCTGCGTGGCAATCATCGCCTCATGCACATCGACGCCGGTGCCGGTCAAGAGGCCCTGCACCGCCGAGCTGGCCTGGGCTTCGAGCCCATTGATCGCGCCCACGGCGTCCGAAAGCACGCTGCTGAAGGGCGTCGCGGGTGCCGCATTCGAGACGGCGCTAGACGCCGCACTCGCTGCCACACTTGCGGCTGGGCCGCCGATGGCGGACGCGATGGCGTTGATCGATTGCATGGCTGAAAATCCCCCTAGAATCATGTTTCCGCACGAATCAATAGCCCGGACCGCGATCGCCTGGACCCTGTTTTCGCGGCTCCGGAGAGGGGGGATGCCGCACAGACCCCGATCAGGTCTTGGCAATCTCCAGCGCCGAGCCGATCATGCTCTTCTCCGCCTGCACGGCGGACCCGTTCAATCCATATGCACGCGTAGCCCCCATCAGGTCGACCATCTCTGTGAGGGGATTAATGTCCGGATAAGAAACATACCCATCCGGACCCGCGTCGGGGTGACCCGGCTCATAGCGCTTGAGCGGCGGCGCCGGATCTTCGACCACCTGAGCCACCTCGACCCCCGGCGCAACCGCGCCAGACGGAATCGAGCCGGAAAGTGGAAGAGGCGGCAGGTCGCCCAGGGACGAAGCCGGACCGGCAGTCACGGCAGAGTTGAAGCTGTTGAGAAAGTTGGGGTCGCCCTGACCGGCCTTGAAGACCACCAACTGGCGGTGATAGACGCCGCCGGCGGCGGTGCGCGTGGTCTCGGCGTTGGCCATGTTGGCGGCCACCACCTCGGCGCGTACGCGCTCGGCCTCCATCGCCGAGCCCGAGGTCTCCAGCAGTCCAAAGAGATTCATCGCCATTGCCCCCGATCGTGGATTGCTTTGCGCATAATTGCAAACGCATCCGCCCCAATTTATTCACCCCAACTCGCCCGGCTCTATCTGCCCGGCCTTACTTGTCAACCCTTACTTATCTACATGGATGGCGTCCATGATCTCCTGATACTGCCCGCGCAAGAGCGCCACGCCGGTCTTGAAGCGCAGTTGCGCCTCGGCCAGATTCAGGCTCTCGCGGTCCACAGAAACATCGTTGCCGTCGGGCCGCGCGACCAGCCCGTCCACAGTGCGCACCCGCACCGAGCGGGGTCCGGCACCGCGGTCGACGTCCTTGATCGCCTCCCGTATCTCGGCCTCGAAGTCCATCCCCACGGCGCTGTAGCCAGGGGTATCGATGTTGGCCATATTGGCTGCCGTCAACTTGACTTCGCTCGATGCCAGATCGAGATAACGGGCAATCTGCTGGCTCAGGCGCGTGTCGATCTCGATGTTCATGATTTCTCCCCTGCCCTGCGCCCGGGCCGTTCCGTGCTCATAGCCTGCGCGCCGTTTTTTTCAGAAAGCTCAGTTCACCGCCACGCCGAAGTCGATCTCCTGCGCGGTAAGAACCGGCGCGTCCCCGGACAGGATCGCGGCCCGCTCCAGAACATGCTCCAGTTCGCGCACGTTGCCCGGCCAGCGATGAGCCCGCAGCTTGTTCATCGCCGTCGCGTCCAACTGCTTGCGCGGCATCTGACGGGCCATGCAGGTCAGGAAATGCTCCACCAGCAGCGGCAGATCCTCGATGTGCTCCGCCAGCGCCGGGGTGCGGATGAGAAAGACCGCGAGCCGATAGTAGAGATCGGAACGGAAGGCTCCCGATTGGGCGTGTTCGGCCAGCGGACGGTGGGTCGCGGCAACGATCCGCACATCTACTTTGACCGTCTCGTTTTCGCCCACCCGCTGTAGCTCGCCGCACTCGACAAAACGCAACAGCTTGGCCTGTAGCGACTGCGGCATCTCGCCAATCTCATCCAGAAACAGGGTTCCGCCGTTGGCCGCCTCGATGCGGCCCGTCCGGCCCTGCACCGCACCGGTAAAGGCACCGCGCGTGTGGCCGAATAATTCAGCTTCAAGCAGTGCCTCGGGAATTGCCGCGCAGTTGATGGCAATAAAAGCCTTGCGGCTCCGCGGTGAGAGCCGATGCAGAGCTTCGGCCACCAGCTCTTTGCCGGAACCCGTCGGCCCCTCGATCAGCACCGGCGTGAGCCGGGGCGCAACCAGACGAATGCGGCGGCTCACTTCGAGCATCAATGCGGCTTCTCCGATCAACTCGGGCAGCCGCTCGGCGCGCGCCGCTGCGGTAGGTGCCGGAGCGGGTAGCGCGGTCACCGGATGGGGAGCGGCGTTCTCCGCCGGCTCCGCACTGAGAATGGGCTTGCGCGGTGGCTGCAGAGGAAAGGGAATTTGAGGAATGGGGGGCATGGCGGGCAGGGGCACGGCGACCCGCAGTTCGTCCCGGGCGGCCGCCGGTTCCAAAGCCTGTTCGGTCACCCGGCGCCCGCCGCCGGAATACAACTGCAGCGGGCCTGCGGCAGACCAAGGAATGGGAATGGGAATGGGAGTGCCGTCGCCATCCTGCGAGCGGCGCAGGGCGTAGAGCAACTCCTGGCGATGCGGACAACGCGGGCCGTCATGCGACGAAATTCCGTTGGCAACCAGCAAATCCACTTCGGGAAAGGTCACACGAAAGCTGCGCAAAAACTCCGTGTGATCGAGATCGGGGAGCCAGGAGTCGACGATGAAGGCCTCGGGCATGACCAGCTCGGTCTCGGTCCAGGCCTCGGCTCCGCCCGCGGCCTCCCGTACCTGCCAGCGCAGTCCGGTGAGAATTTCGTTGAGCCGCTGGCGAAAGCTGCGGTCGGCGCTCGCCACTAAGGCCGTTCGTGCACGCGCGCGCAAAGGTGCGGGTAGAACTGGAACCTGGACAGATTGCATACAAGAATCTCCTTGGGTTCAAGTCTTTCTTGTTAGTCCAACCTTGTTAGTCCAACGCAGCGTGGGACAAGTCGAGTCCGGCCCCAGGCTTGCCGTCGGCGGCTGGAACCGCCAGCACGGCCGCTTTGCCCAACGCCAGTTCGCCTTCGGCCGGAACCATGTATCCGTGACCGCGCACCGTGCGTATCAGCCGCCCCGGCGGCGGATCCTTCAGCTTGCGGCGCAGATAGTTCACATACACGTCGACGATGTTGGTGGTCTGCGCAGGCTCCATCTTCCACACCGAGTCCAGCAGTTCGACGCGCGAGATGCAGTGACCGCGGTTGAGCAGAAGATGCTCGAGCAGAGCAAACTCTTTATTGGTTAGTTCGATGGCCTCGCCGGTACGCGAGGCGGAATGATCCAGCCGGTTGATCTCGAGGTCGCCGGCGCGCAGCAGCAGGCGCGCCTCCCGCTTGCGCCGCAGCAAAGCACGGCAGCGGGCCCGCAGTTCGTACAGGCTGAAAGGCTTCAGCATCAGATCGTCGGCGCCCAGGTCCAGGCAGCGGACGCGCGTCTCCACTTCCTGCCGCGCGGTGAGCACCAGCACCGGGAGATCGGCGTCCAGACGCCGCATCTCGGTGAGAACCTGTTCGCCGTCTTTCACTGGCAGATTGAGATCGAGAATGGTCAGATCGGGTAGTTCGTCACGAAAGGCGTCCACTGCCGCGCCGCCATCGCAGGCCACGCGCACACGATGCCCGTCCGCCTCCAGACCGCGCCGGAGGAAAAGTGCAAGAGCCTTGTCATCTTCTGCGATCAGTAATCTCATGCCACCCCTTCTCTCTTCTCACGCGAACATCGCACCCGAACATCGCAGCCGGACCGGGCTCTCACCCGGGTCGCCGTCGCATCGGCTCATAATGCAGGTCGCCTGACCTGCAGATGTCCGGACTGAGGATGTCCGGACTGGGGATGTCCGAACTCGGCTCTGGTCCACCTTGCTGCGGAGGAAGAATAAACGCAATATCGATGAGCGAAGAATGGAAGGTGCCATTCCGGGAAGAGAACATGGGATGAGAAAGTTCCAAAATGAGTTGAACTCTCCCTTGGTGTGACTCATATCACTGGACAGGGGTATAGGGATGCGGCACTGTTTGACCGCCGTGCTCATGCGGAGGAATCGGCATTTCGGTACAGCCGCAAAGGAGGCCGGCGAGAGATCCGTGCGCAATTCCGTGCCTGATGTGCTCTCTCTCGGCGTTGTTATCCAATTCGGCTCCGGCCGCAAAGAAAAGGAGAAGAATTCTCTTTGCAGTTCGCTTTTTCTTCGCTAGAATGCGCCCATGGCTGTCACTCGCAGACAAAAAGAGATCATCGACTTCCTCGAATCCTTCGTTACCCGCAACGGTTATTCTCCGTCGTTTGAAGAGATTGCGCGGGGCATGGGATTGAAGAGCCTGGCCACTGTCCACAAGCACATCAGCAATCTCGAGAAGAAGGGCATGCTGGACCGGGTTCACAACCGCAGCCGCTCCATCGATGTGCTGCCCCCTGGCGCGCGCACCCGCTCGAGCGATCGCCTGCCCCTGGCCGGACGCATCGCCGCCGGACTGCCGGTTGAAACCACAGAGTCGCAGGAGAGCATCTCCCTGCACGATGTGGTCGGCAACCGCGATGTCTTCGCCCTCGAGGTGCGCGGCGACTCGATGCGCGACGAGCACATCATCAACGGCGACTACGTGCTGGTGGAGCGCACCCGCATCGCGCGTCAGGGAGAGATCGTGGTGGCGCTGGTTCACGGCGCCGAGACCACTCTCAAGCGTTTCTATTCCGAGGGCCAGGTGGTGCGCCTGCAGCCGGCCAATATCGAGATGGACCCCATCTACGTTCCCGCCGCGCAGGTGGCTATCCAAGGGCGTGTCCTCGGCGTGCTGCGCAAGTATCACTGAGAAGCTCCCTCCCCAGACGCATCCCCCAGACACACCAATGCCCGGCGCGCAGGCCGGGCATTGACGAGTTTACGCTGCGGCTTACGCCAGCAGGCGCTGGACCTTCTCCTCAATCACGTTCTGCGGCACGTAACCCACCAACTGGTCAGCGACCTTGCCGTCCTTGAAAAACAGCAGCGTAGGAATGCCGCGAATACCGTAGCGCGAGGGCGTTGCGCCGTTCTCGTCCACATTGAACTTGGCAACCTTCAGCTTGCCCGCATAAGTTGCCGCCAGGCTGTCCACTACCGGCGCAATCAACTTACACGGCCCGCACCACACCGCCCAGAAATCCACCAGAACCGGCTGCTCGCTGCGCAGCACCTCCTGATCGAACGTTGCATCGCTCACTTCCATCACACCCAGACCCGCCATGTTCCTCCTTGATTGGCCTCTGCACTTTCAGTGTACCCAAAGCTGCGCCTCCCATAAGATGCGAGCCCGACTCATTCGGTCGCAATCCGGCTCATAGCCCATCCGGTTAACGCTGCGCAAAAAAGCAAAAGCGCCCGGATCCATCAAGGATCACGGGCGCTAGAGCAGCCCTCCCCCAGAACTGCCCACGCAGCGAATGTAGGGGGTTCGGCGCAGAAAGGCAAGCAAACTTAGGTAATGCTGCGGTAATCAATATGCGGTGATTAACCAGAATGCTACCCATCACTTAGCGGTTGTTGCGCTGGTACGCAGCACTTGTGGAAGAGGTTTCCTGAGCCCTTACTAATTCCTCTCAGTCATGCAAATCACTTAAGGTGACCCGCGCACCAGCAGTCTCGAAGCGGCAAACCAGGAGTTCCGGCTCCGCGAGTCCGCTCACGGCGCGACGAATCGCAGCAGAAGCTCCGTCCAGATTCGCTTCCCCCGAGACGATGACCAGCATCGCCGGTCCGGCGCCGCTAAGACAGGCGCCCAGGATGCCGTGCGCACCCGCCAGCGGCAGCACCCCCGGCAGCATCGGACATATCTGTTCTCGATAGGGCTGGTGAATCCGGTCAGCCATGGCCGCGCGCAGCAGGTCGCCGCGGCCCTGCGCAAAGGCTAGCCCCAGCAATGAAACGGCCTGGATATTGGCCACGGCGTCGGCGCGGGAGTAGCCTTCCGGCAGAATGGCGCGCGCCTTGCTGGTGGCAAGCGGCGCGGGCGGCAGAGCCATGATCACCCGCCAGTCAGCGGGTGGTTCCACACGCGCCACATGCACAGCGCGCCCTGCGCAGGAGGCCGCCACGAAACCGCCCAGCAAGCAGGCAGAAGCGTTGTCTGGGTGGCCTTCGAGCGCCGCCACCTCTTCGAGAATCCGCTCGTCGTTCCAGCCCAGACCGCCAAAGTGATTGGCCAGCAGGATCGCCGCTAAACGGCCGGCTGCCGAGGAGCCGCAGCCCATGCCCAGCGGTATTTCGTTACGCATGCGGAGGTCGAGCGGCGTCACGGCCCTGCCGTTCTCCGCAAGCAGCCGCTCGTAGACGCCCAGAATCAGGTTGTCCTTGATGCGTGCGCAGCGTTCGGCATCACGGCCGGTCGCGTCAATGGAGAAGGCGGCAGCAGGCGTCGCGTCGACTTCGAGAAAGAAGTCGAGCGCCACGGCCACGGCGTCAAATCCAGAGCCTAGATTGGCCGAGGTAGCAGGCAGCCGCAGCTTGAGTGCGTCCTTCTCCGTCGATACAGCGGCGCTCATCCCGCGCGTTCCCTCATGGCCGCAAGCACCGCTTCCGCCGTTGCGTCCACGGCAATCGCATTGCGCCGCAGCGTGGAGATTTCCGCCTCTCGGCCTGCGATCTCTTCCTCGCGAAGTAGCGTGCCGCGATGAAAGTCGATGGTGTAGTCCGCGTCCTTGAGCGTGTGGCCGGTCAGCAGCAGCACCACCGAGTCCGCCGCCGCCACCTTGCCCTCGGCGCGTAGCTTTTTCAGGCCCGCGAGTGTGACGGCCGAGGCCGGCTCGCAACCCAGCCCTTCCGCGCCCAGCTCGGCCTTGGCGATGGCGATCTCGGCCTCGGTCACGTCGAGGCACCAGCCGCCCGTCTCCTGAATCGTGCGCACTGCCTTGCGCCATGACGCGGGATTGCCGATGCGGATCGCGGTCGCGCGCGTGTGCGCCTCGACGGACACCAGCGCCATCCCCTGGCTCGATGCAAAGCTGCGCACCAGCGGGTTCGCGCCCTCGGCCTGAATCACCGAAATCTTCGGCATGCGCGCCACCAGCCCCAGTTCCTTCAACTCGCGAAAGCCTTTGCCCAACGCGGAGCTGTTGGCCAGATTGCCGCCCGGCACAATCAGATGATCGGGCACCGTCCAGTCGAATGCCTCGGCGATCTCGAACGCGGGCGTCTTCTGCCCTTCGAGCCGATACGGATTAACCGAGTTGAGCAGATAGATCGGCGCCCGATTCACTATCGTGGTCAGCACGCGAACGCAGCCGTCAAAGTCGCTCTTCAACTGGCAGGTCACCGCGCCGTAGTCCATGGCCTGCGCCAGCTTGCCCCACGCAATTTTTCCGTCTGGAATCAGCACCAGGCTGCGCAGCCCCGCGCGCGCCGCATAGGCGGACATGGCCGCAGAGGTGTTGCCTGTCGAGGCGCAGGCCACCCACTCGAAGCCACGCTCGCGGGCCACGCTCAACGCCGCGGTCATGCCGGTGTCTTTGAAGGAGCCGGTCGGATTCATCCCCTGATGCTTGGCGAAGAGCTGATCGAGGCCAAGCGCCTTGGCCGCGCGCGGCAGCGAGTAGAGCGGCGTGTTGCCTTCGCGCAGAGTGACGGCGTTGCCGTAGCTGTCGAGAATCGGCAGCAGCTCGCGAAAGCGCCACACGCCGGACTGGTCCAGTATCTCGGAGGAGGCGCGGCGCTCGCGCCACAGCCACTTGAGCGCGCCGGCATTGGGCCGGTCAGGCCCCCGGACTGCGTTCCAGCCGGCATATTCCACCTCAAAAAGATCGCCGCAGCGGGCGCAGCGAAAGTCGGGCCGCGCTGCCGAGCCGGAGATGCGATCCCCGCATCCAAAGCAGCGCAACTGATGAAGATTGTCGTTCATGCTTGGTGTTAGCCTACCAGAATGAGCACGGTACCTCGTGCCCTCCGCGGAGGCGGAATCGTCAACATGCTCAGAACCATAACCCTCGCCACCATTGGCCTCGCAGCCTGCTGCGCCGCCCTCGCGCAAACCCCGCTGCGCGTGGCCGCCGCAGCCGATCTCGAGCCGGTTCTGCCGCCGATTCTCGATCAATTTAGTCAGGCCACGGGCATCGCCGCCGAAGCCACCTACCAGGCCTCGGCAACGCTCACTACACAGATTGAAAACGGCGCGCCCTTCGATGTGTTCTTCTCCGCCGACGCGAGCTACCCGCAGCGCCTGATCGGCGAACACCTCGCCGACGGCGGCTCCGCAAGCCCCCAGGCCCCGCTGACCTACGCGCGCGGCACTCTGGTGTTGTGGACGCGCCACGACGCCGCCCTGCCGCCGCCCTCGCTCAAGCTGCTGCGCAGTCCCGCGCTGCGCAGGCTGGCCATTGCCAACCCGGACCGCGCTCCCTACGGCCGTGCCGCCGTGGCCGCGCTCACCAGTCTCAACCTCTATGACGCCCTCAAGCCGCGCCTCGTGATCGCGAGTAACATCGCGCAGACCGCGCAATATGTAGACTCCGGCAACGCCGATGCCGGGCTCATCTCGCTCACCTCCGCGCTCACGCCGCGCCTTGCGGCCAACGGTACTTACTTCGTGATGCCCCGCGATCTCTATCCGCCCATCGAGCAGGGCGCGGCCATCATGGCGCACAGCGCGCAGCGCGCAGCCGCGCAGCAGTTGCTCGACTTCATACTCTCGCCGCCCGTGCAGGCGCAGTTGGTCAAGAGCGGCCTGACGCCCGTGAAATAAACATGGACTGGCAAGCGCTCACACTTACGCTGCGGCTCGCCGCTCTCACCACCGCGATTCTGCTTGCCATCGCTGTTCCGCTGGCCGCGCTGCTGGTGTTGGGCCGCGCGCGCTGGCTGGCCATTCTCGAAGCCGTCACCGCTCTGCCGCTGGTGTTGCCGCCAGTCGTGCTTGGTTTCTTACTTCTGGTTCTGCTGGGGCCTCGCACGTTCGTGGGCCGGGGCATCACAGCCGTGCTCGGCCATCCGCTGGCATTCTCGTTTTCCGGCCTCGTGGTGGGCTCGGTTATCTACAGCCTGCCCTTCGCCGTGCAGCCACTGGTTACGGGCTTCGCCGCGGTCGAGCCCGCGCTCATCGACGCGGCGCGACTGCTCGGCGCGAGTCCGCTGCGCATCGTGGCAACGCTGCTGGTGCCGCTGGCGCGCCGCTCCCTGCTCGCTGCCGCAGTGCTCACTTTTCTGCATACAGTCGGCGAGTTCGGCGTTGTGCTCATGCTGGGCGGCGATATTCCCGGCGCCACGCGCACGCTATCGATTCTGCTCTACGACCAGGTGGAAAGTTTCAACTACGCAGCCGCCAATCGCACCGCGGTGCTGCTGCTGGGCTTGAGCGTGGTCGCGCTGGCCGCCATCTACACCGGCGTGCGCCCCCGCGGAGGCAGCCGTGCTTGAGTTCGCGCTGACACTGCGCCGCGGCGCGTTGCTTCTCGAAGTTGAGGACTGCTTCACCGCCGAGTGGACCGTGATCTTCGGCCCCTCCGGCGCAGGCAAGAGCACGCTGCTGCGGCTCATGGCCGGATTGGAATCGCCGCAGCGCGGCCGCATTGCTCTCGATCAGCGCAAACTGACCGATACCGGACATCATGTATTCATCGGACCCGGCCACCGGCGCATCGCGTTTGTCGCGCAGCAGCCGGCTCTCTTTCCTCATCTCTCGGTCGAGGCCAATGTGGCGTATGGAATCGACAAGCTAGGTCCGAGCGAGCGTTCCTCCCGCGTGGAAGAGATGCTTGCGCTGGTCGGCGCAATCGAGCTGGCGAACCGCAGTCCGCGCGATCTCTCCGGCGGCGAGGCGCAGCGCGTGGCACTGGCCCGTGCCCTGGCGCCGCATTCACGGCTCCTGCTGCTCGACGAGCCGTTTTCCGCGCTCGACGGCGAGGCCAGCGATGCGCTGCTCGCGCGCCTTCGTCCGTGGCTGCACCAGCGCGGCGTGCAGACGGTGCTTGTGACTCACGACGCAACCGATGCCTGGGCGAGCGATGCCGAAGTCGCTCTGCTGCGCGCGGGACAAATCGTGGCGCGCGGGCCCGCGTCCGTAGCGCTCGCCGCCGAGCGCGCGCGCATTCTGGCCCGGCTTACGTCAAGCTAGTCTGCAAACCCAAGCAGCACAGGTTCCCTCTCCAGCCGAATCCCAAACCGCAGCTCCACCGCGTCCCGCACTTCATCCGCGAGCGCAACGATCTCCGCGGCCGTCGCGCCGCCGCGATTGATCAACGCCAGCGTGTGCCGGGATGAGATGGCGGCCGTGCCGCGCGCATAGCCTTTGGCGAACCCCGCCTGCTCGATGAGCCATGCCGCGGGAATCTTGACTCCGCTGGCAACCTCGGACCCGGCGGGAAAACGCGGCGGGGCCTGGCTCGCAACAACTGCGATGCGTCCCGCCTGCTCCTCGGTGACGACAGGGTTCTTGAAAAAGCTGCCTGCGCTGCGGCAGTTGGCATCCCCCTCGACCAGCAACATTCCTTTGGTCTCGCGAATGCGCCGAACCGCTTCTGCAACTTCAGTCAGTCTTGGCTGTGGCGCTCCGGCAAACATGCGTTGCAACTCGGCGTAGCGCAAAGTTGGCGCACCGCCGCTCGTCAAACGATAGTCCACGCGCGTGACAATGAAGCGGTCGCGATCAGTCGTATTGAAGCGGCTGCGGCGATACCCAAACCCGCACTCGGCATTGCTGAATTCGACAAAGTTCTCGATGCTGCAATCGAAGGCGCGCACGCAGGCGATGGTCGAGGCAACCTCCTGCCCGTATGCGCCCACATTTTGCACCGGCGTTCCACCCACCGTACCGGGAATGCCCGCGAGGCACTCGATGCCGGCGCAATCATCGTCCACCGCTCGCTGAACAAATCGGTCCCACGGCTCGCCCGCCGCCACCTGATACAGCGGCGCTCCGCCGTCTTGCGTGCGCGCAATGCCCTCCAGCGCAACCTGCAGAACGAGACCCTCGAATCCATGATCGGCGACCAGCAGGTTGCTGCCGCCGCCCAGGATAAACAGCGGAACCCGCTGGACGCGCGCCCACTGCACCGCCTCAGCTACATCGCGCTCGCTTGCCGCCCGGGCAAACCAGCGCGCCGGCCCGCCGATGCCGAGGGTAGTCAGCGGCGCAAGCGCCTTGTTTTCCTCGATGCGCATCCAATCAAGGCTACACTGCCCACGCTGCGGGTAGAATAGAGATGGGCAGTCTTCTGCCGGAGGCATTCATGTACCCAGAATTGATGGTCATTCCTATGCGCGAGGAGTTGGTTCGCGCCGGTATCGAGGAAGCGCGTAGCGCCGAAGAAGTGGACGCAGCCCTGGCCAGGCCAGGCACAACCCTGCTGGTGGTCAACTCCATTTGCGGCTGCGCCGCCGGCAAGATGCGGCCCGGCGTGCGCCTCGCGCTGGCCAACGCCGCGCACAAGCCGGATCAGGCCATCACCGTATTCGCAGGCCAGGACCGTGAGGCCACGGAACGTGCCCGCGGTTACTTCGAGGGCAATCCACCCACGTCGCCGGCCATTGCGGTCATGCGCGACGGCAAGCTGGTCTACCTGATGCAGCGCTTCGTCATCGAGCAGGCCACGGCGCAGCAGATTGCCGGTGAGCTGGTACACGTCTTCGATCAGTTGTGCGCGCCCGCAACCGCCACAACCGCATAGAGCCAGGCCAGCCTCAAACCTTGCGGATCGGCCCAGGGTAACGGGCTATCACAGGGTCGGCCGTCAGCAATGTGATCCCTTCGACCATCGCCTGGGCAATCAGGATGCGGTCGAAGGGATCTTTATGTATGGGCGGCAGGGCCGCGACAGTCACCGCGTGGATACCGGTCACATCAATCTCTGAAAAACTGCTCCGCAGAAGCGCAGCCCGGAAGAGATGCGGCTCGGCAGCAAAATCTCTGCGGCCTTTCCCATGCTTGATGGCGATCTCCCAGATGCTCGCCGCGCTGAACATCAGTTCATGATTCGGGTTCCCAAGCAGCCCTCTGGCAATCCTCGAAAGCCGTGGCGATGCCTCCGCGCCCCACAGCAGCAAGTGGGTATCGACGAGGAACCTCATTCCTTACCGTAGAACATCTCTTCGATTTCCTTGGCGAAGGGCGTCTTGATGTCGTCGGGGACTTTGATCTGGCCCTTCAGAAAGCCGATGCGCCGGATGGGCTTCTCCTGCTTGGCCTCGATGCGCACCACCTTGACCTTGGGCTTGCCGGCTTTGGCAATGATGAAGGATTCGCCTTTCTCCGCCTCGTCCACAAGGCGCGAAAGGTGAGTTTTGGCCTCGTGAATATTATAGGTCCGCATCGCCCCTCCATAAACTAAGTTCACTTAGTTTAGTTCACTGTTGAATTCCCGGCAAGCACTGATTCCCTGCCAAAAAGCAACGGCCTCCACGAGGGAGGCCGTCTTCATGGGGTGAAACAACTATACCCGGATCAATCGCCTTCCCCGGCAACCGCCATCGCCTGCACCTTGCTGTGTTTCGTCGAGTATCCGAAGTAGATGACGAGTCCGACCAGCAGCCACACAATCATCACTATCCAGGTAACCCTGGAAAGGCGCGACATGAGGTAGACGGCCGAGAGGATGCCTAGAATCGGCACCACAGGCACCAGCGGCGTTTTGAAAGGACGCTCCATGCCGGGATGCCGGACGCGAAGAATCCACACGCCTGCGCATACAATTGTGAACGCCAGCAGCGTGCCGATATTGACGAGCTGCGAGAGCACGCCGATGTTCAAGACAGCAGGCATAATGGCGGCGAAGGCGCCGAAGATGATGGTCGTGATCCACGGCGTGCGGAACCTGGGGTGAATCGCCGACGCCCACTTAGGCAGCAGGCCATCCTTCGACATGGAGTAGAAGACGCGCGACTGGCCGAGCAGCATCACCAGCATCACGGTCGCCAGGCCGAAGATCGCGCCAATCTTGACCAGGATCGAGCCCCAGCCCACGCCCGTTGCGTCAATGGCCAGCGCCACCGGAGCCGACACGTTGAGCGTCTTGTAGCTCACCAGGCCCGTCAGCACCAGCGACACGAGGATGTAGAGAATGGTGCAGACAACCAGCGAGCCGAGAATGCCGATGGGCATGTCGCGCTTGGGATTCTTGGCTTCCTGTGCGGCAGTAGAAACGGCATCGAATCCGATGTAGGCGAAAAAGATCGATGCGGCCGCGGTGGGAATACCGCCCCAGCCGAAGTTGCCGTGTCCATCCGCGGGCGGAATGAAGGGGTGCCAGTTAGCGCTGGCAATGGCCGGGTGCTTGAACAGATAATAGCCGCCGACGACAAGGAAAACGCCGACGATGCCGACCTTGATGATAACGATCGCGGAGTTGAAGTTTGCCGACTCCTTTATCCCAATCACCAGAATGGTAGTGACGAGGAGAACGATGAGGATCGCAATCAGGTTGAACAGGCCTGTGACATGCTGCAACCCCGCATCGCTTACGCCCGGCGGCAGCGACATCCTGTCGATCCAGATGCCCTGGTACCTGACCAGAACGTTGCCCGTGGTAGTGGTCAGCGCGGGCGGAATCACGATGCCTACCTGCTGCATAAAGCTGTTGAAGTAGCCCGCCCACCCCGAGGCGACAGTGGCCGCGCCAAAGGCATACTCCAGCGTCAGATCCCAGCCGATGATCCAGGCCACAAGCTCGCCCAGCGTGGCGTAGCCGTAGGTATAGGCCGAGCCTGCGATCGGAATAATGGAGGCGAATTCGGCATAGCAGAGACCCGCAAACGCACAGGTGATGCCCGCAAGAACGAAGCTGAGAGAAACCGCAGGCCCAGCGTGGAGCGCGGCTGCCTGGCCGGTGAGCGTGAAGATGCCCGCGCCGATGACGGCTCCGATGCCGAGCGTAACCAGATTGAGTGCGCTGAGCGAACGCTTGAGCGTGTGCTCGCCCTGCTCGCTCGCTTCGGCGGTGAGCATCGACATGGGTTTAATGCGAAACAGCCTGGACATGAATGCGCGCTTCCTCCTCAAAAGTCCTGTATCTGAACCTTACGCCAAAGGTCTTGCGGAACGGCGCGACCAGAAAAGATACACCGGGATGCCGAGCAGGACGAGCGCCAGCCCCGGCCAAGTGTACTGTGGCTTGTACCGCAATAATACGATACATATCCATGCCGCCATTGCGATATAGAGCGCGGGCAGCACCGGATACCCAAGAGCCTTGTAGGGCTTCGCCGTGTCCGGCTGTTTAACACGCAGAACAAAGAGCCCCGCGATGGTGAGAATGTAGAACACCAGTACCGCAAAGATGATGTAGTCGAGCAACTGGCTGTAAGAGCCGGAGACGCAGAGCAGTGCTGTCCACGCGGCCTGCACCAGCAGTCCCACGGCCGGCGTGCGGTAGCGCGGATGCAGATTGCCGACGGATTTGAAGAAGAGCCCGTCCTGGCTCATGGCGTAGTAAACCCGCGCCCCGGCCATTGTCATGCCGTTAGCGCAGCCGAAGGTGGAGACGAGAATCGCCGCGGCCATCAGATACGCGCCGCCGGAGTGGAAGATGACCTCAAGCGCCGCTGTGCCCACGCGATCTTCCGACGCATACTGCAGTCCCCGCGCCAGCGCCGTGACGCCATGCGGATCGCCGTGCATGGGCAGCACCAGCAGATATGCGAGCGTTGCCATGCAATAAAGCACGAGCACGCCGCCGGTGCCTAAAATCAGCGAGAGCGGAATGTTGCGTCGGGGATTCTTCACCTCGCCGGCCGTAAACGTGATGTTGTTCCACGCATCGGCCGAGAACAGCGAGCCCACCTGCACCACCGCGAGAATTACCATCGCGTTGACCAGCACGATGGGACCGCCAATGCCCACCTGCACCGGATGCATCGCATACCAGCCCGCATTGCGCCAGAACTCCGCAAGGCCAGGGCCGAAGTTCGCATTCCACGCAACTGCATTGCGGCCCACGGTGATGCCGAGCACCACTAGCCCCAGCAGCGAAAGCACCTTCGCCGTCGTGAACACATTCTGAATCAGCGCGCCTAGCTTGACCCCGAAGACATTCACGATCGCGAGCAGGACAACAATCACGATGCCGGTGAGATTCGCCGTGTTCACGCCGATCTCCATGTTGCCCAGCACCATCGGCCCCACCCGGATCGCCGGCACATGCGCGATATGCCACAGCCAGTGGGTTGTCGAGATGGTCGGGAAGAAGACGCCGAGAAATTAGCCAAAGGCCACGCACACCGCGGCGATTGTGCCCGTCTGGATCACGAGGAACAGCGTCCACCCATAGAGAAAGCCCCACAGCGGCCCGAGCGACTCGCGCAGATAAACGTACTGGCCCCCGGCCTTGGGCATCATGGCAGCCAGTTCGCCATAGCTCAGCGCTCCGATGATCGTCATCACCGCCGTCACCAGCCACGCGGCCAGCAACAGCGCGGGCGAGTCCGTGCCGCGTGCAATGTCCGCATCAACAAGAAAGATGCCGGAGCCGATCATGGACCCCGCAACGATGGCCGTCGAGCTGAACAGGCCCAGGGTCTGGACCAGTCCCGTGGCTGACGCTTGCGGAGAGGAGTTTGAGGTAGTGCGGTCTGAGGTCGTCACCTTGCTCGGTTTTACTTCAAATGAGTGTGAATGTCTCGTAGTATTTGACGCGCGAATGGGTGAGAGGTTCGTTCAGGCCATCGCCGCCATCCAGCGGCGAAACTCCTGAGCGGGATTGGCTGCCGAGAAAAGCGCAGCGGAGACCGCGACCACGTTCGCTCCGGCCTCGATGAGCCGCGGCGCAAGAGCTAGCGTCACGCCGCCGGCGGCCACTAGAATCGGCTCCGGGCCGGCCGCGGCGCGCAGTCGTCGCACGCCTCCAATGCCGATCGGCGGCTTGAATGTTTGCTTGGTCGTCGAGTGGCCAATCGGGCCAATCGAGAAGTAGTCAACCGGCTCGCCGAGAATGCCCGGGACCAGCGCCTCGCTGCCGCCAAACGTGCCCACGATGCGCTGCGGCCCCAGCAGCGCGCGTGCCTCACTCGGTGAGCAATCCCCCGCATCCACATGTACGCCGTCGAACCCGGCTTGCACGACCAGATCGACACGGTCATCGAGGATCAGCTTTACCATTCCCGCAGGCAGAGCCTCACGCAGAATCTCCGCGTCGGCCAGGATCTCCGCATCCGAGCCGTTCTTGTTGCGGTATTCCAGCAGAGTCACGCCGGCATCTGTCAGCGAATGGCCCAGCGCGCGAAGAAACCCGGCTCGCCCGGCGGCGGGAATAAAGGATGAATCAAGAATCGGGTAGACCCGCGGGAACGAGAACGGCATGTCTTCAACTTAACGGCCCTGGCCGCGTCTTGTCAGGTCCGCGCCCGCTCGTCCACATCTTCGTCCCGCGCCGGAGCTTACATTTCGTCCGCCGAGGGCCCATAGCAGCCGGGAACCTTGCCGCCCAGCAGGCGAATGTAGACGCCGAGCTGCGCACGATGATGCACCAGGTGGTTGAGAACGTAGTCGCGGAAGACCTGATAGCGAGGCTGATCGATCCAGGCCTGCCCGCCGAAGACGAACTGCCAGTTCTGGTCCCACTTCTCCGGCGCAATGGCCACCAGCGCCGCTCGGGTCGCGGCCAGGCCCTTGTCAAAGCGCTCCAGCAACTCCGCGCGGCTGGTGGGCCGGTACTGCTCAAACTTGTGATCGGCGGCAAACTCCAGCTTGTCCTGCGTGAGGGTGTGCAGTCCCCAGTCGCGGGTCATATCCGTCACATGGCCGGCCAGCGCGCCCAGTGTCATCGACTTCTCATGGGGCTTCCAGCCAAAGTCCGCGCCATCGGGGATCGCCTCCAGCACCTTGCGGGTCTTGGCGCCTTCGCGGTCCAGTTCCAAAACAAGCTCGTTTTGAATGTTCATCGTTCGTTCCCTCCCGAATCCGAACCCAGCATAGCCCAAATCCGATGAATAGGCGAAGAAAAAGCGATAATCATTGAGGAAAGTTTTCCACAGGCAGATGCTTCGGCAGCGCAAACGGGCATGAATATCGCTTCAGTCCCTACTCCGCCTGCTTCGCCAAAAACCGCTCCATGAACTTCGTATCAAAATTGCCAGCGCGGAAATCCTCATCCTGAAAGATGGCCTGGTGCAGCGGGATCGACGTCTCAATGCCCTGCACCACGAACTGAGAGAGAGCGCGCTCCATGCGGGCCATGGCTTCCGCGCGGTCCGCGCCATGCACAATCAGCTTGGCGATCAGCGAGTCGTAATACGGCGGGACCACGCCTTCGGCGTATTGCGCCGTATCCACGCGCACGCCCGTGCCGCCGGGTACGTTGAAGGCTGTGATCTTGCCCGCCGATGGGGTGAACTTCTTGGGGTGCTCGGCGTTGATGCGGCACTCAATGGCGTGGCCGCGCATTTCAAGCTTGGCAGGCAGAATGTCCGACAGCTTTTCTCCCGATGCAATGCGCAACTGCGCCTTGACCAGATCGATGCCGGTGATGAACTCGGTCACCGGGTGCTCCACCTGGATGCGCGTGTTCATCTCGATGAAGTAGATCTGGCCATCCTCGTCCATCAGGAACTCGATGGTGCCGGCGTTCTGGTAGCCGATCTCCGACAGGCAGCGCACCAGAGTCTTGCTGATGTCTTCACGAATCTTCGGCGTCACCTGCAACGATGGCGCTTCTTCAATGAGTTTCTGATGGCGGCGCTGGATGGAGCACTCGCGCTCAAACAGCGTGGTCACGTTGCCGTGCTCGTCGGCCAGAATCTGAAACTCGATGTGGCGCGGCTGCTCGATGAACTTCTCCATGTAGAGCTCGCCGTTGCCGAAGGCGTTGGCCGCCTCGGTGTTGGCCGCATGGAAGAGGTTCGGCAGCTCTTCGGCCGAGCGCACAATGCGCATGCCGCGGCCGCCGCCGCCAGCCTTGGCCTTGAGAATAACGGGGTAGCCGATCTTCTTCGCGATCATCAGCGCCTCGTCGGTATCCGCAATCACGCCGTCGGAGCCGGGAAGAATCGGCACCTTGGCCTTCTTCATCGCCTGGCGGGCCTTTTCCTTCTCGCCCATCAGCCGCGTCACCTCGGGCGGCGGGCCAATAAATTTGATATTGGATGCGCGGCAGACCTCGGCGAAGTTGGCGTTCTCGCTCAGCAGGCCGTAGCCGGGATGGATGGCATCAACGTTGGCAATCTCCGCCGCGGAGATGACGGCGGGCACGTTGAGGTAGCTGTCGGCGGGGCGCGGCGGGCCAATGCAGATGGCCTCATCGGCAAAGCGAACATGGAGAGAATTGCGATCGGCCTCGCTGTAGACGGCAACGGTGCGGATGCCGAGCTCGCGGCAGGCGTTGATGACGCGCAGCGCAATTTCACCGCGATTGGCAACCAGGACCTTACGAAACATGCATATCCTTCACGAGCGGAGCTAGCACAAAAGCGAAGCTAGCGGAGTTGGCGTATGTCACGCGGCGATGCCGCTCTTCCCTTCAGCTAGCTGGCGCGGATGGAGAACAGCGGCTGCCCAAACTCGATGGGCTGGCCGTTCGAGACCATGCACTTGACGATCTCGCCTGTGGCGTCGGCCTCGATCTCGTTCATCAGCTTCATGGCTTCAACAATGCAGATGACCTGGCCCTTTTCGACATGATCGCCGGGAGAGACGAAGGCCGATGCGCCGGGCGACGGCGATCCGTAATAGGTGCCCACGATGGGCGATTTGACGATGTGCAGCGCCTCCTCCGCCGGAGCAGCGGGCGCGGCTGCTGCCTGAGCCGGAGCGCCAACGGCAACCGGAAGCACAGCGCCCGCGGGAGCCGCGGTAGCCAGGGCGCGGGCCAGATCCGTAAGGCTGGCGGCAGCGGTCGCGGGCTGCGTGAACTTGAGCCGAATCTTCAGGTCTCCGCGATCAAGATCGAACTCCGCGACCTGGTACTGCTTGAGAAACTCGATCAGCTCTTTCAGATCCTCAATGTCCTGTGGTTTCATTCTTTCCTAGTCTCTCCGCTCTGCGGCGGGCTTCTTACAACTCGATCAATGCTTTAGGAGCGGGGGTGAGAACCTCACCGCCGGTCCTGGTGACCGCCACCATATCTTCGATGCGAAGACCAAACTCACCCGGCAGATAAACCCCCGGTTCAATCGTGATGACCATGCCAGCCTCGAGCCGCGAAGTCTGTCCCGCGCCAATGCGAGGTGACTCATGAATCTCAAGGCCCACACCGTGCCCCGTCGAATGTGTAAACCAATCCGCCAACCCGGCGCGGCGTAGAACGCTACGCGCTGCTTCGTCAACATCACCGCACCGCACTCCGGCAATCACCACCGCCACGGCAGATTCCTGCGCCGCCAGCACCGCCTCATAGGCTGCACGCTCCTTCGGGGCGGGCTTGCCAAGATAAACAGTGCGGGTCATGTCGGAGCAGTAACCCTCCCGGATTATACCGAAGTCGAGGGTCACAAACCCCCTGCGCGGCAGCCGGTTGGCCGTAGCGCGGCCGTGCGGCAGAGCGGACCGCGCGCCCGAGGCGACGATAGTCTCAAACGACATGCCTTCGGCACCGGCGCGCCGCGCCTGATACTCCAACTCCGCAGCCACTTCGAACTCGGCGAGGCCGGGCCTCAGGAAGCCCAGCATGTGCTCGAAAAGCCTGCATCCAATCAGCGCGGCCTCGCGCATGATGGCGAGTTCGGCTTCGTCTTTCACCAGGCGCAATGGCTCCACCAA
>DASQSP010000258.1:0-16414 GCA_035642355.1 Occallatibacter sp.
TGGAGTTCAGCTTTCTGCTCTCGATTCCGACCATGCTGGCTGCCACGGGCTATGACCTGCTCAAGGAGCTGCACCCCGGCAAGGGCGCGCTGCCTGTGTCCCACGTCGAGATGACCGGCGAGCACTGGATCGTGCTGGCCATCGGCTTCGCTGTATCGTTCATCGTCGCGCTGGGCGTCGTGGAGTGGTTTCTGGCCTGGGTGCGCAAGCACGGCTTCACGGTGTTCGCCATCTATCGCATCGTGCTCGGCATTCTGCTGCTCGCGCTGGGCAAGCGCATCCTCGGAGTTTGAGCGGCTGCTCCGGTAATGCCGGAGATTCCCCCTGCCGGGAATTGCCGGGAATCGGTACAGCGGCCCCCGATAATAGGAGCTGCTCTGGGATTCGCCCATCCGCTCGGGAAGGGCTCGCGCACGTACGGGCGAGGCCGGAACGCGCGGAGACATCCCTCACATGAAGACGATTCCGATTGCTCTGTCGCCGACGCGCAGCCGCGCCATGAACCTGTTTATGGGGCTGGTGCTGGCGCTCGCTTCGCTCCTCCTTTTCCTCTCTCTCGCTACCTATCATGCCGTCGACCCGTCGCTGAACACCGCGACCGACGGGGTGCTGCCCAGCGCCGTGCATAACTGGATCGGCCTTTTTGGCGCAACGCTCGGCGATCTGATGCTGCAGGCCCTCGGGGTCAGCGCGTTTCTGCTGCCGCTGTGGCTGGGCGGGCTGGCGTGGGGCTGGATGCGTTCGCGTTCCGGCGGCACGGTGTGGCTGCGCTGGCTGGGCTGCGCGCTGGCGCTGGCGTTTACGCCTGCGATCTTCGGCCTGCTGCCGTGGCGCTGGCACTGGCTGCACGCGGTGCCGGTGGAAGGCGTGATAGGCCGCCTGATCGCGGGCGCGCTGGTGCTCTATCTCAACACGCAGGGCGCGTGGCTGGTGGCCGGCGTGCTTGCCCTGGCCGGCCTCTACTTTGCCTCCGCCGTCAGCTTCTGGACGATCAAGCAATTCATCGAAGATCGCTGGGTGCATGTTCTCTCGCTCAACGATCGCTGGCGCAACTGGAGCGAAGAGCGCGCCGAGCGCCGCGCCGAAGCGGATGCGGTGCGCGCCGAGCAGCAGTCGCCGGGCCCCGACCAGCGCCTCTTCAGCGGGTCCATTGACGACGCCGCAACCTCGGAGCCGCCGGTGAAGCGCAGCTTCAGCCTCGGCTCGCTCTTTCGCCGCAAGGATCGCTCCGCCGAACTCGACCCGGTCGACGACATTCCCGCTTTCCAGCGTGTGGCCGCGCCTGCGGCGGGGCCGATTACCGCGCCGCCGCTCGCGCGCCGCCCCAGCATCTGGGAGCAGGCCGCGCCTGCAACTGCGCCGCTGCGGCCGGTTGCCGTGCCCTCGCAGGCCATGCAACCGATGGCTTCGCAGCCTGCCGCAACGCCCATCGAGATGCGCCCGCTGCGCCCCGCGCCTGTTTCAGCGACGGCGCCCGCTGCGCAGACTGCGCTTGCGCACGCTGAGGACATCGCCATCCATGAGCGCGCAGACGCCGATGTGCGCGCCGCGACGGTTCCGCCCAAGCATGTAAGCGGCTTCAAGCTGCCGGCCAGCACGCTGCTCAATGCCGGCGCCGGACCACAGGCGGTGCGCGGGGATGAACTGCGCGAAGAGGCGCGGGTGCTGGTGGAGAAGTGCGGCGAGTTCGACGTGCGCGGCCAGGTGGTGCAGATCAATCCCGGTCCGATGGTCACGACTTACGAGTTCAAACCGGAGGCCGGCGTCAAGTACAGCCGCGTGACTGGCCTCGCCGAAGACCTGTGCCTGGCGATGCGCGCCGAAAGTATTTTGATCGAGCGCATGGCGGGCAAGAGCACGGTCGGCATCCAGGTTCCCAACCACGACCGCGAGACCATTCACCTGCGCGACGTGGTCGAGTCGGAGACGTTCTCAAAGGCCAAATCTCGACTGACGCTGGCGATGGGCAAGGATATTAACGGACGTATCGTGACGGCCGATCTTGCTTCCATGCCGCATGTGCTGATCGCCGGATCGACCGGCTCGGGCAAATCGGTCGCCATCAACGCGATGATCATGAGCCTTCTCTTCCGCACCACACCCAGCCAGGTGCGGCTGATCCTGGTCGACCCCAAGCGCGTGGAACTGGGCATGTACGAGGGCATTCCGCACCTGTTTACGCCCATCATCACGGAGCCCAAGCTGGCCGCGAACGCGCTGCGCAACGCGGTGCGCGAGATGGAACGCCGGCTGAAACTGCTGGCCAGCCGCAGCGTGCGCAACATCGACCAGTACAACAAACTTTTTGAGAGCTCCGCTCTTTCACTCTTTGGACCGGAAGATGGGGCGGATCAGGAACCGCTGCCCTACATCGTCATCATCATCGACGAGCTGGCCGACCTGATGATGCTCGACCGGGCTAACGTGGAAGAGTCGATCACGCGGCTGGCGCAGATGGCGCGCGCCGTGGGCATTCATCTGATCCTGGCCACGCAGCGGCCCAGCGTAGATGTGATCACCGGACTCATCAAGGCCAATGTGCCCACGCGCATCAGCTTCCGGCTGGCGACCAAGGTGGACTCGCGCACCATCATCGACAGCAACGGTGCGGAGGCGCTGCTGGGCCGCGGCGACATGCTGTTTCTGCCGCCCGGCACCAGCCGCCTGATGCGTCTGCACGCGCCTTATGTGAGCGAGAAGGAGACAGCCGCGCTGGTGGCTTTCTGGAAGGACCAGGGCGCTGCCGAATACGCCGAAGGCTTCCTCGAGTCGCCGCGTGACGAGCGGACGAGCGCGGAGGGCGGCGCGAGCGGCGAAGACGAGAACGACCCCATGTTCGACGATGCGGTGCGGCTGGTCTTCGAGTTTGGCAAGGCTTCAACTTCGCTGCTGCAGCGCAGGCTGCGCGTGGGCTACGGCCGTGCCGCACATTTGATCGATCTAATGGAGCGTGACGGGCTGGTTGGTCCCGCCGACGGATCGCGGCCGCGCGAGCTGCTGAAGCCGCCCGGCTGGCTGCACGAAGTTTCAAATCAGGACGAGTAGGCAGGGGAGAGGAACGGAAAGATGCTCGGAATTGGCGGGAATCGTACGTATCCAACCGTGCTGCTGATCGATGACGACCTCATCAGCCGCGAGGTCATTGCCACCATCCTCACCCTGAACGGCTACACGCTGCACACCGCGGCCGAGGGCGGTGAAGCCGTAGCCATGCTGGACCGCCGCGAGTGCGTGCCGCAGGTGATCCTGGTGGATGTGCAGATGCCGGGGCTCAATGGCGTACTGCTGGTGGAGGCGCTCCGCGCGCGCAGCCACGCAGGCGTTTATGCCATCAGCGGCAGCAATCCACCGGAGGATTTGCGCAACGCGGTGGACGGCTTTCTGCTGAAGCCCTTCGGCCCGGCAGCACTGCAGACACTGCTGGACGAGCACAACCGCAAGCCTGCGGAGAAACCCCAAAAAGAGGATGATGCGGTGGTGAGCCCCAAGATTCTGAGCCAATTCCGGGAGATGATGCCGGAGGCTACCGTCCGCGAGGTGTATGCGGCCGTGGTGACAGACCTGAACAAACGCAATGCCGCGCTGGAAGTGGCGATCACCCGCCGCGATGCCGGCGAGGTGCGGCGCATCGGTCATACCATCAAGGGCGGCTGCGGCATGGCCGGCGCGCGACAGGCGGCGCGGCTGGGCGCATTGCTCGAGGCAGAGAGTGACGAATTAAGCAACTCGGAAACAATCCGGCTGGAATTGAAATCGGCCACTGAGAATTTGGAGCGTATGCTTAAGGTAGAATTTCCTGCGTAAGCGAACGGGCATTTTTGTGGGAGACAGTGTCTCCTGCCCTTCTGCCTGTACCGGTGAATGCCGTATACCGACTCGCTTCCGAGATCGATCGGAGGACACAAGCTCCAGTGGAAGGCCTGACGCGAATCATACTGGCGGACGATCACCCCGTTGTCCGCATAGGCGTGCGCAACATGCTCACTGCCGAAGAGGGGTTTGACGTAGTCGGTGAAGCCGACGACGGCGACGAGGCGATTACCCAGACGCTCGAGCTGCAGCCGGACATTCTGCTGCTCGACGTGGCGATGCCCCGCTTGCCGGGACTCGAGGCCATGCGCGCCATCATGAAGGGCACGCCCTCGGTCAAGATCCTGCTGCTGACCTCAACCATCACCACGCAGCAGGTCATCGAGGCGCTGCACATCGGCGCGCGCGGCATCGTGCTCAAGGACGCGCTTGCAGGGCACCTCAAGACCGCGATCCGCACCGTGATCACGGGCGACTACTGGATCGGCGGCAAGCGCGTGGTCAATCTTGTCTCGGCGCTGCACGACCTGATGCAGCAGGCCACGCCGCCGCCGCAGAAAACCTACGGCCTGACCCCGCGCGAGCTCGAAGTGGTGGGCTGCATCGTGGAAGGCTGCAGCAACCGCGACATCGCCAAGCAATTCACTCTGAGCGAAGAGACCGTGAAGCGCCACTTGTCGAATATCTTCGACAAGACCGGCGTCTCAACGCGGCTGGAGCTGGCGTTGTTCGCCATCGCGCACCACCTGGTGACGCCGCCACAGTAGCGCGGCGTCGCGTCTCCGAGCCAATTTTTGGTGATTTGCCATATCGCCGGTCCAATGTTGAAGAGTTCCTATCGAAGATATTAGAAGGATAAAGATCAATGGCAGCATCGGCGAATCCAACCCAACTTCACAAGACCGGAGATTCCAGAAAACGTGCGCCCCGCAATCGTACGCTGACGGCAAATGCTTCTGAAATCGCGCAGCTCCGGGCGCGTCTTCTTTCACCAGATGCGCTCCATGCGGACAACTTCCTTGGGAGAACCATTTGCGGAGATTCCTTCGATGTGTTCCCTAAATTGCCGGCACAGATCGTAGATGTCTTGATTTTGGATCCCCCATACAACTTGAATAAGAAATTTGGCGCGAAGACCTTTTCTCGCATCCCTGTGGACCAATACACAGACTGGCTCCGCAGCCTTTTCAGTTCCACCATGCGGCTGCTAAAGCCGACAGCAACGATTTACATTTGCGGAGACTGGCTATCGTCCGCTTCCATCTTCACAGCGGCTTCAGAGTTTTTCGAGATTCGCAATCGCATCACTTGGGAGAGAGAAAAGGGCCGAGGAGCGCTCACAAATTGGAAAAATGCCAGTGAGGATATTTGGTTTTGCACCGTATCAGACAACTACGTTTTTAATATAGATGCTGTGAAGTTGCGGCGGCGAGTGATTGCGCCGTACAGGCACGCAGACGGAGGCCCTAAAGATTGGCAGGAAACTAAGGACGGCAATTTCCGCGATACGCACCCGTCAAATTTGTGGACCGATATAACCATCCCTTTCTGGTCCATGCCGGAGAATACAGATCACCCGACGCAGAAGAGCGAAAAGTCCATGGCGAAGATTATTCTCGCTAGCTCCAATCCAAATGACCTGATCTTCGACCCATTCCTCGGTAGCGGAACTTCCTCTGTCGTTGCCAAAAAATTAGGCCGCCAATTTTGCGGCATTGAACTGGACGAAAGTTTTGCAATGCTCGCTGAAAAGCGATTACTTCTGGCCGACACGGAGAACTCGATTCAGGGGTATCATGGCCGTGTGTTTTGGGAACGCAATACGTTGAACGTGGTGAACGGCAGCAAAATCAGAAGTGAGACCGAGCTTTCTCTGTTACCGTTCGACGAATAGTCGCAACAATTCCTGTCCCTCATCGACATCGACACTGGGGCGGTAGTCTCCCGCAAAAATGCGGCTTATATCTCCCGTGAGTTGTGTTACACCTCTCGATTGCCGACCTGCCCAATGCGTCTGAATCCGTGTTGCCCTAACAATAACCGGGTCGAAGATCGAGACTAGCTGTGTACTGATGGAGTGATGGGCTGCGTTCAGGCCGATGAAGAAAAACGCAAATACTTTGTCCCCTTGCGCTAACAGATGGAGCATCTTGTCGATATTGTACGCCTTCGGTGCGGAGGCGCGATCCAGGAGCTTCGTCTTTATATCGACGACAAGGTGAACGTTGCCAGCTAGGGGAAAGACCAGATCATCGAGACGATGAGCATTCACCTCGCCGGTAATAGTCTGCTCAATTGTGTTCCCTCGGACGTTAACATTATCCAGGGCCGCTGCGCGGAGCAATTCGTCGCGATGCGCTTCAATGCGCTCTGACAATTCTTGCTCGACTTCGTGAAACTTGGCCGTTTGTAGGGCAAGTGCAGCCTTGCCTGGAGCTTCCATCAATCGGGCCAGAACTTCAGTCGTAATGTCGAAACGAGTAGATCGGCCCACAATTGCGTTTGTCGCCTCGACGAGCCTCACCACATTTTCAGCCCAGGTGAACTCGCTATGAACGGCAAACAATTTCTCAAAGTGCTCGGGCAGATTCGGCACATCCTCAAATTCGTCCATGATGTCATGACCCAGGAAACTACCCCGGATGTTGTCTTCACGAAGAGTGTGCGAGCTGTGGCTGATGCGCCGTAAGAACGTAGAATTTGCCAGGCGAAAGTCCGCACGGCTGGGTCGGATTATACAAACCACCATTGGAAGGGCGTCGTACTTTTGAAGAGCGGAAAGAGAGAGAACCACGTTAGAAAACGACGGCGTATTAGCCTCGCAAAGACGCAGCGCGAAGCCATTTCCCACGATTACGGATCGTTCTTTCGTTCCACCGATGTTACGCAGCAGGGTTTCTTCTATATCAGCCTTATTTGCGTCTGGATGGATCGATTTGAATTGGCCCACGAACGCAATTGTCTCTTGCAGGTTAAGAGAACCACGAGCGCCCGCCATCAGAAAAGCTCCCGCGCGGACACGCTCAGAGCGTCAGCAATTTTCCGAATATTAAGCAAGCTGACGTTTCGTTCGCCGCGCTCAACACCGCCAACATACGTTCGGTCCAGATCACAGGCGAGAGCCAGTCCCTCTTGCGAAAGCCCCTTTTCTTTTCGCAGCTCGCGCACACGTTCACCGAAGCGCTGCTTGATTTGCGCATCACTTGTTTTGACCATGTTGAATATGGAATCAGTCTTGATGACAATAAGTCCACGGACTTTAAGTACTATTTCGGTGTTCAAAACTGACATTAGTCACGGCAGCAAATTTACCTTGTCGCGACGGAGATATATATCGGTGCAGTGGTCAATAAAGAAAGCGCGCGGTGCCACACCAGCAGATTCGCGTTGTATGCGCTCTCTCGAAGTTTTGCTTTCGCCAATCTGACCTAGTATGGAAACCACAAGGAGTGATTCCGCCATGAAGATCGGATTTTTGGGACTGGGCGCGATGGGCACGCCGATGGCGCTGCGCCTGCTCGCCGCCGGCCATGAATTATCGGTGTGGAACCGGAGCGAGGCGCGCACCAAGCCGCTGATCCATGAGGGTGCAATCGCAGCGGCCACGCCGGCGGAGGCCGAGCTCGGCGCGGACGCCGTGATCACCATGCTGTTTGACGATGCGGCGCATGAAGAGGTGCTGTTTGGCGCGAACGGGCTGATGGACGCGCTGTCTCCGGGCGCGCTGCACATCTCGTGCAGCACCATCAGCGTCGCGCTCAGCCAGCGGCTCGCCGCCGAGCACGCGCGGCGCGGTCAGCGCTACGTGGCCGCGCCGGTATTTGGACGGCCCAACATTGCCGAGGCGGGGAAACTCTGGATCGTGGTCGCGGGAAGCGACGAGGACGTTGCCCGCGCGCGGCCGCTGCTGGAGCCGCTCTCGCGCGGCATTTCGGTGGTGGGCACAGAGCCATCGCAGGCGCACGCGCTCAAGATCGGCGGCAACTTTCTCATCAGCACCATGATTTATTCGATCGGCGAGGCTTTTGTGTTTGCCGCCGCGCAGGGCATCGATCCGGCCGCGTTCCTTGAGGCGGTGAACAGCGCACTGTTCCAGTCGCCGTTCTACGCGGCTTATGGCAAGGTGATGCTCGATCCGCCCAAGGCGCCGGCCGCAAGCATCGCTCTGGGCGCGAAAGATATGGGTCTGTTTCGCGCGGCGGCTGCGGGCGGCGGCGTCACGCTGGGGCTGGCCGAGCATCTGGCGGAGATATTTGCCGAGGCCGAGCGCGCGGGGTTTGCCGCGGAGGACTGGGCGGCGGGCCTCTACCGCACCGCGCAGAAACTAGCGCATCGCAAACCTTAGTACCGTGACCATGAAGATTCGTAGTTTCCCAGGTCTCAAAAGCGAGACCTGGGGCACCCAGATTCATCGGCGCGATTGCAAGATCATCTGGTCACGGTACCAGGCAGCCGCGCTGTTGGTTAGGATAGGATCATGAATTTTAGAGGGAAGATCGTCTTTATCACCGGCGCCAGCGCGGGCATTGGCGCCGCGACGGCTCTTGCATTTGCGGCAGAGGGCGCGCGGCTGCTGCTGGCCGCGCGGCGCGCAGACAAATTAGCGGATGTTGCATCGCGCGCGCTGGAACTGGGCGCGCCCGCGGTGCATTGCATCGCGCTCGACGTGCGCGACTACCGCGCCGTGCAGTCGGCCATCGACGGGCTGCCGGCGGAGTGGGCCGAGATTGAGATCCTGGTGAACAATGCCGGCCTGAGCCGCGGCCTCGAAAAGCTCTACACCGGCAAGGTCGAGGACTGGGACGAGATGATCGACACCAACGTGAAGGGGTTGCTCTACGTCACGCGCGCGGTGGCGCCGGGCATGGTGGCGCGGGGCCGCGGACATGTCATTAATCTTGGCTCGACCGCGGGCGAGCTCACCTATCCCAACGGCGCGGTCTACTGTGCGAGCAAAGCCGCGGAGCGCGCCATTAACGATGGCCTGCGCCAGGATGTGCTGGGAACGCCGGTGCGCGTGACCAGCGTGGACCCCGGCATGGTGGAGACCGACTTCAGCCTGGTGCGCTTCCACGGCGACGGCGAGCGGGCGGCCAAGGTTTATAAGGGCGTGAAGCCGCTCACTCCGGAAGATGTGGCGGAGACGATTGTGTGGGCCGCGAGCCGCCCCGCGCATGTGAACATCGCGCGCGTGGCGATGACGCCGCTGCAGCAGGCCAACTCGCTGCTGTTTCACCGCGAAGGCTAAGGGCGCTATTCCAGGGCCTCGAGCTCGGCCTCGATTTGTTTGAGCGCGGCCTCGAGCGCGGTGCGGCGCGCGGGGCTCGAGGTTCGCTGCGAGAGGATGTTTTCGCGCTGCAGGGTCAGTTCCTGCTTGCGGCGCGCCTGGTTGGCCGTATTCTGCTTGGCCAGCCGCCTGGCCTCTTCCACTGCCGAAGATCCAGGCTCTGCTGCAGCCGTTGCCTCTGAGGCCATCGCCATCTTTTGCTCCTCCACGGATTTACTTTCCCATCCACGAGCCATATCTTCATTCTACGGGGCTGGCCCGCGCGGCGTCTTGTTTTTTGCGCGCGCAGCCTGGGGAGCAGCAACATGCGCGCGTGGCAGATTCCTTCCTTCGGCATCGATTCCTTAGAGCTTGTGGAGCGTTCGGATATGGAGCCGGGCGCCGGGCAAGTGCGGGTGCGGGTGCATGCGGTCGCGTTGAATTTCCGCGACCTGCTCATGGTCAAGGGCCTTTACAACCCCAAGCTCAAGATGCCGCGCATTCCGTGCTCCGATGGCGCGGGCGTGGTGGACGCGGTGGGGCCCGGCGTGACGGCCTGGAAACCCGGCGACCGCGTGGCCGGCATCTTTATGCAGAACTGGATGGAGGGCGAGCTCACGCGCGCCAAATCCGCGGGCGCGCTGGGCGGCGACATCGACGGCATGCTGGCCGATACGGTGGTGCTGGCCGCGACTGGACTGGTCGCCGTGCCGCCGCATCTCTCGCTGGACGAGGCTGCCGCGCTGCCCTGCGCCGCGGTGACCGCGTGGAACGCTCTCGCGGTGGGCAATCCGCGGCCCGGTTCCACGGTGCTCCTGCAGGGCACGGGCGGCGTTTCAATCTTCGCGCTGCAGTTTGCGCGGATGATGGGCGCGCGCGTGCTCGGCATCTCCGGCAGCGACGAAAAACTGGAGCGAGCCTACGCACTGGGGCTTGATGCGGGCCTGAACTACCGCACCACGCCGGAGTGGGATCGCTGGGCGATGGAGCAGACCGGGGGCGAGGGCGTGGATCTGGTGGTCGAAGTGGGCGGAGCGGGCACGCTGCCGCGCTCGCTGCGCGCGGTGCGCATGGGCGGGGCCATCGCGCAGATCGGCGTGCTGGACGAGACCGCCGCGCCGCTGCCCATCGCGCTCATCCTGCACAAGCAGATTCGCGTTCAGGGGATTTATGTCGGCTCGCGGCGCGACTTCGAGCAGATGAACCGCGCCATCACGCTGGCCGCGCTGCGCCCGGTTCTGGAGAGCGCTCCGTGGACCGCCGCGCGCGAGGTCTTTCATCGCATGGAGTCCGGCAGCCACTTCGGCAAACTGGTGCTGACGGTCGATTAGCGTTCGTCAAGCAACCGCCGCCCATCGCCTGTCGCAGCGCGCACGCAGGTGCAAGCGAGTGCGATACTCTGGACGCCTGAAGCAACGCAGTTGACCTGACCCTTGAGTTCTCCCGCTAAAATCTCGCGACAGCAGGCCGTTGATGGCCGAGTTTGTGGCCGTGCATACAGCCGAACGTCCGCGGTGGCCCTGGCGGCTGCGGTTCTCGCCCTGGCCGGCTGCGGAGGCCGCGCGATCACGGCGCACCCAGCGAATCCCGTCTTCTCCGTTTCCCCCGGCACCGCGGATATCGACACCAACTGCGTGGGCTGTAATGCGGCCAATTCGCGCGGCGGAGCTGTCGAGCGCTTTGCCGCGACGTTGAACGGCGGCGGCGCGGCCCGTGTGGTGTGGTCGCTCTCCGGCGGCGACCCCAACGCGGGCCCCGGTACGATCACCGCAAGCGGAGAGTACTCCCCGCCCACCTTTCTCACCGCGGACCGCGCGATTGTGGCCGTGACCGCCGCGCTCCGCTCCGATCCATCCGTGCAGGCCACCGCGGTGCTGACCCTTGCGCCGGGCTTTCAGCAGCCGCTGACGCCGGAGAATGCGGCTCTTGGTCCCGGCGGCTCCGTCACGCTCACGGGAACTCTGGCCGAAGCGGGCGGCGGCGCGGGCGTGCACTTCGCACTGTCTGACACGCCCAACGGCTCCAGTGGCGGAGCGGGCACGCTGGGCGCGGAGAGCTGCCAGCGCAACGCGCGCGCCTTCACCGCGTGCTCGGTCACGTATACAGCTCCGTCCGCGATCTCGGCCAACACTGTAACGTATGTCGTCGCCATCGCGGGCAACGCCTCGGCGCGCGCCGAAGCTGCAATTCTGCTCAACGCCACGGGCATTGCCAGCAACCCCGCGGCGCATCAGGCGCAGATGCCCGCGCCCATGCTGCTGGGCGGCTCCGGCGGCAACAGCAGCGACTACGATGCGCGCGGCGAAACAATTGTGGACTGCTGCAGCGGCACGCTGGGCGCACTGCTTGCGGATGCGGCAGGGCGGCAGTACATCCTGAGCAACAATCACGTTCTGGCCCGCAGCGATCACGCCAGCGCCGGCGATGCCGTGCTGCAGCCGGGGCTGATCGACAACAACTGCACCGCCGCGGGCGCGGCACAGGTGGGATCGCTGACCGGATGGCTGCCGTTGAGCGCCGCCGCGACCAATGCCGACGCCGCGATTGCCGAAGTCGCCTCGCACTCGGTTGATCCTGCCGGACGCATTTTGGAGTTGGGAGCGCGCCAGCCGGACGGAACGCTGGCCGCCGCGCCTCCCGGCATCTCGTCGAGCGGGGGCAAGGGAGAAGCCGCGCGGCTGGATCAGCGCGTGGCCAAGAGTGGCCGCACCACCGGGCTGACCTGCGGCGGCGTGACCGCTGTTGCCGTCGATATCGCGGTCGACTACTTCCGCGACTGCGCGGAGACGCGGCCCTACCTGACCAAGACCTTCACCAATCAGATTGGCCTGGCCGGCAACAACTTCAGCGACTCCGGGGATTCCGGCGCGCTGGTGGTGGATGCCGCGAACGCCGAGCCGGTGGGGCTGTATTTCGCCGGCGGGCGCGACACCGCCGGCGTGGGGCAGGGCATGGCCAACCCGGTGGGCGACGTGCTGGGCGAGCTGAGCGCGCAGTTGGGCAGCGGTCTGGCGTTTGTGGGCGGCGCGGACCATCCGGTGAGCTGCCTGAGCTATGGCGACAGCACCATCGCCGGCGCGCAGGCCCGTCCGCTCGCGCGCGCGGAGATTGCCCGCGTGCGCCGCGGCCTCGTCGTCGCGCAGCGTCTCGTGAATCCGACCGCCGGCGTGCTGGGCGCAGCCCTGGGCAAGAGCAGCGACCGTCCTGGCGAGGCGGCGATCGTTATTTATCTCACTGCCAGAGCCACCGCGCAGGTGCCACCGCTGATCGCAGGTCTGCGCACGATCCCCATCGTCACGAATGCGCGTGCCGTGGCTCTGGGAGTGGCGCCGACGACGAACATGAGTGCGGCTCCGCTGACGCTCTCGGTTCTCAATCAGGCTCTCGAGATCAAGCGGCAAGTCGCGCGCGGGCTGCTTTCGCGTGGGCTGCTCGCGCGCAATCCGGCATTTTTCGGCGTCGGCGTAGGGCAGAGCCTCGACAACCCGCGCGAGGCCGCGCTGGTGATCTATGTGGATCGCAAGCGCGCTCCCTCGGCGCTGCCGCCGACGATCGGCGGCCTGCGCACCCGCGCCATCGTCATGGACCGGCTGCACGTCACGCGGTCCTTCGCAACCACTGCAACCACTACAGCGCCGCGAAGCTGCGCACCGCGCGCGGCCGCTTCGGCCTTCAGCCTGGCGCCCGGCAATCCCGCCGGCCGGTTGTAAGCCGCGCACAACTGCGGCACGCTCCGGGTGGCGCGCGAGGTCTTAGTATGAAGAGGGAACAGACCCCGCGAACGGAGCACACTCTCTTGGCTTACGACGATCTGCGCGAATGGATCAAGGCTCTCGAAAAGCACGGCGAGCTCAAGCGCATCCGCGAAGAGGTTTCGCCGGAGCTCGAGATCGCGGAGATCACCGACCGCGCCAGCAAGATAGGCTCGCGCGCCGGCGCGGCTACGGCCACGAAAGGGAAGTACGCTCCCGGCGGGCCGGCCCTGTTGTTTGAAAACATCAAGGGCCATCCCGGCCACAAGGTTCTCATCAACCAGTTCGGCAGCGAGCGCCGCATGGCCCTTTCGCTCGGTGTCGACAAGCTCGACGAGATCGCCGGCCGCATCACCGGCCTGATGAACGTTAAGGCTCCGGAAGGCCTCTTCGACAAGCTCAAAATGCTGCCGCAGCTCGGCGCGCTCACCAGCGCCTTCCCCAAAACCGTCGGCGCCAAAGACGCGCCCTGCAAAGAAGTGATTCTGCGTGAGGGTTTCGACCTGAATGCATTTCCCATTCTCAAGTGCTGGCCGCATGACGGCGGCCGCTTCATCACCCTGCCCTGCGTACACACCCAAGATCCGCGCAGCGGCAAGCGGAACATCGGCATGTATCGCATGCAGGTCTACGACGGCCAGACCACCGGCATGCACTGGCAGCGGCAGAAGGTCGCCGCCGAGCACTACCGCAACGCCCTGCGCGCCGCCGCCGAGGCGCAAGCCTCCGGCGACCCCCGCACCGCCAGCGCCGCCGCCATGGCCGAGTCCGCGGGCGGCGCCATCTCCATCCCCGACGGCCCCATCGGCGGCTTGCCCCAGGTTACGCTCGGCAATCTCAAAGGCTCGCGGCTTGAAGTCGCCGTCGCCATCGGCACCGACCCGGCGACAACCTTCTCCGCCATCGTCCCCGCACCGCCTGAGGTCGAAGAGTTCTTGATCGCGGGCTTCCTGCGCGGCAAGCCCGTCGAAATTGTGAAGTGCGAAACCGTCGATCTCGAAGTGCCCGCCCACGCCGAAATTATTCTCGAAGGCTACGTCGAACTCGGCGAGCTGCGCAGCGAAGGCCCCTTCGGCGACCACACCGGCTTCTACACCATGACCGACGACTACCCGGTCTTCCATCTCACCTGCATCACCCATCGCCGCGACCCCATCTACGCCGCCACCATCGTCGGCAAGCCGCCCATGGAGGATGCATGGATGGGCAAAGCCGTCGAGCGCATCTTTCTCCCCGCGATGAAGATGACCATCCCCGAGCTGGTTGACGTTCACCTGCCCGTCGAGGCCGTCTTCCACAACCTGATGATCGTCTCCATGCGCAAGAGCTATCCCGGCCAGGCGCGCAAGGTCATGCACGCCATCTGGTCCCTCGGCCAGGCCATGTTCACCAAATGCATCGTCGTCGTCGATGAGGATTGCGATGTACACGACGTTGCCGAAGTGGTGCTGCGCGTGGCCAACAACATCGACCCCGAGCGCGACATTCAGTTCACTCTCGGCCCGGTCGATTCGCTCGATCACTCCTCGCGCCTTCCCAACTACGGCTCGAAGATGGGCGTCGATGCCACACGCAAGTGGAAGGCTGAGGGCTTCCACCGCCCCTGGCCGGCCATGATCGAAATGGACCGCGCAACTAAAGCCCGAGTCGATGCGCTGTGGAGCAAATTAGGCCTGTAGCCTGGTCGCGATTTGTGCGCTATTCTTTCGGGGAGAAGGAATGGATGATCGTCCGCGATTGGTTTGACTGGTCGAACGCTGGAGTCGGATTGGCAGGCCTGGCATTGACAGTCGGGGCTATCTGGCAAGCGACCGGCGCAAAGAGCGCTGCCCAGGAGGCCAGGCGGGCTGTATACCAACGAAACTCCGCTGAAGATATCAACCGAGTGCTTGGTCTGGCATTGGATTTTTCAACCGCGCTTCAGATGGAACGAGATGAACTCGCACTTCATATTGCTCCGAGATTTATCTCAATTTGTAGCAGTGCGCGGGAGCGTTATCGTGGATTCCTTGGCGTTGAAGGCGGTAAGCTGGAAATGGCATCGGAACTTGTCGCTACGGCATCACGGAGAATACAGCCTGGTGCAGACAAAAATAGCTTGATTGCGGATGCGCAGCGAGTGGTAAGACTGGTAAGCAGCGTGACCGGCGTTCTGAATCGCGATATAGATGAGGAAAAGCCATGAATGCAGAAGAAACAGCGACTCGACTGGCTGGAAAGCTCATGCAGTTGACGACTTCCGGCAAGGTGACTTGGGTGGATGCCGGACAACTCGGTGCGTGGGGCGAAGGTCCCGGCCAGGCGTTCAAAGCGGAGTTCGAGGACGGGCAATTCGCACAGATCGCCGAAGTTCCTGTGCCACGATCCGTCATGACTTCCTATTATTTCGGCGTGCTCGATGGAAGCCGCGAGGTTTTTGAGGTTTTTGCAGAAGGCGTTCCAGCCGAGCCCACGCCTCAGCAGCGTGAAATGTGGCGTGCGTTGAAAGGCTTGTATGGCGCAGCACGCGATAGTGCCAGGGGAACACGGCAAAAGGTCGAGAAATTCGAACAGCTCCTGGAGCGTCTGGCATAACGTTGAGAAGACTTTATTGGATTGGCCTTTTCTTTTTGTGCAGCGTAGCATCGCCGGCGCAGCAGGCCCCGGATACTTTTCACTGGATCGATTTCCACGCGCCCGCCGATCAGGACACAGTGGTTTGGGTCACGCGCGCGCTCGCCACGGAGAAATGGACCGCCATCCGCGAGATCGGCGTCGAATACGATGCCGCCCTCGTCGTCACCACGCTGCGCGCCGCGCCACAGGCGTTGCCTTCCAGTGACACGTTCAGCCTCTGGAGCGTCTCGCTCACCAGCCATGCCGTCACGCCGTTGCTGAGCGGCGTCAACCTGCGCTTTCTTGACTGGATGCTGTTCGCCGTCGGCGCTCCGCGCGAACTCGGCGCGCTCTACGACGATTGCCGCCAGTGCGACGCCTCCACCTACTTCACCGCGTTCTACTACGACATCCGCGTACATGCCTGGAACGCTCGCTGGCTGCGCGGAGCGCAGGCCGTTCCGCTGTCCAGCGCAAACCCGCCTCCCGGCGTGGCCATCACCCAGGTCTATGCGCTGCTGGCCGACCCCAACGGCCACGAGCTGCTGGCCAACTGGAGCCACTTCGACTACGGCGATCAAAAACCGGCGGAAGACTATCTCTACCAGTACGACGTCGATCCGTGGAGCCATGTCGACCGCACGCAACTGCTTTCCAACAAGGACGCCGAGGCCATGAAACGCCGCCTGTGCCTCGCCACCGATGTCGTGGGCAGCCTGGAGCGCGGACAGAACTCGCCGCTGTGCCAGGAGACGCTGCACCCGCAGGCGCCGCGTAGCCGGAGCCGCGGTCCAGCCCGCTAAGCTGCAAGGCGTCTTCGCGGTAAGCGCCCGAACGAGCGCAAGGTCTCCTCGAAGCCCGTGGAGCGCATCCAACCAAGCGGAGAGGAATCGCATGAACAGTTTCCCTCGCACTTCGCTCTTGCTTGCTCTCGCTCTCGCCGCCGCCGGATGCCACGGCAACTCGAACACTCCGTCCGGCTCCGCGGCCA